>CAZXBB010000069.1:0-2240 GCA_964638815.1 uncultured Isosphaeraceae bacterium
TCCCTTAGACGGACCTTGCGGCCTTGACCACCTGCGTGTTCGCGAACACGTCGTGCCAGCCCTGCTTGGTCGGGCTCTTCGCGGTGGTGTAGAGCAGGTAGATGATCCAGCCCAAGGCCGCGAGCGACAGTACGAGACCGATGAGCGGCACCGGCTGGAACACCTGTGCGAGGACAGAAGGGGCGCTGAGCGCCGCGAAGCGCCGGAGCGCCTGGTCCGTGGTGAGCGTTTGACCGTCACCGGCGTTGCCGATCTGCATGCCGAGGAGCTTCATGCCAACCGTTGCCCGCATCGAAGTCCAGGTGTAGACGAAGTACGCCCCGCTGATGGCGATACCGACCAATCCGAGGATGATCGTCGCCACGTAGTTCGTCTCGGCGACCGCGCCTGGCGTGATCGTGGTCGTTGCGAGTCCGATGGCGGCGAGGACGATGCCGATCACGACGATGCCGACGAAGACGATGATCGCGTCGATGATGTAGGCGATCGCCCGATTCGGAACGTCTGCGTAGACGAATCCTGAGGACTGCACTGCGGGGGCTGGCGCGGGGGCGGGCGGCGCGGTCATTTGTTCGCTCATGGGCTGTTGTCTCCCTCTCCGTTCCCTCCCGCGCGAGCGGCGGTCGGCGAATGGAAGCATCGTAGTCCCCTTGTCGACCGTCGCAAGCGCCATTTCGCGGTTGCTTCGACCGGACGCACCGCGATGAAGGCCCAGTGCAGCACGCGGCGCTACGATCGGGCAGATGCCCACGCCCGACGCGGATGCCCTCCTCGCCGACCTGGATCCTGCTCAGCGCGAGGCGGTCACCACGGTCCGCGGGCCGGTCTGCATCCTCGCTGGAGCCGGGACGGGCAAGACCCGCGTGATCACGCGCCGCGTCGCGTATGCCCTCGCGGTCGAGGCCGTGCGTCCGTCCGACGTCCTGGTCGTCACGTTCACGGACAAGGCTGCAACGGAGATGCGCGACCGTCTCGCGGCCGCGGGCCGGCGGGGCGTGTCGGCCTTCACGTTCCACGCCGCAGCCCTGCGCCAGCTCCGGCATTTCTGGCCGCGGATCCACGACCGCGACCTGCCCGGCGTGCTGTCGTCGAAGGCGTCGCTGCTCGTCCCATTGGCGCGCTCTTTGCCGGGCGGGTACCGCTATCTCGCCGTCCGGGACCTGGCGGCGGAGATCGAATGGGCCAAGGCGCGCCGGATCTCGCCGGCCGCCTACGCCCAGGGGGTCGTGGCGCAGGGTCACGACGGCCCGCTGCCGCCAGACCTGATGGCGCGGCTGTATCGCGACTACGAGCGGGCACGCGAGCGGGCAGGGCTCATCGACTTCGAGGACATGCTGGGGCTCACCGTGGAGCTGATCGAGAGCGACGAGGGGGTCGCAGCCGAGGTCCGAGCACGCTACCGCTGGTTCTCGGTAGATGAGTACCAGGACACGAACCCGCTCCAGCAGGCGCTCCTCGACGCCTGGCTGGGGGGCCGCGACGACCTGGCCGTCGTCGGCGACGAGGACCAGACCATCTACACGTTCACCGGGGCGACGAGCGACTACCTGACCGGCTTCCCGGCACGCTACCCGCACGCCCGGATCGTGCAGCTGGAGAGCAACTTCCGCTCGACCCCGCAGGTCCTGGGCCTTGCGAACCGCGTCCTCGCGGCCGGACGGTCGGCGCGCAACGAGCGCGCCCCGGGGACGGGGGCACGGCCGGAGAAACGGCTCGTCGCGACGCTCGATGGGGGACCTGCTCCGCAGATCGTGGGGTTCGACACGGACGACGCCGAGCTCACCGGGATCACCGCCGCGGTCCGCGCGCTGGCGCGGGACGGCACGGCGCACGGCGACATGGCCGTCCTCGTGCGCACCAATGCCCAGCTTCCCACGCTCGAGGCGGGCCTGGGCGCGGCTGGGATCCCGTTCCACGTCCGCGGGGAGCGGTTCTTCTCGCGGCCGGAGGTGCGGCGGGCATTGCGCGTGGCCGCGACGCTCGATCGGCGATCGGACGCCCGACGGGTGGCGGAAACGGCGGAGGACGACCTCCCGGCCCGGCTGGCGGAGGCATTCGAACGGGAGCTGGGCGTCCGTCGGGATGCCGAGCCCGACGGGGACGCGGCACGCGAGCGGCACGTGGCGGTCGTGACGCTCCTGGAGCTCGCCGAAGATCTCGTCGCCTCCGAGCCGGCCACGGACGTGGCCGGTTTCCTGGCCGAGGTAAACCGTCGGACCGAGGCGGAGTCGGGCGGGGCG
>CAZXBB010000070.1:0-19051 GCA_964638815.1 uncultured Isosphaeraceae bacterium
CGTCGTGGGCGTCGTGGGCGTCGTGGGCGTGCGCGTGCTCGCGCCCGGCGGTCGCGTGGTGATCGCGTCCGCCGCCCATCCATTGCTCGAGCATCCGGGCGAGGGGCGCGAGCTGCTCGTTCTCCGACAGCTCCTTGTGCAGCATCTGCATCGTCTTCGCCGCCTGCTCGGCAAGCTCGAGGAACATCTCCTCCGTCTTCGGCGCGTTCTCGGCGAGGAAGGACCGGATCGCGCCGAACACCTCTCCGATCATCGCGCCGATGTCGTCGCCGCCGCCGAAGCTCATTCCACCGCCGGGGCGCCGGCCGTGCGCGTACACCTCGAAGCGCGGGTCATCGCGCAGGCTGTCGAGGTCGCTGTCGCCGGCGGCCGAACCCGCGACGTCAAAACCGGCCTTCGCCGACGCCTCGAGCGCGTCGAACGCCTGGCCTTCACGTCCCGCGAGGGCGTAGGCGCAGCCGAGGTTGTAGAGCGCGATGCCCTCGAACCGGTCGAACTCCGCGGCGCGCTTGTGAACCCGCATCGCCTTCTCGAGCTGGCCGTCCGCGTGCAGGCAGTAACCGAGGTTGAACCAGGCGGTCCCGTTGTCGGGCTCCGCCTCCGTGACCGCCTTCCAGGCCGCGATGGCCTCGCGCCAGTCCGCGTTCTGCTGTGCCTGTTCCGCCGCTTCGATCAGTGTCTCGACCCGGTCCGGTCGCGCATCCTGGGCCATCACCGCCGTGCCGGGAAAGGCCGCGACCACCGCGGCCAGGCCGATCGCCAAGAGTCTTCCGATTGAACGCTGCATTCGTAGATCCTCCAGAGGGTTGTCCGTCGCCGCGGGCCGGAACGACCGGTGCCGCGCAGTGATAGCCCTCCCGCACAGGGTTATTACCCCCTTGTAGGGCGTTCGATGCGGCGATTTCAGGACCCGGGGGACGGCAGGGGCGGTGCGGCGTCCCGCTCCGCCGGCGTCAACCCCGACGACCATCCGGGATCGAGTCGTGCCCGCGTCGTCCCCGCGCCCTGCAGCAGCCCCCACGCCCCGACCGGCGCGAAACGCGCCTGGAAGAACCGCAACCGCTTCGGCTCGTGCGTGAAGCGCAGCCCGCCGACGCCGTCGCGCTCCTCGTGGAGCGCGATGATCGACTCGGCCGTGACGTCCATGTGCGCCTGCGAATACACGCGTCGCGGGATCGTCAGCCGCAACAGCTCGAGCGACGGGAACACGTCCTCCCCCGTCGCGGGATCGCGACCGGCCGAGACGGCGCCGCGCTCCATCCCGCGGATGCCCGCGTCGACGTACAGCGCCGCCGAGAGGGCCTGGGCGGGGAACTGCGCGCGGGGCACGTGGGGCAGGAACCGCGCGGCGTCGACGAAGATGCCGTGACCGCCGATGGGGCGCACGATCGGTATGCCGGCGTGGATGAGCTGCTCCCCGAGGTACTCGACCTGGCCGATTCTCGCGTGCATGTGCTCGAGCTCGAGCGATTCCTCGATGCCGATGGCCATCGCCTCGAGGTCGCGTCCGGCGAGGCCGCCGTAAGTGTGCAGGCCCTCGTAGACGACGCACAGGTTGCGCGCCTCCTCGGCGAGGTCGTCGTCGTTGACGGCGAGGAAGCCGCCGATGTTGACCAGGCAGTCCTTCTTGGCGGAGACCGTGCATCCGTCCGCGTACGAGCAGATCTCACGGAGGATATCCGCGAGCGCGCGGTCCGCGTACCCCGCCTCGCGCTGGCGGATGAAGTAGCAGTTCTCGACCGCGCGTGTCGCATCGAGGAACACGAGGATCCCGCGCCGGTGGCAGAGCTCGCACGCCGCGCGGATGTTCGCGACGCTGCACGGCTGGCCGCCCGCCATGTTCACGTTCGTCTCGAGCGAGAGATACGGGATCCGCTCCGCGCCGACCTCGTCGATGAGACGCTCGAGCTTCCCGAGATCGACATTACCCTTGAACGGGAACTCGCTCCCGGGATCGTGCGCCTCGGCGACGATGACGTCGTGGAACGCTCCGCCCGCCAGCTCCTGGTGGAACTTCGTCGTCGTGAAGTACATGTTCCCGGGGACCACGTCGCCGGGCCTGATGCAGATCTGGCTGAGAATGTGCTCGGCGCCCCGACCCTGGTGGGTCGGTATGACGTGTTTGAAGCCGTAGTGCGTGCGCACCGCCTGCTCGAGGTGATAGAAGTTCCGCGAGCCGGCGTACGCCTCGTCCCCGAGCATGAGACCGGCCCACTGCCGGTCGCTCATCGCGTTGGTGCCGGAGTCCGTGAGCAGATCGATGTATACGTCCTCGCTGCGCAGCAGGAACGGGTTGAACCCGGCCTCCGCGATCGCGATCTCGCGCTCCCTGCGGCTGCGGATGTGCAGCGGCTCGACCATCTTGATCTTGTAGGGTTCCGCCCATGATCGCTTCTTCATGACACCGGCTCCGGTCTCTTCGTCTCGCGACGCGCGAGACGCTCCAGCCTGATCGTAAAATGCCGAAGCTCGTCGGCCTGCTCCAGGATGCGGAAACCGCGCAGTTCGTGCGCGCGCTCCCTGAGCGACAGGACGACCTCGACGACGTAGTCCATGTGGGACTGGGTGTACGTGCGTCGCGGGATCGCCAGACGCACAAGGTCGTTCACGGCGTGCGGGCCGAGCATCACCGGACCTATCTCGCAGCCGCGGACCCCGCCGATCTCGTAGAGGCCGCACGCCACCGCCTGGCCGGGAAACTCGTCGTGCGGGATGTGCGGGCAGAAGTCGCGCGCATCGATGTAGATGGCATGACCTCCCGGCGGCTCGACGATCGAGACGCCGCCCCGCAGCAGCTCGCGGCCGAGGTAGTCGACCGAGCTGATCCGGTAGTTGAGGTAGTCCTCGTGAAGCACCTCGTCGAACCCGATCGCCATCGCCTCGAGATCGCGCCCGGCGAGCCCGCCGTA
This sequence comes from uncultured Isosphaeraceae bacterium, assembly GCA_964638815.1. Classification (GTDB taxonomy): domain Bacteria; phylum Planctomycetota; class Phycisphaerae; order Phycisphaerales; family SM1A02; genus CAZXBB01. Next base: position 2,910 of record CAZXBB010000070.1, read on the forward strand.
GGTGACGAATCCCTCGGTGAGGATCAGGAGGTTGCACGCCCGGCGGAAGAGGTCCTCGTTCTGGAGGAGCAGCACGCCGCCGATGTTCACGAGGCCGTCCTTCTTCGCGGAGATCGTGGCGCCGTCGGCGATCTCGAACTGCTCGAGCGCGATGTCCCGCGGCGAGCGGTGTTGCTGCCCGGGCTCGCGCTGCCTGATGAACCACGCGTTCTCGGCAAAGCGGCACGCGTCGAGGAAGAGCGGCTTGCCGTACCGGTCGCAGACGGCCCGGACCGCGCGGAGGTTCTCGAGCGAGACGGGCTGGCCGCCGTTGCTGTTGCAGGTCAGCGTGATCATGACCATCGGCACGTCGTCGGCGCGCTCCGCGAGCAGCGTCTCGAGCCGCCCGACGTCGAGATTGCCCTTGAACGGCGCGGCGCACTTCGGATCGCGTCCCTCCGGCGTGAGGAGATCGATCGCCTTCGCGCCGCTGTGCTCGATGTTCGCGCGTGTCGTATCGAAGTGGGCGTTGTTCGGCACGATTTTCCCCCGGCCCGCGTTGCCGCTGCCGATAACCACCTCGACGAGGATGCGCTCGCTGGCCCGCCCCTGGTGAGTCGGCAGGACGTGGTGCGAGCCGGTCAGCCGCTCGATCGTCTCGCGGAACCGGTAGTAGCTGGTCGCGCCGGCGTACGACTCGTCCGCGCGCATCACGCCGGCCCACTGCTCGCTGCTCATGGCCCCCGTGCCGGAGTCGGTCAGGAGGTCGATGATCACGTCCCGCGCGGCGATGCGGAACAGGTTGTAGTCCGCCTTGCGCAGGTGGTCGCGTCGCTCGTCCACGGTCGTCATGCGGATCGGTTCGACCGACTTGATGCGGAACGGCTCGATGATGGTCTTCATGCGGCGACTCTCTGGCGCGATTCGCCGAGGCCGCAGCCACGCTCCGGCCCGGTCGCGGCGGACTCATCCGGCGCGTCGGGCGGGCGCGTAACGCAAGCCGGGCTTCGGCGAGGCGCTCCCTACGGGTCTTTATCACGCGTGGCGGCCCGGTCCGCCACCGGGAAGCCGCCCCGTTCCGCACGGGCAGGCGTCCGCGTGGTCCCGGATCAAGGCTCCGGTCCGGACACGCCGCGATCGACGAAGTACCGCTCGTAGATCGCGCGGATCACCTGCTGCTGCCGCTTCGAGAAGCCGCTCGCCGACGCCGTCTCGTCCATACGCCGGATCCACGCCGCGTCCTGCGGCCGCAGCGAGTCGAACGCCTCGCGCAGGACCTCTACCATCGCCTCCGGCGTGGTCGCGCGGCCGGCCCGCGCCTCCGCGAGCCACGACTCGAGCGTCGGTCTGCGTCGCGCGCGCACGAGGCGATCGACGTGCTCGGTGAGCTTCCGGACGTCCTCCGGCGGGAGGATGCGTCTGTACCGCACCTGCTCGTCACGCGGCAGGTTCGCCAGGAAGTCGAGTCGCGCCGCCCTCGGGATCGCGGCAAGACGCTCACGGAGGGCCGCCTCGTCGGGGTCCGGTCGCTTCATGCCCGCGCATCGTACCCGGTTCTGTCTCATTATCAGACCCTGGGCGTGGAGGCCCCGCGCGGCCGACAACCCGCCGCCGCCAAAGACCCCCTTCCGTCGCGCCGATAGCAATGAGGTGCCGGTCCCGTACGCTGACCGGTATACTTCTCACGCCGATGCGACGCCTGCGATCGAACCATCTACGGGAAGTCGTCACCTTCGTGCTCGCGATGAGCGTGTCGGTGTGCTGCTGCCAGGCTCACTTCCTGCTCCACGGGTTCGCGGCGCAGGACGACATGTCCGCGCCGGCGGTCGCCGCCGAGAGCGGGGACTGCTGCACGAACTGCGACGACGCGCCCGGCGACGATCGCCCGTCCGCACCCGCGAAGGGCTGCAAGTCGTGCTGCGTCAAGGGCTCCGGTCTCAAGGACGGCGTGACGCTGCCGCCGCCCGATATCGCGGACGTGCTGGCGGTCACGCCCGCGCCGCCGGTGCTGCCGGCGACGCCCGCGATGTTCGTGGCGGCACAGGCCGCTCCGCCGACCCCGTACGTCGCGCCGCCGACGCTGCTGCGCCTTCGCTGCGCGCTCATCGTCTAGCCGTCGCTCCCTCCCCCCTCCGCAGAACGCCGCGCACCGACCAGAGCGGTGTCGCGTTGCGCGTCCGTGCGGAGGGGCTGCGTCGTGATCCGCGGTTCTTCCCGACCGCGGATCGGGCCTCGCTCCAGGACACGACCCTTCAAGACACGACGAGTTCGGGAGCCACGTCATGCGTTTCACCGCGCGTGTTCTCCTCGTATTGATGCTGCCGGCGTGCGTCTCTCCGGACCCGACCGCCGACCTCCGCTCGGCCGCCGGGCCGGTGGCGGCGCGCGCCGGGATCGAGCCCGGCTGGGAGCGCCCCTGGAACGAGCGCAGCGACGCCTGGGACGGGCGCGCACCGCTCGCGTCCGACACCGCGGTGCACGTCGCCCTGCGCAACAACCGCGAGCTCCGCGCCGCCGTCGAGGCGATCGTGGCCGCACGGGCCGACTTCGTGCAGGCCCACCTGCTGCCGAACCCGATCATCACCGTGGCCGTCGGTCTCCCGATCGACGGGCTCGGCGGCGAACCTCTCGCGGTCGCGCTCATGCAGCAGCTCGCGTGGCTCTGGCGGCGCCCGGCCGCGATCGACTCGGCGGAGACGACGCTGCGATCGCAGATCCTGAGCGTCAGCGACGCGGCGCTCCGCCTCGTCGCCAACGTGCGGCGGGCGCACGCCCGCGTTGTGTTCGCCGAGCGCGCGCTCTCGTTGCGGCAGGAGAACCTGGAAGTGATCACGCGGTCGGCGGGCCTCGCGGAGAGCCTGCTCGGCGTTGGCGAGCTGTCCAGGCCCGACGTCAACCGGCTGGTGCTCGAGCGGGAACGCGAACGCGCGGCGCTCACCGACGCCGCCGCCGAGCTGGCCCTCGCCCAACGGGACCTGCTCGAGCTGCTCGCGCGCGCGGACGCCGACGCGACCTGGCGCACGGACGACGTCGTGCCCGGCGTCGCCGCCCCGGACGCGCCGGACGCCCCGGACGCCCCGGACGCCCCGGACGAGGAGCGCGTGGTCGCCCTCGCCATGACCCAGCGGCTGGACGTCGCCGCGGCCGACGCGGCGTGCGCCGGCGGACGCGCCCGGCTCGCGCTTGCGAACAGCGGTCGCCTGCCGGACGTCGCCGCCGGCGTCGGGTACGAGAAGGACTTCTCATCGCGTGAGGGGATCTTCCCCAGGATCGCAGTGACGCCGAAGCTCTTCGACGACAACAGCGCGCGTGTCGCCCGGGCCGCGTCCGAGCTTGCCCAGGCGGAGATCGAGGCGGATCGCGTGCGGCAGGCGGCCATCGCGGAGACCCGGCGCGCCTGGATCGCCCTGCGGGCCGGGAAGGAGGTCGTCGTCGCGTACGAGCGCGGGATCGTGCAGCGCGCCGACGAAGACTACCGCCTGACCCGCGCCGCACTCGAGGCCGGAGAGAGCGACATGAACGTCGTGCTCGCCGCGCAGCGACTCCGGAACGACGCGCGGCTCGAGCTTCTCGCCCGGCGCCGCGCGGCCGCGGATGCCCGGTTCGAGCTGGAGCGCGCGGTGGGCGGCGCGCTCGCGACGCCGGGTCCCGCCGGCCGCTCGGTCGCGTCGAGGGAGGTGTCCCCGTGAGTGCTTCCCACGGCAACCTGCACCAGCTCTCGCGTGAGGGTGAGGCGGGCACGCGCGTCGTCGCGAGGCCCCCCTCGCGCTGGCTGACCCGCCTCCTGCTTCCCGGGATCATCCTCGTCGCCATCGCGCTGCTGCTGATCCGGACTTCGCTCGACACCATCCTGCCGGCGCGAGCCGTCCGCGTGGTGCCCGTGATCGTCAAGACCGTGGCGGGCGCGGCGGGCGAGGTCACGGTGCAGGCGCCGGGGTGGCTCGAGCCGGACCCGCATCCGTACTACGTCACCGCGCTCGCGCCCGGGATCGTGGAGTCGATCCTCGTCCTGGAAGGCGCCCGGGTCGAGGCCGGGCAGATCGTGGCCCGTCTCATCGACGACGACGCCCGTCTCACGCTGCGCCGCGCCGAGGCGGACCTCCTGCGCCGACGCTCCGAACTCGCGGCCGCCCGGGCCGACCTCGAGGCGGCCCGCCTCCAGCTCGAGCATCTCATCGAGCGATCGCGGGCGCTGGCCGTGGCGCTTGCGCGCGTGGCCGGGGCGGAGGCCGACGTGGAGCGGGTGCGCGCGGAGATCGCGGTCGAGCGCGCCCGGCGCGACGAGCTGGAGGACGAGCACCGGCGCAAGGCGGGGCTGGTGGAGACGCAGGCCGTGGCGGAGGCCGCCGTCGCGCGTCTTCGTCTGCGGCTCGACGCGCAGGAGAGCATCGTGAGGGCGGCGGAGGCGCGCGAAGCCGTCGCGCACGCGAAGCAGCTCGAAGCGCAGGCGACGCTCGACGCGGAGCGCTCGAACCAGTCGCTGCTCATCGAGGAGCGGCGGGCCGTCGCCCGCGCGGAGGCCGCGGTGGGAACGGCCGAGGCGTCGGTCGCGCTCGCCGAGGCCCAGCGCGACGAGGCGGCGCTCCTGCTCGCGCGGATGGAGATCCGTTCCCCCGTCGCGGGCATCGTCATGCAGCGTCTGGCGGCGCCCGGCTCGCGTCTCATGTCGGGGGCGAGCGAGCACGCGGCCCACGTGGTGCATGTCTACGACCCGCTGCATCTCCAGGTCCGCGTGGACGTGCCGCTCGCCGACGCGGCGCACGTCACCGTCGGCCAGGCCGTCGAGATCGTGGTCGAGGTGCTCCCGGAGCGCACGTTCACCGGGCGCGTGACGCGCGTCGTGCACCAGGCGGACATCCAGAAGAACACGATCGAGGTCAAGGTCGCGATCGAGGATCCGGCCAGCGACCTGAAGCCGGACATGCTCGCGCGCGCCAGGTTCCTCGCGGTCGTCACCGCCGGCCGCGGCGGGGAGGTCCGGCAGCGCGTGTTCGCGCCGGAAGCGCTGGTGCGCCGGGACGACGCCGGCGGGCTGGCGGCGCTCGTCGTCGGCGGGCTGGTCGAGGATCGCGGGCGGGTCGAGCGGCGCACCGTCACGACCGGCGGACGCGCGGCCGAAGGCTGGATCGAGATCGGCGACGGCCTGCGCGTCGGCGATCTCCTGATCGCGGATCCGCCGCCCGACCTGGAGCCGGGCGATCGCGTGCGGGTCGTCGGTGAGTCCGTCGCCGGTGAGGGAGGTTGACCATGGCGATGATCGAATGCCGGAAGCTCGTTCGGCAGTACCGCAAGGGCGAGAACATCATCAAGCCGCTCGACGCGCTCGACCTCGACATCGGGGCCGGGGAGTTCATCGCGCTCATGGGTCCGTCGGGGTCGGGCAAGACCACGTTGCTCAACCTGCTCGCCGGGATCGACCGACCGTCGTCGGGGTCGCTGACGATCGACGGGCTCGACATCACCGGTCTCTCGCGGTCGGCGCTCGCGGCGTGGCGCTCGCGCGCCGTCGGCTACATCTTCCAGCTCTACAATCTCGTTCCGATCCTGACCGCGTACGAGAACGTCGAGCTTCCGCTCCTCCTGCACCGGCTCTCCCGGAAGGAGCGGCATGAACGCGTCGCGCTTGCGCTCGACCTCGTCGACATCGCCGACCGGCACGATCACTATCCGCGCCAGCTCAGCGGCGGGCAGGAGCAACGCGTCGCCATCGCGCGGGCGATCGTGACCGACCCGACGATCATCCTCGCGGACGAGCCGACCGGCGATCTCGACAAGCAGGCGGCCGGCAACATCATGACGCTCCTGCGGCGTCTCAACGACGAGCTCGGCAAGACGCTCGTCATGGTCACGCACGATCCGAAGACGACGGAGTTCGCGGGACGCACACTGCACCTGGAAAAGGGGAAGCTCGTGGACGGGGACGGATACGGGGCGGGAGATCATCGGTTGGAGATCACGGCATGAAAGAGGCACGACGGCACAGAGGCGCGCAGGCACGGAGCTCTCGGCGCGGCAGCCTGCGCGGAGAGCGGGTGTCGCTCGCGCGTGAAGTCCTTCTGCCGGCGGCCCTCGTCGCGTCCGTGCGATCGTGCTTTGCTTCGGGAGCCTGAACATGTTCGCACCACGTCACATCCCCCTCGTTCTCAAGCACGTCGCGCGTCACCGCACGCGCTCGCTGCTCACCGTCGCCGGCGTGGCCATCGCCATGTTCCTCTTCTGCTCGGTGCAGTCGATGCAGCGCGGCGTCACGGCCGCCACCGAGGTCGCGGCAACGGACACGACGCTCGTCGTCTATCGCGAGAACCGCTACTGCCCGTTCACGAGCCGGCTGCCGCAGCACTATGAGCGGCGGATCGAGGCGATTCCCGGCGTGGACAGCGTCGTACCGGTGCTCATCCGCGTCTCGAACTGCCGGGCGTCGCTCGACGTCGTCACCTTCCGCGGCGTTCCCGAGGAGCACTTCGTGCGACAGTACGGGCCCGAGCTCGACATCATCGCCGGATCGCTCGACGAATGGCGTCGCCGGAGCGACGCGGCACTCGTCGGCGAGGCGCTCGCGACGCGCCGGGGCGTGAAGGTCGGCGACCGCTTCAGCGCCGCGGGCGTCACCGTGTACGTCGCGGGCGTGATCAGCTCGGAGGAGCCACAGGACCGGAACGTGGCCTACACGCACCTGTCCTTCATCCAGGAGGCGAGCCGGCGGGGCGGGACCGGCGGCATCGTGACGCAGTTCAACGTGAAGGTGGACGATCCGGCGAAGCTGGAGACGGTCGCCGCGGCGATCGACGCCGAGTTCGCCCGCGACCAGGAGCCGACGTCGACGCACGCCGAGAAGGCCTTCGTCGCCCGGGCGGCGTCGGACGTCCTGGCGATCGTGGGATTCGCCGGATGGCTCGGATGGGGCGCGCTCGCCGCCGTGTTCGGACTCGTCGCGAACGCGATCGTGCTCGCCGTGCAGGACCGCGTGCGCGACCACGCCGTGCTCCAGACGCTCGGGTTCGCGCCGTCTCTCATCGGTCAGCTCATCGTGGCCGAGGGCGTCGTCATGGGCTCTCTCGGCGGCGTCGTCGGCGCGGTCGCCGCGTACGGCTTCGTGCGCCACGGTCGCTTCAGCCTGACGATGGAGGGGCTCAACGTCGAGGTGGCGTCGGATCCGATGATCATCGTCGTGGGGCTGCTGCTCTCGGTCGGGCTCGGCGTGTGCGCCGGGCTGGTTCCCGCGTGGCAGGTCTCCCGGCGCGAAATCGCCACGTGCTTCAGGGCCGTATAAGGGCTGTACGGAAGATTGATGAAGCAACTCCCATTCGAGTACGCGGTGCGGAACCTGTGGCGCGCGCCCGTGCGTCTCGGCCTCAGCATCCTCGGCAGCGCGCTGGTGGTGCTGCTCGTGCTCGCATCGGCGGCGTTCGTCACCGGCATGCAGCGATCGCTCCGCGTGACGGGGCTCGACCGGAACATCGTCATCCTCGGGTCCGGGTCGGAGGAGAGCATCGAGCGGAGCGAGATCGACCCGCGGGTGGCGACGATCGTCGCCGCCGGCGTGCCGGGCATCCGCACGCGTCTCGGTGTGCCCTACGTCTCGCCGGAAATCCACCTCGCGCTGACCGTGATGACGAGGCCCGAGGAGACGGAGGGTCACCTCACGGTCGTCCGCGGCGTGGACAGCCGCGCGTTCCTCGTGCACCCGCAGGTGCGGATCACGCAGGGCCGCCCGCCGGAGGCGGGACGCGACGAGGTGATGGTCGGCGATCTCGTCGCGCCCAGGCTCGGCGTCGACGACGATCAGCTCGCCGTCGGATCGCGACTGTGGATCGACGGCCGGCCGTGGACGATCACCGCGCGGTTCGAGGCCCCGCACACCGTGATGGCCGGGGAGATCTGGTGCCCGTTGACGGATCTCCAGATCGTCGCGCAGCGCGACTCGCTCTCGTGCGTCATCCTGACGAGCGAGACCGCGGAGCTCGCCGACGTCCAGGCCTTCGCGGCGCAGCGTCTCGATCTCGAGATCGCGGCCATGAGCGAGGCGACGTATTACGGCGGGTTGATGTCGTTCTTCGCGCCGATTCGCACGATGGTGCTCGTGACCGCCGCGCTCGTTGCGCTCGGCGGCGTTCTCGGCGGTCTCAACACGATGTACGCGGCGTTCGCGTCGCGCGTGCGCGAGCTCGGATCGCTCCAGGTCCTCGGCTTCCGCCGGCTGGCGATCGTCCTCTCGCTCGTTCAGGAGTCGGTGCTCGCCGCCTCGATCGGCGCGATCGTGGCGATCGCGATCGGCGTCTGGCTGCTGGATGGGCTCGCGATTCGCTTCTCGATGGGGGTCTTCGGGCTCGTTGTGGACCATACCGTCGTCTTCATCGCGCTCGTCGCCGGGCTGTTGCTCGGCACCGTCGGCGCGCTGCCCCCGGCCTTCCGCTGTCTGCGGATGCCGATCACGGAAGCCCTGAAAGCCGGATGAGCCGGCGCCCGCTGCCCGAGTGCTCAATGCCCCAGTGCTCAAGGAGATTCGACCATGAAAGCTCTCTTATCCGCGATCTTCGCGATGTCCCTTTTCCTCGGCGCGCCGGGGTGTGACCGGTCCGCGCCGGACCCGACGGCGGCGACCGCCGGCGAGGTGAGCGTCCCGCCGTCACTCTTCGTCGCGACGGAGCCCGCCGATGCGCGGCCGCTCGCCGCGGCGAAGGCCGGAGCGAAGGTCGGTGATCACGTCGTGTTCGAGGCCCGCATCGGCGGCCGACGCGAGGCTTTCGTCGCGGGCCGCGCGATCTTCTTCGTGGCCGACCCGTCGCTCAGGTCGTGCGACGAGATCCCCGGCGACACGTGCAAGTACCCGTGGGACTACTGCTGCGAGACGCCCGAGAGCCGCACGAAGAACATGGCGACGGTCCAGGTGGTGGACGCGGGCGGCCAGCCGCTCAGGACGTCGCTCGAGGACCGGCACGGTCTCGCGCCGCTCAGGACGGTCGTGGTCGTGGGGACGGTCGGACAGGCGGACGGCGGCAACCTCGTCGTGAACGCCGAGGCGATTCACGTCAAGCCGGGCTGAGCCGGCCCGGCCGCCTCGAGCCGATCGAACGAGGCGCCGTCGAAAAAAAAGCCCCGGCGCAGAGCCGGGGCCGAAGGTCGGGAGCAGGATCGCACGGCCTACTGCTGTCGCGCGAGCACCTCGAGCAGATCGGCGAAGTTCACGAACCCGTCGCGGTTGACGTCCTCCGGACACGTCTCACACGTGCCCCACGCCGTGAGCACGGCGAGCACGTCGCCGACGTTGATCTCGCGGTCGCCGTTGACGTCCGGGTCCACCGGGTCGCCGATCACGAGCGGCGCGGGCCCGCCGGGCGTGCAGTCCATCACGCCGCCTGCCTCGTCGACAAGCCCCTCGAGGAGCCAGTCGTTGATGAGACCGCTCTCGTTGCTCTTGCCGTTGCCCTGGCGTCGGCCGCAATCCTCGGGCCCGTCCATCTCGTTGTCCGAGCACGAGCGGTGGAACTTCGAGCGTCCGATGAGGTTGCTCGTGCCGGCCTCGAAGATCTCCCAGTACGAGTCGTTCGGGCCCGCGAGCGGACCGACGGTGATCTCGTCACCGACCTCAATGCCGTCGATGTCGGCGAGCAGCGGGCCGCCGACGTTGCCGTCGTACGCGCGGACGCGCACCGGCTCGGCGCCGTCCCAGATCATCGTCATCTCGACGATCTTGCCGTCGCAGTCGAAGCAGCGATCGGTCGCGCAGCTCGTGCCGTCGCCGAGATACATGCCGCCGGCCGTCTCGCAGCAGAACGCGGTGAGGTCCGCGCATCCGCCGTCATGCTCCTCGAGGCAGCACGCGCCGACGGGATCCTCGCACGCGACATCCTCGCACAGCGTGCCGTCGCCCTGGAAGGTGCCGCCGGCCGCCTCGCAGTCCTCCTGCGAAAGGACCATGCAGCTCTCGTTGCCGCCGCCGCCGCCGCCGAGACCGCAGTCAAACGCAGCGCCGCTGCCGTCGACGAGCCCTTCGAGGATCCAGTCGTTGATGAGACCGCTCTCGTTGCTCTTGCCGTTGCCCTGGCGTCTGCCGCAGTCCTCGGGCCCGTCCATCTCGTTGTCCGAGCACGAGCGGTGGAATTTCGAGAGTCCGATGAGGTTGCTCGTGCCGGCTTCGAAGATCTCCCAGTACGAGTCGTTCGGCCCCGCGAGCGGGCCGACGGTGATCTCGTCACCGACCTCAATGCCGTCGATGTCGGCGAGCAGCGGGCCGCCGACGTTGCCGTCGTACGCGCGGACGCGCACCGGCCCGGCGCCGTCCCAGATCATCGTCATCTCGACGATCTTCTGGTCGCACTCGAACACTCCGGTCGGGCATTCCTCGTCGGGGAGGCAGCACGCGCCGTCGTTGCCGCACGTCTCCGGATCGCACGCGCTTCCTTCACCCTGGAAGATGCCGCCCTGCTCGTCGCAGGTCTCCACCTGCGTCAGCACGCATTCGCCGTCGGGCAGGCAGCACGCGCCCTGCTGCGGGCACGGGTTCGGATCGCAGCCGACGCCGTCGTCCTGCGTCACGCCGCCCTCCGCCAGGCATTCCTCCCCGGTGAGGATCTCGCAACTGCCGTCCGCAAAGCAGCACGCCCGCGGGCAGTCCGCCGTGTCGCACGTCGAGCCCTCGCCCTGGAAGAGACCGCCCGCGTCTTCGCACGCGTCGCTCTGCGTCACGATGCACGAGAGATCGGGCAGGCAGCACGCGCCCGGCTGCCGGCACCGGCCCGGTTCGCAGATCGTCTCGTCGCCCTGGTAGCCGCCGCCCTGCATCGCGCACTCCTCCTGCGTGACGACGACGCATCCGCCGTCGTCGAAGCAGCACGCGCCCTTGGTCGGCGGGCAGAGCTCCGGCGTGCACTCGGTGCCGTTGCCCTGGTATGCGCCGCCCGCGGCGTTGCACTCGGCCTGGGTCAGGACTTCGCAGGTGCCGTCGTCGAAGCAGCACGCGCCGTCCGGATCCGGGCATCGCTCCGGCGAGCACGTCACGTCGTCGCCCTGGTAGACGCCGCCGGCCGCGTCGCACTCAGCCTCGGTCAGGACCTGGCACGAACCGTTCTCGAGGCAGCATGCGCCCTTCGGATCCGGGCAGAGCCCCGGTGTGCACACCGTGTCGTTGCCCTGGTAGGCGCCGCCCTGCGCTTCGCAGTCGTCCCGCGTCGCGATGACGCACACGCCGCCGTCGAGGCAGCAGGCGCCCTCGGGCTGCGGGCACAGGCCGGGCGCGCAGATCGTCTCGTCGCCCTGGTAGTCGCCGCCCTGTCCGGCGCACTCCTCCCCGGTCAGGACCGCGCACGAGCCGTCGGCGAAGCAGCACGCGCCCTTCGGCGGCGGGCAAAGCTCCGGCGTGCACATGGTGTCGTTGCCCTGGTAGACGCCGCCCTGCGCCCGGCAGTCGTCCCGCGTGAGCACGAGGCATGCTCCGGTGTCGAAGCAGCACGCGCCCTCGGGGCGCGGACACAGATCCGGCGCGCACGCGACGTCGTCGCCCTGGTAGGTGCCGCCCTGGGCGTTGCAGACCGCCTCCGTGAGGCGGACGCAGAGGCCGCTCGGGAAGCAGCACGCGCCGTCCGGATCGGGGCACAGGTCCGGTGAGCACTCCGTTCCGGAGCCCTGGTAGACGCCGCCCTCGCTGATGCACGCCGCCTGGGTCAACTCGACGCACGAGCCGTCGGGGAAGCAGCACGCCCCGGTCGGCAGGTCGCAGACGCCCGGTTCACAGATCGTCCCGTCGCCGCCGTAGAGTCCGCCCTGCGCGACGCACTCGTCATCGGTCGTCACGACGCACGTGCCGTCGTCGAGGCAGCATGCGCCCTTCGGCGCCGTGCAGGGGTTCGGATCGCACGGCACGCCGTCGCCGGCGTAGCTGCCGCCCTGGCTCGCACAGCTCGCGCTGGTGAGCTGGAAGCAGGCGCCGTTGTCGAAGCAGCACGCGCCGCGCGGCTGCGGGCAGAGACCCGGGACGCACTCGGTTCCGCTGCCCTGGTACGAGCCGCCCTGGTCACGGCAGTCGTCCTGTGCGAGGATCACGCAACTGCCGTCGGGGAAGCAGCACGCCCCGGTCGGCAGGTCGCAGAGGCCCGGCACGCAGGTCGTGCCGTCGCCACCGTAGACGCCGCCGTCTTCGGCGCACTCCGCCTCCGTCTCGACGACGCACGTGCCGTCGTCGAGGCAGCAGGTGCCCTTCGGCTCGGGACACGTCTGCGGCTCGCACGGCACGCCGTCGCCCTGGTAGTTGCCGCCCTGGTCGCCGCAGTCGTCCTGTTCGAGCACGAAGCACGAACCGTCGTCGAAGCAGCAGGCGCCGGTCGGCAGGTCGCAGAGCCCCGGTTCGCAGTCGACGCCGTCGCCGCGATAGTCGCCGTCCTCGGCGACGCACTCTTCCTCCGTGAGCGCGACGCACGCGCCGTCGATGCAGCAGGCGCCCTTCAGGTCGCACAAGCCGGGCACGCACTCGGAGTCGTCGCCCTGGTACTCGCCGCCCTCGGCCGCGCATTCGTCGCTCGTGCGGATCACGCATCGGCCGTCGTCGAGGCAGCACGCGCCGCGGACGAACGTGCAGTCGATGCCGTCGCAGGAGACGCCCTCGCCCTGGTACTGGCCGTTCTCCGCCGCGCAGTCGGTGCGGGAGAGGAACGCGCACGTCTCGTCGGGCAGGCAGCATGCGCCGGGGCACTCCGTCGAGTTGCACGTGCTCGCGTTGCCGCCGAAGGTCCCGCCTTCGGCCTCGCAGTCTTCCTGGGAGATCCCGTCGTCGCAGGTGCCGTCCGACCGGCAGCACGCGCCGATCGGTGCCGTGGGGCCGATCAGTCCCTTGGCCTCGCCCTCGAAGCTTTCGGTGAAGCCCTCGAACGTGGACGACTCGCTTGTGTTGACCACGGCGATGTCGTCGCCGCCGTAGAGCGGGGCGAGCGCGCCGCCGGTGAGCCGGAACCGGAAGTCGAACTCGTCGGTCCCGCCCTCGGGCGCGGGTGCGCCGATGTTCGTGGAGCCGGCGTCGTAACGCGCCTGCTGCATGCGACCGGAGAGGAGATCAGCGAGGAACGTCGCGCCGTCGAGCGTCGCTTCGCCCGCGGTCCAGGCGTCGCTCGGGCCGTCGCGGAAGCCGAAATCGAGCACCTCGCCCGTGAGCAGCGTCCCTTCGAAGTCGATCGTGCCGTCGCCGTCGGCGTCGACTTCGCCGACGACGATCAGATCGGGTCCCGCCGTCCCGCCGATGAGGTTGCCGTTGCCGTCCACGAGAATGCGGATCCGCACGAAGCGATCCGCGCTCGGACCGGTCGGGCCGACCGGCCGCGGCGGTGTTTCCGACGTGAAGCGGATCGAGAGCGCGGTCGCTTCCACGGCGTACTCGTCCGTCGTCGCGTCGTATTCGGTCGTGCCGAAGTTGTCGAAGGCGAGGAGCGGAAAGCCCGGCTGGACACCGAGCAGATCGGCGTGCGCCGTGCCCCCGACCGTGGCCACCGCGAGGATCGCGGGAATGAAGAATCGCATGCGGGTCATCTTCTCGGTCTCCTTCGCGCCGTAGCGCGTCTTCCCCGGGATCGGGCTGTCGTCGTGCGCGTGGACCTGCGCGGTGGTCACGCGGTTGCGCCGCCGTGCGGTCGCCAGCGGGATGCGCCCGGTGTCCTCGGCATGTCCGTCTCGATCCTCCTGGACCGGCATTCCGGCCCCCCCAACCTAATTGTTAGGTTCCGAAGTAGCAAGGCCTTACCTAAGGAAGCGCGGGCCGATCGCGCCCGCCCATCCTCTCGACCCCCGGTGCGGGCCGCCGCCGTGATTGCCCAGATTGCCGTGTCCGCCCCGGTCGGGAGATCCGTCGGCCGGGCGGATCGCGCCGTTCGGCCCGACGGGCCACAGTGTGAGCGTGCGCCGGGGGGCGGGCCCTGTATGATGCGGCAACCCGATCGGCGCCGCCGGCGTATAGCAGGGGCCCACGGTCGCCGCAGCAGGAGGAAAGCCCATGAATGCCCGCCGTTTTCCGCTTGCTGCGATCGCTGCGGTCGTCGTACTCGTTGCAGTCGTCGCGATGCCCGCGTCCGTCTTCGCCGGCCCGGCCCCGGCCGTCGTGGAGATCGGGGCCCTCCGCGATCCGTTTGGGTCGGGCGATCCTTCCGTGCTGAGTGCCCGCGAGGCCCGCGTCGACGTGAGCGCGCTCGCGGCGATCGGCATCGGGGACGAATTCGATATGGTCCATCCCGTCGCGGGCCGCCTGACCGTTGTCGTCGAGGACGTGCTCACCGGGCCGGGTGTCGAGCGGACGATCCGCGGCCGCGTGGCCGGGCGCGCCGGCTCGGCGGCGACGTTCGTCGTCAACCCTGGGGTCGTGAGTGGGGTCGTCGTGAGTGGGTTCGTGAGCGGCGTCGCGAACGCGCCGGGCCTCGGAACGTGGCGGATCCGGCCCGGCGGTGTCGGCGGGGGTCACGTCCTCCTCGAGGTTGACCCCGCCCGTCTTCCGGAATGCGCGGGCACGGCGCCGGCGGCGGAGGCGCTGCCGCGCGCCGCGCAGGCCTCCGGCGGGTTTCTCTGCGAGGACGGATCGCGGATCGACGTGCTGATCTTCTACACGCCGCTCGCCCGCATCGACGCCGGAGGCGAGGCGAGCATCGAGAACGAGATCAACCTGGGAGTCATCGCGGCGAACGAGGCGTACGCGAACAGCGGAATCGGTCTGGAGGTCCGTGTCGTCGGCCTCCAGGAGATCGCGTACGACGAGTCGACGAACTACAGCGGTCACCTCAGCCGGCTCACTGATCCCGCCGACGGCTACATGGACGAAGCGCACGTCCTGCGGGAGGAGCTCGCCGCGGATCTCGTCGCGCTCATCGTGCGCGACGGCGAGAACTGCGGCATCGCGTGGCTCATGCCGTCGAACGACACGGACTCCGAGGACCGCGGGTTCAGCGTGACGACGTGGTACTGCGCCGCGGACCTCGTGCTGGCGCACGAGTTGGGGCACAACATGGGCGCGTGCCACGCGCCGGGTGATGGGGGCGGCTGCAACGGGGGCGGGCTGTTCGAGTACTCGGTCGGGTACCGGTACTTCGGCAACTCCGGCACGCAGTGGCGCACCGTGATGGCGTACTCGCCCGGCTCGCGCATGGCGCACTTCTCCAATCCCGAGGTCGAGTTCGACGGCCG
Source organism: uncultured Isosphaeraceae bacterium (assembly GCA_964638815.1). Lineage (GTDB taxonomy): Bacteria > Planctomycetota > Phycisphaerae > Phycisphaerales > SM1A02 > CAZXBB01. Next base: position 18,039 of record CAZXBB010000070.1, read on the forward strand.
TCCGACGGGCGACGGCACGAGCAACAACGGGCTCACGCTGAACCAGACCGCGCAGGCGATCGCGAACTACCGGCGTCCGCCCTGCGCCGGCAACGCCTACGACGACTGCGCCGTCAATTTCAACGATATCCTGAAGCTGCTCGCGAACTGGGGAGCGTCGGGCGGGCGGTCCGACGTGAACGACGACGGCACCGTCGACGTACGGGACATTCTCTTCGTGCTTCAGCACTGGGGTCCGTGCTCGTACGAATGAACGCCATTTACATCGACCGAGAATGTCTGGCGTTTCCCGTTTCCCGTTGTTCAATTGACCATTCCGAGGTTCCCGATTCCCCGTTCCCGGTTCCCCGTTTCGCCGACGCGCGCGACGCCTCCGTTGCCGGCGCGGCGCGCCGGCAACGGATCAAGTCGCGCCAAGGGCCCGGGCCGCCGGGTCAGTCGCCGGCGACGTCGCGCCCACGGATGCCGTCCGTGGTGAGGATGTGGTAGCTCGTCTCGGCCTGGTCGTAGCCGTACTCGCTGAGATACCCGTCCTCGCCCCACGGCGTGTCCTTGTTCCAGAGGCCCCATTCCTCGTTGCGGGTCTGGGCGCGGACGCGGCCGTCGGCGCGCATCGCGCTGCGGGTGCCGACCGACTCGACGTGGCCGTCGTAGAAGAGCGCGACGGGGCTCGACTCCCACGCATGGTTGAAGTAGTACGGCTCGCAGCCGGCGACGTAGGTTCCGGGCTCGAAGCCGGGATTGCAGTCGGCGGCGGCGTTCTGGAGCCAGTGGTGCTCGAGCATGTGCGTCTTGAGGTTCGGATACTGCGCCTGTGACATCGACGGTGAGCGCATGCCGCCGGGAAGCTCCCAGGGGTCCTTCCAGCCGTTCGCGCGGGTCGAGTCGTCGTTGTCCTGGTGCGCCATCACCTCGGGGTTGAACATCGCCGCCGGGCTCGTGCAGTAGCTCGACCATGACGGCACGTCGCCCGGCGCCTCGACCTCGGCGAGATCACAGTACTCGTCCGGGCT
>CAZXBB010000071.1:0-2580 GCA_964638815.1 uncultured Isosphaeraceae bacterium
CCGCCATCGCGGCCGCGATCTCGTCCCGCCCGTGGCCGACGTTCACGACGATCGCCCCGCCGGCCGCGTCCAGGTACTCGTGGCCGTCCGCGGCGCGGATCGTGGACCCGGCGGCCGACACGGCAACAGGAGGATCGGCCATCGTGGAGCGGCGGAACACGCGTCCCTGGGGCATGGTCGCGATGGTACCCGCCGAACCGCCCGGGGAACCATCGCGGCTCGCCCGGGGAACCATCGCGGCTCGCCCGGGGAACCATCGCGGCTCGGCCGGTGTAAGGGGTACGGTTGAACGTGGAGGGCCGTCCACATCGAAGACAGCGAACTGATCGCGCGCGCCCGCACGGGCGACGTCGGAGCGTACGAAGAGCTCGTGCGCCGTTACCAGGACGTGGCCGTCAGGACCGCCTACCTCGTGTGCCCGGAGGCCGATGCCGACGATGCTGTCCAGGAGTCCTTCCTCAGGGCCTTCGCCGCGTTGCCGCGGTTCCGCGACGGCGCGCCGCTGCGTCCGTGGCTGCTGCGGATCGTCACGAATGAAGCCCGCAACCGGCGGCGCTCGGCGGGACGGCGACAGGGTCTTGCGGTGCGCGCGGCCGCGACCGAGCCACGCGACGCCGCGGTGCCGGGCCCAGAGGCCGCGGTGATCGCCGCCGAAGCGAACGCCGAGCTGATGGCCGCGCTCAATACGCTGCGGGACGACGACCGAGAGGTGCTGGGCGCCCGGTTCCTCCTGGACCTGTCCGAAGCCGAGACGGCCGAGACGCTCGGGCTCCCGCGCGGGACCGTCAAGTCACGAACGTCGCGGGCGCTCGCGCGCCTGCGCGAGGCGCTCACGGACGCGGCGGCGTCGCGATGACCGATCAGCCGATGCGGCTCGCTTCGCGCGACGATGCCAGCCTGGCAGCGCTGCTGCGCGCCAGCGCGGATGCCATCGCCTGGCCGACCGCCAGCCCGTCCGGCGAACCGGACCTGGCCACGCAGGTTCGCGTTCGTCTCGCCGCCGCACCCCCGCGCGCCGCGCGTGGGCCGTGGGCGACGTGGCGGCCCGTCCGGCGCTCGCTCCTGCTGGCACTCGTCGCCCTGCTGACGCTGGCCGCGATCGCCGGCGCCATCGGGCTCGGCTTGCCGGGATTGCGCCTGATCCTGGGCGAACCATCGGCCAGCCCGCCTCCGTCGGTGGCACCCAGCCGGACACCTCCCCCGGGCCCGCTCGGATCGTCGCTCCGGCTCGGGGACAACGTCACGCTGGACCAGGTCGAGTCGTTGACCGGGATCCCGCCCGAGCTCCCCACCGACCCGACGATCGGGCCGCCCGACGCCACCTACGTCGACCGGGTCCGCGAAAACCAGGTCGCATTCGTCTGGGCGGCAGGCGAGACCCTGCCGGAGACCCGCGAGCCCGGCATCGGGCTCATCCTCATGCGGTTCGAGGGCACCGTCGACGACGGCTTCCGCCAGAAGCTCATCGGCGAGGGCGCCACGGTTGAGCCCGTGACCGTCGATGGCCGGCGGGGGTACTGGGTCACCGGTGAGGCGCACTTCTTCTTCTACGTCGGGAAGGCCGGCGGTGTCATCGACGACGGCCGCCGCTGGGTCGACGACGCCCTTGCGTGGACCGACGGCGCCGTCACCTATCGGATCGAGAGCGCCCTGGGGCGCGACGCCACGATCGAATTGGCCGAATCGCTGGAGTAGCGGGAACCGTCGCGGCCGCCGGCTGACCCTCAGCCGACTCTCATCAAGGGTCGCCACGCTACCCTCCGACACGCAACCCCTCGGAGGCTCCCGCGCATGACCCGCAGTCGATCCATCCTTGCCCTCATCGCCGTCCTGGCGGTCGTTGCCGGGGGCTACCTCGCCTACGACAACGTCCTGCGCGGCGACTCCGTCGCGCCCCTCGCGCTGCCGAGCACGACCCCGAGCGCGGCGGCCTCGGGCACGGCGCCCACGCCTGACTCCAGCGGAGCTCCTGCTACCGAACCGTCCACCGCAGCCGTGGACGGGGCGGTCGCCGGCACGTGGAACCTCGCCGAGGGCAGCGAGGCCGGGTATCGGGTCCGCGAGCGGCTCGCCACCCTCGATGCCGAGTCGGATGCCGTCGGGCGCACGAGCGATATCGCCGGCAGCATCACCGTCGTGGAGACGGCCGGAGGCGCGCATCTGACGGGCGGCGAGATCTCCATCGACACCACGACGATCACGTCCGACGAGAATCGCCGGGACGACCGCCTCCGGACCGAGGGCCTCCAGACCGACCGGTTCCCGACCGCCACCTTCACCCTGACCCAGCCGCTCGACGTGCCGGCGGCTGCACTTGCGGGCACGCCCACCGATGTGACCCTGGTCGGCGAACTGACCCTCCATGGGGTGACGAAGTCGGTCGAGATCCCGGCACAGGCGCAGCTCAGCAACGGGCAGATCCAGGTCGCGGGGAGCCTGACGTTCCCGCTCGCCGATTTCGAGATCACCGCGCCGAACGTCGGTGGGTTCATCATCTCGATCGCCGACGAGGGCGCCCTCGAGTTCCTGGGGGTGTTCGCGAAGGGCTGATGCGGGTCAAATGCCGTGACCGGCGGCCCG
>CAZXBB010000072.1:0-91158 GCA_964638815.1 uncultured Isosphaeraceae bacterium
GCCGAGGCTGGAGCGGAGCGAGGGCGTCCGATAACAATCGTCTGTGTCATGCAACGAAGCTCTGAAGCACGAGCGCGCCAGCGGGCTAAGGAAACAGTCGCTCGACGGCCCAGCCTCCACCGCCGTCCGGGCGATACCGAATCCGATCGTGGAGCCGGAACGGGCGCGCCTGCCAGAACGTGATCGAGTCGAGGCTGATGCGGTAGCCGCCCCAGTACGGCGGACGTGGAACGTCGCCGCCCTCGAATCGCGTCTCCGCCTCGGCGTACCGGGCGTCGAGCACGGCGCGCGACGCGACGACCTGCGACTGCCGGCTCGCCCACGCCCCGACCCGGCTCGCGCGCGGGCGCGTCGCAAAGTACGCGTCGGACTCCGCGTCGTTCACGTGCGTAACGCGCCCCTCGACCACGAGCTGTCGGTGCAGCGGATCCCAGTGCATTACGGCCGCCGCGAACGGGTTCGCCGCAAGGGCACGGCCTTTGCGACTCTCGCGGTTCGTGTAGAAGACGATGCCGCGCTCGTCAATCGCCTTGAGCAATACGATCCGCAGCGAGGGTCGGCCGTCGGGATCCACCGTCGCAAGCGACATGGCCGTCGGATTCGGGAGCACGCCGGTCGCCTCCGCCTCCTCGAGCCAGACGCCCATCTGCTGCACGGGGTCGGTCGGTGGGTTCTCGAAATCCATCTCGTTCGTGCCCTGGGCGCCGCAAGACGGGTTGCGGCGAAGCGTGTGGTCAGAGTCCAACTCGATCCGGTACTATAAGAGAGCGTCCGTTCGGGTGCGGCACAGAGTTGGGGCGGCATGCACGAGACCCGAAACTTCATCATGGTGATCCTGCTCCTGTTGGGGGCAGTGTGGTGGTTCTTCTCGTGGTTCGCGATCGGACCCGAGGCGCCGTTCATCATCTTCCAGCGCGCGACGTCGGCCCTGCTGTTCTTCAGCATGGCCGCGTGGCTCGTCTACGCGCTGAAGTTCGAGGACAAGCTGCCGGATCACATGGGGGCGGTCGTCGGCAAGATGCACTACGGCGCGGACGGCGTGGACTTCATGCCCACAGTCCGCGACCGCGGCGGACAGGCCGAGCTGTGCGTGTACTACCAGAACCGCTACGAGAACCCCGCCCAGGTCATCGTCCACCTTCGTCCGCCCGAGGACAGCTTCATCATCCGGGACGGCGTTCGCGACGTGCACTTCGCGTTCAAGGCCGGCGGCGGCGACTTCGGCGTCATCAACCAGCCGATCGCCGTGCCCGAGCACCTCCAGGGCGAGGTGATCAACGTGCAGCTTGCCGCCGCGAGCTTCTATCCGCGCAGTCACGGGGCGCGCCTGCGGAAGGACAACTCCATTCCGTGCGGCACGCTGCTCGTGGACTGGGGCGGCTCCGCGTTCAAGTCCGGCGTGCACGAGGTCTCCGGCGAGATCGACCTTCAGCGCGCGACCACGTTCCACCTCTCCATGCCCACGGGCGTGGCCGCGTATGTCACCGGGAACGAGTCGTGGCGGCAGGAGTGCATGGCGATCGGGATCAAGCGAAGCTGACCGCGTGTTGACGGAACCTGACGCCGGAGCGCACGCGGCCGCGTCGTCCCCCAAAACAAAGAACAGGCCGCCCGAGGGCGGCCCGCTTCGGTCATCGGTTTCATGCCGACGCTGCTTACATGTCGGATACGTAGATGCGGTTGAGCGCCTTCTCCACGCGGTCGTTCAGATCCTCGAGGTGCGCCAGCGTATAGCCGTCGATCTGGCCGGCGTGACGCTTGTCGAGGAGACCTCCCAGCGTGCCCTCGAGACGACGCAGGTGCTGGATGGCGAGCGTGCGGATGGCGCGCGGCATCCGGGCGTCGCCGCCCGACAGGCCGATGAGCCGATCCGTCATCGCCGACTGGAGGTTCCGGCGCAGGCTCGAGATCATCGGCTCGCGGTTGGTGAACGTGTCGCCGTCGAGCTCCGTGTCGAGCTCGCTGTAGACCGCGTTGGCCACCGTCATCATGACGTCCGGCAGCGTCAGCGCATCCGCGTCGGCCGGCGTGCGGTACTCGTTGTCGAGCACGCGAGAAAGCGTCTGCGGGTTCATGATCATCGTGAGCATCGACGCCTGGATCGCGATGATCCGGTCGTGGACGGGCCACGTCGGGTCGCTGCGGTCGCCCGGGCTGTCGTCGGACCACTTGTCCACGGTCATGTGGGCCAGCAGCTCCGGGGTCAACGCGTAGGCCTCGTCGACGAAGCAGTGCCTGATGACCCAGTCGAGCGCCGCCCGCTGCGACTCGGCGTCGACGACGTTGACCGGCGAGCGATCGCCGGGGTCGCCCTTCCGGTCGCGGTGGACGTGGGCGCCGCCGACCCAGTTGCCCATCATCCCGAGCATGCGAAGCTGCATGCTGAGCGTGAGGTCGTAGCCGCGCCGCGCCTTCGACCAGCTGTCGCCGTCCGCGACGAACTTCTCGAGGATGCGGGTGCGATGCTCGTCCACGATGCGCATCTGGTTCTCGGCGTACTCGTATGGGTTGGCGGAGAAGTCGTAGCGACGCGCGAGCGGATCCGGTCCCGACGTGTCATCGTCGGTCAGGTACGCGAGCTCCGGCTCCGAGACGCGCTTGAGCACCTCGTCGGTGTCACCGAACGTGTAGCCGTACTCGATCGCCCAGTGGTCGTAGGGTCCGATGCCGATCATCGTGAAGTCGCCCTGTATCTCGCCGGCGTCCTTGTTGAAGTTCGGCGGCAGGTAGTCCATGACGGAGCCGGCGAGCGGCTTCTTGCCCTTCCACTCCTCGCTGTTGATCTGCTCGAGCGTGTAGATGCTCGAGGCCTTGAAGTTGTGACGCAGACCGAGCGTGTGGCCGACCTCGTGCGCGACCAGCTCGCGCAGGAAGGGGCCGACGAACCACTCAGGAATCCCGTCGAGGGTCTCACCCTCGGCGGCATCCGCGGCGTGTCCCTCCGCGAGACCGGAGATCTCGAGGCAGAGCCGGCCGAAGGCCATGTCGAACGCGAGACCGTGCGCGGCGAGGCACAGGTGATCCTGGCCGCCCACCCACTCGCTGATCGCCGCCAGGTCCTCGTTGAAGAGGAGCGCGGGGTCGTGCGGCAGCGGGGCGACGTCCTCGCCCGCGGCGATCCGACGCTGACGCTCCGCCCGCCGCGCAACCAGCCGCTCGCGCTGCGCCGGCGAGGCGAGCAGCAGACGCGGATCCCAGTCCGGGTGACCGTCGAGCCAGCTCAGCGTGTCCGGCGACAGGCCTTCGAGCAGGATCTCGGGCGCCTGCTCGTAGTACCAGCCCCAGTACGCCCGGATCCAGCCGTCGGTCAGCACGACGTCGGCGTCGAGGATCTGACCCGTGAGCGGGTGGGCGCGGTGAGGACCGATGGCCGTCGAGATGTCGTTGTTCAGCCAGCGAATGAAGTTGTAGCGCACGTCCTCCGGATCCTTCTCCATGTGCGCATTCGTGTTCTTGTCCTGGTATTGCACCTCGATGGCGTTGTCGAGGCCGACGTTCGCGAAGGCCTCGTTCCAGAACTGGATCCCCTCGCGGATGTATCGCCGGTAGCGCACGGGCACCGTGTGCTCGATGTAGAAGACGATCGGCTCCTTCGGCGGGCTGAGACGCAGCTTGGGATCGCGCTTCTCGAGATGCCAGCGGTCGATGTAACGGACCCACTTCTTCTCGTTGTCGTACTGGCCGAGGTCGCGGAAGACGGTCATGAAGTAGCCGACGCGCTCGTCCGCCATGCGCGGCTTGTAGCCGGTGCTGTCGGGAATCAGGCTGATCGAATAGTGCAGCGTGGTCAGGTTGCCCGACTCGGTCGGCACCTCGATCGCCACCTCGACGTTCTCCGGGAAGGCCTTCACCTTCGTGACCTCCGCGAGGCGGGTGTTGAGGCCCTCCACGCGCCCGCGGCGACGCGCGCCGGCGAACGCTTCGGCATTGCCGATCAGCAGGTTGTCGAGGTCGATCACCGGCTGGCCGCCCGGTCCTATCGCGACGATGGGCACGTCGAGCAGCACGCGGTCGGTGAAGAGCCGGTCGACGGAGCTGCGCGACTCGGGCTCGCCCTGCGAGCGCGTGTCGATCTCGGGCGCGACGAGGGCGAGGCGCTTGTCGTATCGCTTCCAGTAGGTGTACTGCACGGGCCCCTGCAACCCGGCGAAGATGCCGCCGCTGGCCTGGGTCATCGCGAAGAAGTGCTTCTGGGTGTTCCAGCCGGACGGGAGCTCGGCGAGAAGCTCGTTCCGCTTCTTGTCGTGCCAGATCGTGTAGAGCGACTTCTTGCCGTCGGTGGTGGACACCACCTGGGTGTAGCCCTCGGAGACCTCGTCGAACGGCGGGAAATCAGGTTTCTTCTCGCCGGCCGCCACGGTCGAGGCCGCCGACAGGATTCCCGCCGCCAGGGCAGCACGCGTCGGGCACAGGTGACTCATGGAAGACGCTCCTCCGATAAGGTGTATGGCTCTTTGCCTCTCGTCCCGCGACCCGCCCGGTGGAGGCCATTCGGCAAGGATAGGCGGGACGCTCGGCGTGTGGTACAGATCGGACCATTTGTCGATGCAGGTGGGCCCAAACTGACCAGAAATCCCCTCCGGCGGGCCCGACGGCGAGCCAGCCCGCATTATGCATGAAGCGGGTCGGTGGGTGGTCGAAACGACGACCCGTGTGGGACGCGAGGCCGACGTCCGGGTCAACGAAGGCGTGCGCCGCGCAACCAGCGCGGCAAGCCGGTCGCGTGAGCGTTCGGGCGAGGCGATGGCATATCCTCTCGATACGTCGAGCCTCGAACGAGCGCTCACGCGATTGGATCGCCCGCTGGACGACCCGGTTCATGCATAATGCGGGCTAGTCCAGCGTCTGGACCGCCGCGGACTGCTCCGCGCGGAACGCGAGCAGCCGGTCGCGGATGTCGCCGTCGGAGAGGGCCAGGGCGGACGCCGCGAAGAGGGCCGCGTTGACGGCCCCGGGCGCGCCGATCGCGAAGGTCGCTACGGGAATCCCCTTCGGCATCTGCACCATCGAGAGCAGCGAGTCGAGGCCCTCCAGCGCCCACGCCTTCATCGGGCAGGCCAGCACCGGAAGATGGGTCAGCGACGCCGCCACGCCGGCGAGGTGCGCCGCCCCGCCCGCGGCGCAGATGAGGATCCGGATGCCGCGCTCCTCCGCCGAGCCGCAGTAGTCGGCGAGCCGGTGCGGCGCGCGGTGCGCGGAGATGACGTTGCACTCGTGCGGCACCGCGAGACCGGCGAGCGTGTCGCTCGTTCGCTTCATCGTCGGCCAGTCGCTGGCGCTGCCCATGAGCACCCCGACGAGGGCGCCCTCCACCGTCGTGTAGGAATCAGGCATGGGGGCGGATGGTACACTGTCGCGGGGGCCGAGTCGCGTCGATGTCCTTCCTCCCCGACCATCCCGTCCTCGCGATCGCGGGCGTCACCGGCGCCGTCGGGCGCGAGCTGGTCCGCGTGCTCGAGCAGCGGGCGTTCCCCGCCCGCGAGCTGCGACTGCTCGCCTCGACGCGATCGGCAGGCGTCACGATTCCGTACGGCGGCGACGAGGTCCGCGTCGAGGCGCTCACGGCCTCCGCGTTCGACGGTGTCGACCTGGCGTGGTTCTGCGCAAGCGGCGACGTCGCGCGCGAGCTCGTCCCGGCCGCCGTCGCCGCCGGAGCGAGGGTGATCGACAACAGCAGCGCGTACCGGATGGATCCCGCCGTCCCCCTCGTCGTACCGGAGATCAACCGGCGCGTGCTCGACGAGGCCGAAGACGCCGACCGGGCCGGCGCGCGGATCATCGCGAATCCCAACTGCTCCACGATCATCGCGCTGATGGCGGTCGATCCGCTCTACCGCGCCGCCGGCGTCGCCCGGATGGTCGTCAGCACGTACCAGGCGATCAGCGGCGCCGGCGCGGCCGCGATGGCGGAGCTGGAGCAGCAGGCGCGCGACTACGTCGGCGGGCGTCCGCCCACGACGACGGCGACCGGTCGGCGGCTGCTCTTCAACGTGTTCTGCCACGAGTCTCCGATCGACGACGCCGGCGCGAACGAGGAGGAGGCGAAGCTCGTGCGCGAGACGCGGAAGATCTGGGGCGACGACGACGTGCGTGTCGCGGCGACGTGCGTGCGCGTTCCGGTGCTCCGCGCGCACTGCGCGTCGATCAACGTCACGCTGCGGCGACCGATGACCGAACACGCCGCCCGCGCCGCGCTCGCGGCCGCGCCGGGCGTCCGGATCGTTGACGACCGGCCTGCGCGCCGCTTTCCCGAGCCACTCGACGCGAGCGGCGGTGACGACGTGCTCGTCGGTCGCATTCGCGCGGACGAGAGTCAGCCGCCGGGGATGGGGTTGAGCCTGTTCGTCGCGGGCGATCAGCTCCGCAAGGGAGCGGCGCTGAACGCGGTGCAGATCGCGGAGTGCTTTGTGGGGGCGGGGGTGTAGCCGCTGCCGGCTCCATCAGCGCACGTCGCACACGTCGTACCCGAGGCCGCGCAGCACCTCGGCCGCCACGTCGCGATGATCGCCCTGCACCTCGATCGCGCCGCCCGACACCGTCCCCCCCGCGCCGCAGCGGACCCGCAGCATCTTCGCGATCGCCTTGAGGTCCGAGGCCGCTTGATCGAGGCCCTCGATCACCGTGACCACCTTGCCGCGTCTGCGCTCCTGGCGGATCCGCACGCGCTGATCCGACGGAAGCAGCACGCGACCGGAGGCGTCCCGGGGGCATTCACACGCCTCGAGTGGCCTTTCGCACCGCTCGCAGGTGACCGGTCGCTCGAGCGGAGTTCCGGCGAAGAGTCCCGACATGCCCACCACTTGATCCCGACCCGGGCCGATATACAATCGCCCCTCCCGCACCGCCGATGGGGATTGGTGTAATGGTAGCACGACTGACTCTGAATCAGTTAGTATAGGTTCGAGTCCTATATCCCCAGTTCCTGCGCTCCGTCTCGACTCCCGTCTCGACCCTGTCTCGACCCCCGTCTCGACTCCCGTCTCGACCGCCGTCGCGACCGCGAGCGCACCATCGGGCCTCCGATAACCGAAGAGCGGAAGATCGCAGCGAACAGGCCGTCCGCCGGTTCGTGACAGCGGATGCAGTTCGGCGCCGTCTGTCCCGCCGTCCTTCCGCGCTCGAGGTCCTGGTCGTCTTCGACAACGCCGGTTCGTCCGTGGGATCCGCGGCGTCGAGCGGTGGATCCCCCGGCGGGACCCGGGTGGCCAGGGCATCGGAGACTCTCGAAACCCGAATGCTCTCGCGCGTCGCGCACGAACGGCGCTCATCTGCCGCTTATCGGACGTACGCGTCACCAGCTTCGGCCCGCGCGGCCACCCTCCCAAACCGTCCTCATCAAAGGGTTTGGATTCAGCCCTCATTTCCGTTGCTCGATATCTCCATGACGCCGTCGGCTCCGTCGAAGAGTCCGTGTCGGCGCAGGAGACAGGTGCGGATGGACCGTCCCGCCATGCAGCACAGACAGAATCGTTCGCGTCGCGTCCTCATGCGCGGCGAGTCCGCGATCGCGTCGAGCGGCCTGCTGCTCGCCGCGATCGTGCTCTTCGCGATGGGTGGCAGCGCGTGGTGGAGCGCGCGCTCCCAGCAGCAGGCAAACCTCGAGAACCGCGGTCGCGAAGTCCGCATGATCGGGAACCTGGTCTCCGAGCTGACGGCCACGCTGCTCGCGGTCGACCGCGTCGCGCAGACGCGTCTCATCGTCGCCGACGCCGTGACGCGCTACGACCTCGCGGCCTGCCGGGTCGTCCTGCCCGATGGACAGGTCATTGCGGCGGGCGACGCGACTGAGATCACCCTCGCGTCGCTGCCCGAGTCCTGGCAGGGCGCGCAGGTTCCCGGAACCGTCGCGGCGCCGGCGGGTGACATCGTGGCGAGCTACCCGTTCGTCGTCGCCGGCCGCGGCAGCGCCCGGCTCGACATCGCCGCCGACGTCGATCAGCCGCTCCTGAGCCTGTGGACCGCCCAGGCGGGCATCGGCATCGTCTGTGCCACGGCACTCTTCGCGGTGCTCCTGGTCTACCGGCGCATGCGGTCCCGCATGCGGGCCCTGAGCTTCATCCGCGAGTCGCTGCTCGCGCTCGACGCGGGCGAGACGGCGCTGGCCGCGCTCACGATCCAGAACGACCTGGGCGCCGAGGCGATGGCGTGGAACGAGCTGCTCACCGAGCGAGAGAGCCTCCAGCAGGTGCTGGTCACCAAGCGTCTGCTCGAGCTTCCGTCCGCGCGGCAGGAGCGCAGCCACGATCTCACGAGCATGTGCGACGCCATGTCGCAGGGGCTCATTCTCGTCGACAAGAACCTGCTCATTACCTACGCCAACGGCGCGGCGGGACTCTACCTCGGCACCACGCGCGAGCAGATCCTCGGCACGAACATCGAGAGCACCGTCGACGACGCGCGCATCCTCGGCTCGATTCGCGGCGTCGCGGCCGGCACCCTGCGCCGTTCGTCGTCGACTGAGATCCAGCACCAGGACGGCGACTCGCGAGGTGTGCTGCGATTCAACGTCCGTCCCGTCCGCAAGGACGACGAGAGCGCCGCGATGATCGTGATCGAGGACGTCACCCAGCAGCGTCTCGCGGACGATGCCCGCAACACGTTCGTCGCGGCCGTCGCCCACGAGCTTCGCACGCCGCTGACGAACATCCTGATGTACGCCGAAACGGCGATGGAGGCGGGCGAGGAAGACGTCGCCGGGCGGGCCCGTTCCCTGAACGTCATCAACCAGGAGGCGAGGCGTCTCGAGCGCGTCGTCGGCGACATGCTGTCGGTCGCGGAGATCGAGGCGGGGACCCACGAGGTGCGTCTCGACGACGTGCCGCTGGTCACCCTCTTCGAGGATCTCCGGCACGATTACGCCGCCGCCGCGAAGGAGAAGAGCCTCGAGCTCGTGTTCGACCTGCCGCCGAAGCTCCCCGTGATCCAGGCGGATCGCGACAAGCTGACCCTCGCGATTCACAACCTCGTCGGCAACGCCCTCAAGTACACGCCGAACGGCGGGATGGTGACGGTCGAGGTGGACTGCACGGAGGAGGCGGTCACGGTCAAGGTGATCGACACGGGCATCGGGATGAGCGCGCCGGATCGCGAGCGCATCTTCGAGAAGTTCTACCGCGCCAACGACGAACGCATCGCCGGCATCACGGGATCGGGCCTCGGGCTCGCTCTGGCGCGCGACGTCATCCGTCTCCACGGCGGTGACATCGTCGTGGAGTCCGAGATCGACGAGGGCAGCACGTTCACGCTCACCGTGCCCATCCTGGCCGCAACCGCGGCGTGAAGATGACGGAGGCCTGCCGATGGAGATCAAGGAGCAGAAACACGGCGCCGTCACGGCGCTCAAGCCGCGGGGTCCGATCATCGAGGATGACGCGGACCGGCTGAAGCATCTGCTCCTCGAGGTCCGGAACAGGAGCCTCGGACGCCTGGTTCTCGACCTCTCGGCGGTTCCCTTCGTCGACAGCCGCGGTCTCGAGGCGCTGCTCGACGTCACCGACGAGCTCGCCAAGAGCGGGCAGGCCCTGAAACTGTGCGGCGAGAACGAGCTCATGCGCGAAGTCCTCGAGCTCACCGATCTCGCCTCGATGTTCGAGCACTTCGACGACGTGAACTCGGGGGTAAGGAGCTTTCTTTGAGGGACCGGCCGCAGAAGCTGCGAGTCGGCGACGCGCTCGTCGCGGAGGGTCTGCTCTCGGAAGAGCAGCTCAAGGAAGCTTTGCACGCGCAGCAGACGACCGGCCAGCGGCTGGGCGAGCTGCTCGTGAGCCAGGGCGTCATCAGCAACGCCGCGCTCGTGCGCACGCTGGGTCGCTGCATCGGCGTGCCGGGGTGCGTGCTGCGACGCGGGCTCATCGATCCGGCCGCGCTTCGTCTCATCGGCGAGGAGGAAGCGGACCGGCTGAAGGTGGTCCCGATGTTCAAGGTGCGCGACACGCTCACGGTCGCCATGGCGGAGCCGCAGTCGTTGCCCACCATCGACGCGCTCAGCCGCCTCACCGGCTGCCGCATTCGGCCGATCTTCGCCCTCGAGGCAAACATCGGCGAGTTCACGAGACAGTACTCGAGCGACAACGTCGACGTCGACGTGTTCCTCGCGAGCCTGACCGAGTCCGATGTCCAGGTCGTCGAGGGCGAGAAGGTTGACGAGGGCCCCGTCACCGACATCGACACGATGGTCGAGGGCAGCCCGGTCATCAACCTCGTGAACCTCGCGCTGATGACCTCCGTCCGGGACGGGGCCAGCGACATTCACATCGAGCCCACGAGGAAAGGTACGCGCATCCGCTACCGCATCGACGGCGTGCTGCGCGAGCTCATGAACCCCCCTGCCGGCATGCACGCCGCGATCGCCTCGCGCGTCAAGGTGATCGCGTCGATGGACATCGCGGAGAAGCGTCTGCCGCAGGAGGGCCGCATCCGGATCGTGGCGGCGGGGCGCGGCATCGACCTCCGCGTCTCGAGCATGCCGACGCTGCTCGGCGAGAAGCTCGTGATCCGCCTGCTCGACAAGGAGAACCTCGAGGTGCGCATGGAGTACCTCGGCTTCCGCCCGGAGGCCCTCGCGGCATTCCAGCGCATCCTGAACCAGCCGCACGGTCTCGCCCTCGTCACCGGCCCGACGGGCAGCGGCAAGACGACGACGCTCTACTCGGCGCTCGAGCTGCTCCGCAGCCCGGAGCGCAACCTGCTGACGGTCGAGGACCCCGTCGAGTACCAGCTCGACCTGATCAACCAGGTCCAGGTGCAGGAGTCGATCGGGATGACCTTCGCCCGGGCGCTTCGCAGCATCCTGCGCCAGGATCCGGACGTGATCATGGTCGGCGAGATCCGCGACGAGGAGACGGCGCGTGTCGCCGTGCAGGCCGCGCTGACCGGTCACCTTGTGCTGGCCACGCTGCACACGAACGACTCTCCCGGCGCCGTCAGCCGCCTGCTCGACATGGGCCTGGAGGCGTACCTGCTCAGCAGCGCGCTCAACGGCGTCGTCGCCCAGCGTCTCGTCCGCACGACCTGCGCATCGTGCGAGACGAAGTACTACCCCGCCGAGATCGTGCTCGCGGACGCCGGGCTCTCCGGGAAGACCGGGCGCGCGTTCAGCAAGGGCTCGGGCTGCCTCGACTGCCACAACAGCGGCTTTCGCGGCCGCGTCGGCGTGTACGAAGTGCTCGAGGTGACCGACTCGATTCGACGCCTGATCCATCACGCGGCGGCGAGCCACGAGATCATGGGCGAGATGCGATCGGGCGGCGTGAGGACGCTTCGCGAAGAAGGTGTCGAGCTGGCGCTGAGCGGTCGCACCAGCCTCGAAGAGGTCCTGCGAGCCACTCGCGTCGATGACGCGCTCGAGGACGACGCGCGGCACCCGAAGAGGAGCGCGGCATGAAACTCGCGTACAAGGCAGTGGACAGGGCGGGAACGCCGACCGCGGCCGTCATCGAGGCTGCCTCGAAGGCGGAGGCGAGCGAGAAGCTCCGCCAGCAGGGGCTCTTCGTCACGGAGATGACGGAGAACGTCGCGGAGGCGGTGTTCCTCGCCGCGAACCCGAAGGGGAAGTCGTCGTCGCGGAGGGGCATCAAGGACCTCGCGCTCTGGGCGAGACAGATCTGCGTGCTCGTCCGCTCCGGCACGCCGATCGCGCAGGCGCTCGTCGCGATCGAGAAGCAGACCCGGCCCGGTCCCTGGCTCGACGTCCTGAAGGACCTGCGCGACCAGGTCGAGGAGGGCCTGTCGCTCTCCGAGGCGATGGCGCGTCACCCGGCGGTCTTTGACGAGGTGACCCGCAGCCTCGTCGCGGCGGGCGAGTCGTCGGGTCAGATCGGGCCGATGCTGGATCGCGTGGCGACGCTGCTTCGCCAGCAGCTCACCACGCGCCGCGCGCTCACGGGAGCGATGGTCTACCCGGCGCTGCTCTCGGTGGTCGGCATTACCGTGACACTCGTCATGCTGCTCGGCGTTCTGCCGCGGTTCGCCTCGCTGTTCGAGTCGCTCAACGCGGCCCTGCCGCCCACGACCGAGTTGCTGATGTGGCTCAGCGAAGGCCTCCAGAGCTACTGGTGGGGCGTCCTCATCGGGCTGATCGGCGCCGTCGTCGGGGGCAGGATCTACTTCAACACCCCGAAGGGACGCCGCACGGCGGATGCCGTCGCCGTCCGCATCCCCTATATCGGCGTGATGGTGCGCAGCCTCGCGACGGCGCGGATCTCCCGGCTCCTCGGCGTCATGCTCGAGGCGAAGGTCCCGCTGCTCGAGGCGCTCGTGCTCACGAAGGACTCGACGAGCAACTATCTCTACACCCGGCTCATGACTCGAGCCGTCGACGCGGCAACACGCGGCGAATCGGTGAGCAGCGTGTTCTCGCGCAGCCCCCTCATCAACCCCTCCGTCTCGGAGGCGATCCGGCACGGCGAGAAGAACGGCCAGATCGGCCCGATCCTGTCCGACATGGCCGACTTCCTCGACGAGGAGAACCAGGTCATCGTGAAGACCGCGATGGGCATCCTCGAGCCGCTGATCCTCATCGTGCTCGGCCTGGTCGTCGGCTTCATCGCGCTCAGCCTCTTCATCCCCCTCTTCGACCTCACCGCGACCGCAGGAGCCAAGTGATCGTGAGGATCCTCTCAACCAGCCCGCCTCCGATCGGCGTCGACGTCGGCGGACGCCTGATCAATATCGTGCAGCTCGCGCGCGGCGGCGCGCCGAGAATCGGCGCGGCGACGTCGATCAAGCGCCCGCACTGGGGCGCCCCGATCGAGGCGACGGAGGTCGCCCGACTCGCCGACGTTCTCGAACGGCAGGGCTTCGTGGGCTCGAACATCGTGCTCGCGGTCCCGACCGCCGCTCTCCTCACCGCGGTGCTGGAGCTCCCGCCGAAGTCTTCGGGCGCCCCGCTCGAACAGATCTCGCGGAGCGAGCTGGCCGCCGCGCATAAGTGCGAGCCGGACGAGATCGAGTCCGCGTTCTGGGAGCTGCCGACACCGCGGCACCGCCGCGCCGGGACGTCCGTCATGGCCGTCGGATGCCGGACCAGGGAGGCGAACCGCCTGATCGACACCTTCGAAGATGCCGGTCTGAACGTGATCGGCCTCGACGTCCGCGCCTGGGCTGCGGCGCGGGCCTGCGCCCCTGCGCTCCGCAGCGGCGACGGCCTGTCCGCCATCCTGCACATCGGCTGGACGACGTCGGATCTCGTCGTCCTGTCCGCGAACGTCGTGGTCTACGAGCGGTCGCTGCTCGAGTCCGGACTGAACCGGCTGCACGACTCGCTCGTGGACGATCTCGACCTCGACGCCGACGTGGCCGACTACATCTTCACGGAGATCGGCATCGATCCCGACAGCGCCGGCGGCGAGACGCAGAAGCATCTCGTCGCCGCCGCGCGCGAGCGGATGATCGCCCACGTCAACGCCCTCGTGCCCGAGATCCGGATGTCGCTCGGCTACGCGGCGCAGGAGTACGGACGCGACAGCGTCGATCGGCTCATCCTCCTCGGCGAGGCGGCCTCCATTCCCGGGATGACCGGGCACCTCGGTGACGCGTTCGGCGTCGAGGCCGCCGTCGTGAGCCCCGCCGACCTCGCGGACCCGGCGAGCTGCCCGCGGCAGACCTGTGAATCGCCGGCCCTCACGATCGCGTTCGGGCTCGCGCAGTACGAAAGCGGGGTCGACCGATGAACCGCGTCAACCTCATTCCGCGCGAGCGTCTTGACCGCCAGCGCATCCGCCGGCGCACGTGGTTCTGGATCACCTCCGTCGGTCTGTACACATGCTTCCTTGCCGTCGCGTTCACGGTCTCCAGCGCGATCGGAAACAGCGACGATCGGACCGTGCGCGCGGATCTCGCGGAGGCGCAAAGCATCGTGGCGTCCACCGAGCTGTCGCTCTCGACGCTGCGGGAGGAGCTCGACAGGACCGCGGCGCTGTACTTCGCCAATCTGGAGGTCGGGAGCCAGCCGGACTGGGGCATCCTCCTCGCCCTCCTGGCGGAGACGACGGGTGACGAGATCGTGCTGCGCAAGTGCCGCATGATCGCGAGCCCGCGAAAGAAGGAGAAGCCGGCGCCGACCGAGACCGGTGCGGCGACCGAGCGCAAGGGTCCGCGCGAGATGCAGGTCCGAATCGAGGTCAACGGTATCGGACGGTCGCAGAAGCACGTCACCGACTTCCTGCTCCGCATGGAAGACAACCGGCTCTTCAGGGACGTCAAGCTCCAGGACACCAGGCGCGAGCCCTTCCTCCATTCCCACGCCGTCGCATTCGGCATCGAGTTCCAGCTCGACGCCGCCGGAGAGTCACCGTGAGAGCTGATCAGCCCAGGGGCCGGACCATATGGCAGGTCGACGCGGCTGGTGCTTGCGCGGTCGCCGTTCTCACGGCCATCGCGTACTTCATCATCCTGGCGCCGATCGCCCGCAACCGCACCGCGCTGGCCGCCGTGCGCAGCGAGCTGACGCAGACCAGGAAGAAGGCGTCGGACATGCGCGGCGTCGAGGCGACCATCAACGCCGAGCTCGCCCGTGTCCGGGAGGAGATCGAGACGAGCCCGGTGCGGCTCGAGGCGTCGGATCGCCTGAACCGCCGGCTCGCCCGGCTCATGGCCCTCGCAACGGAGGCGGGGCTCGTCATCCACGGGACCCGCGCCGGCGACATCGTTGCCGGCGCGCGGTTCGACCTCGTCCCGATCGAGGTGTCGGGAAGCGGCGCGTATTCGAGCTGCGGACGCTTCCTGAACCGGCTCTACACCAACCTCACCGACGTGGAGGTGCTGGGATTCGACATATCGGGCCAGCCCGCCAGCCCGGCCGCGCCGGTGACGTTCCGTTTCGACCTCTCGTGGTACGCCGCGCCGTCAGTCGCGGCCGCCCCGCAGGAGCCCGGCGAGTGATGAAGAAGCTCACACGCAACCAGAAGGTCTATGTCGCCGTGCTCGGCGTGGCGCTGCTCGTGCTCGTGTGCGACCAACTGCTCTTCTCGCCGGGCAAGGCCGGCGCCGCGGAGACGGCCGCGTTCCACCCGTCGGTTTCTCCCACCGCCCGGGCAAAGGCCACTGCCGACCGCATCCCGGAGCTGCTCGCCGCGGTCCGAAAACCGGAGGACACGCTCGCGTCGCGGCTCGCCGTGGTCGCCGAGACGCAGTCGCTCGACGTCGAGAACATGAACGACGCCATGCGCGCGCCGGCACACTGGTTCCCGGTCGAGGGCGCGGCGCCGCCGGTCGTCGTCGAGGCGACCGGGAGCCACGAGGCGGCCTTGAAGTTCCGAAGCACCCATCAGCTCAACGCGGTGATGGCCAACGCGGACGGCGGGTACGCCATCGTGAACGGCCGCCCCCTGCGCATCGGCCAGGAGATCACGGGATTTACCCTCGTCGAGGTGCGGGCCCGCTCGGTCGTGTTCGAGAACGCCGGATCGATCGTCGAGCTCCGGCTTCCGACCGGCGAGTGAACGTCGTCCGTGGCGATAATCGCGCCGTCGCGCGACCCGCCCCTCGATTTCGCACTTCCCGGACTTTCGCAATCGCAATTCCCCGACCGGGTCCGCGCCCCGTCTCAAGTACGGCCGGTGCCGGGCCGATCTGCATAAGGCGGGAGGCTCCGCGCACTCCGCCATGAACACCTGCCGACTCCGGAGAACCGTAATGAATCCGCTCAAGCGAAACATGCGTCGGGGTTTCAGCCTCATCGAGCTCGTGATCGTCATCATCATCATGGGCGTGATCAGCGCGATCGCGATCCCGCGGATGATCAGCGGCGCCGACAACGCCGACATCACGGGCCTCCGGGCCGACCTCGCCGTGCTTCGCGGTGCGATGGAGATGTGCCGCTACGAGCACGCGGGCTTCCCGGCGAACGCCGCCGAGTTCGTGGCGCGCATGACGACCACCGTCGACGGCAACGGCCCCTACGTGATCAAGATCCCCCCCCTCAAGACCGGTGCGAACGCGGGCGCGACGGGCGTCGCGGCAACCGCCGCCAACCCGCCGGGCGCCGGCGACGTTGACGTGGACCCGGCCGTCGGCTGGCTGTACAACGCGACGACGGGCGGCATCTGGGCCAACGACGCGGCCAACATCGACGAGTGATCGCCGACGCGCCCGCGGCGTCGGGCCGATACGCACCACGCCGCTGATGATCGAGATCAGCCGCGAGCGACCGCCCGGGCGGAGCTGGCGGCTTCTTCCATTCGAGGACGGGTTCACTCCATGACCTCGAGCGAACGAACTCGCCGCGCCGGCTTCAGCCTGATCGAGCTCGTGATCGTCGTGGCCATCATGGGCACGATCGCGGCCATCGCCGTGCCCCGGATGTCGAGCAGCGCCGACAACTCGGACATCACCGCGCTCCACGCGAACTACGCGCTGCTCAACCGCGCGCTTGGGCTGTACGCCGCGGAGCACCGCGGGGCGTACCCGAGCCTCGCCTCGATCAACAATGCCCTCGTCGAGTACAGCGACGTCGCGGGGGCGAACTTCCGCCCGGATCCGGATCCCGCCAACGGCATCATCTACGGCCCCTATCTCACGCGGATCCCGGTCGTCACGTACGGTCCGCACGCGGGTGACTGGGAGATCGCGGGCGCGAACGACGACGGCGTCGGCTGGATCTACCGGCCGGCCGACCGGCACATCCTGCCGAACTTCCGCAACAAAAGCGGCCACCTCCCCGAGGGCGTCGTCAAGGGGTTCGGCTGGACGATCGAGAGCTACCGCGATGGTGGCGGCGATCCGCTGGACCCCTGAATGGGCGAACGCCGCTCCAGCTCGAAGCACGCCACCCGCCGCCGCGGCGGCTTCTCGCTGCTCGAGCTGGCCATCACCCTGGCGATCATGGCGGTGCTCTCCGCGATCGCGGCGCCCCGATACCTCGCCTCCCTGGACCGGTATCACGTCGGCGCGGCCGCGCGCCGCGTGATCAGCGACCTTGCGCTCACCCGCAGTCACGCCCGTGCGGCCGGGGCGTCGCGCTCCGTCGTCTTCGGCAGCACGCCCGACACGTACGCCCTCGAGGGCGTCGCCGACCCCGACCGCGGAACGACCTCGACGAAGGTTCGTCTCGACGAGCCGCCCTACGCCGTCAGGATCACTTCCGCGGTCTTCGACAACCCCCTCAGCACCGACGACGGCCTGAGCACTGTGATCTTCGACGGCTACGGACGCCCGGACAGCGGCGGCACGGTGCTGCTGACACGCGGATCGGCCAGCATCCAGGTCGTGCTGAACGCGGACAGCGGCGAGGCGCGCGTGCCGTAGCGGCCCCGGCCGGCCCGTCGTGGTGCGACGAGAACGATCCGCGAGAACGGTGCGACGCCGTGCGTCCCGGTTGCGCTTCCGTTGTCTCAGGTTCCGTTCGCGAAGGCGGCTGCACCCTGACTGAACGGCTGGAGCCCTGCGCGCATCGTTATGAGCCAGGAGCCGACAGCGCCGCTCACGCCGCCTTCGCACTCTGCGCGGCGTGCCGATCGATCATCGCGTCGTACTTCGACAGGTCGAGCGCGAGGAAGATCTTGATGAGCTCGCTGTCCCACTGCTTGCCGGCGCCGTTGCGCATCTCGCGAAGCACGGCCTCGCGGGCCATGCGCGGCCGGTAGGCGCGGTCGGAGCTCATCGCGTCGAACGCGTCCGCGACGGCCAGAATGCGACCGACGAGCGGGATGCCGTGGCCGCGGAGGCCGTGCGGGTAGCCGCCGCCGTCCCATCGCTCGTGGTGATAGAGGACGCCGGGGAGCACGTCCTGGAGCGGCTCGATGTCCTTGAGGATGTTGTAGCCGATGGTCGGGTGGAGCTTGATCGCCTCGAACTCCTCGTCGGTGAGACGCCCGGGCTTGAGCAGCACGTTCTCGGGAACGCCGATCTTGCCCATGTCGTGCAGAATGCCGGCGAGGCGGACACGCTCCGTCTGGTCCTCGGTCATCCCCGAGGCGAGGGCGATCTGCGACGCGAGATGCGCCACGCGCTCCGAGTGACCGCGGGTGTACCGATCCTTGGCGTCGATCGAGGCCGACAGCGCCTTGATGATGCCGAGGAAAGTGGTTCGCTGATCGTTGTAGAGCGCCGCGTTGTGCAGGTAGGCGCTGACATAGTCCGCCGTCGCGCTCAGGAGCTGCATTTCCACGCTGCTGATCGCCGGGTCCGGCCCATCCTTGTTTCCCGCCAGCAGCACGCCCGCGAGCTGGTTGTCGCAGAGAAGCGGATTGGCGAAGACCTCCGACCCGACCAGCGCCGCCAGCTCCGCCTTGCCGGGGTCGAGGATCGTCGGGCGGTCCTCGTGCGTGGCCTTCGCGGCGAGGTCGCCGGCGAGCCGGTCGTACCGCGTGTGCGAGCACGGGATCCGCCCGACGAGGACGAGGTCGTTGGCCATCGTCGGGCCGAGCGACTGGAGCGACGAGAAACGCACCGCGATCCACTCGAACTCGAGCGTATCCAGCAGCAGACCGCAGGCCATGCGGACGAATCCGTTCGGGTCGTCGAGACCGTTCATCAGCTCACCGACCCGGTAGAGCAGGTTCATCTGCTCGTACATGTCGACGAGCTGCTTGCTGAAGTTCCTGATCGCGTGGTCGTGCTCGGCTTCACGCACGAGGTCCTCGTGCATCCAGCGGATGAGCCTGGAGCGCTCGTCCACGCCGACGCGCCGGTGACGCGCCATCGGTCCAAGCGCGTGTCGCACCTGCTCCGGCGAGAGGCCGGCGGAGCGGCAGATGGACGCGTACTGCTCGGTGCCGAACGCCTCGGGGCCCAGCGCGAGGAACGCGGTCGTGCTCGTTCTCTGATCGACGTCGGTCTCCGTCACGGCGACGATCCAGAGGCCGGGGAAGAGCTCGGTCGTCGGGGGCGGCGTCGGGTAGGGCCAGGTCGACTTGGCAAGGCAGACCAGGTCGCGCAGCATCGGCGCGCGGAGCCACGCGTCGGCTTCGCCCCAGCCGGACGGCTCCTCGACGAGCTCGTGCTTCGCGTCCCAGTGCCACGCGGGAAGCGCGATCTCGCGACAACGGTCGATCAGCTTGCGGCTGGCGAACGGTATGGTCGGGTGGAGCTCGATCACGCCGCCGCCATTCCTCCGCCCTGGCTCTCCTGCTCCCCGCTCACGGGCTTGGCGTTGGACATCATCGGGTTGCCCCTTCCGAGGAGCTCGTTCACCTTGCTGAGCAGGTTGCGCGGACTGAATGGCTTGGCGAGCAGCGACCGGACGTTGGTCCCGGCAAGCTCCGAGAGCGGCGCGAGGTGGCCCCGCGCGGTGAGCATGATCAGCGGGATGTGCGAAGTGTCCGGATGTTTGCGCAGACGCGTCGCCAGCTCGAGGCCGCTCCCGCCCGGCATCTGGAAGTCGGTGACCACGAGATCGGGCTTGATCCGACAGGCGATGTCGAACGCCGCTCGCCCGTTGGTGGCGATGACCACGTCGAGCCCGCTCTCCTCGAGCTTGAACTTCACGACGTGGATGACGTGCGGCTCATCATCGACGATGAGGACAGTATGCGACTGCTGTTCCATTGTTCCTGCATCCCGCGCGTGTGGGCGCGTCCTCGATCCGCCGCCTGAAGATCGACCCGAATCCGGGCTGACTTAAGGTAGGCGCACGCAGCGTCCGGTAATATGCGGGTTTTTCGGCCCGTCGGCGCAGAACGAAATCGCGACGCCGACCCGGCCGATCGGGTTCTGCCTAACGTCCGGCCCCGATCTGCACCGGCCGCACCTGGTCCGACGCCGCGACGACCTTCCCGCCCCCCGCCGGCTCGAACCTCCCGCGGAGGTCGCCGTGCTGCGCCGCGACGCGCTCGCCACCCGCATCGATGAGGCTCAGATTGAAGCGGTAGCAGGGCCCGTAGCTCGCGTTGACGCGCGCCGCCGCGACCGCGGGGCCGTCGTAGCGCCATTCGGCGATCGGCTTCGCATCCGGGCGACGGGCGTCTCCCATCCGAAAGAGCTGGAACGCGAACGCGCCGCCCCATGCGAGCGAGGCGTTGTAGCCGTCCGCGAAGAGCGAGCACAGGACCTCGATCTGGTCGGGGAACCCGTTTCCGTCGGTGTCGACCGCCTTCTGCGCGTGGAGCAGAACCATCCGGTCCGGCGACGCAGTGTCGGGCACCTCGCGCGGTGCGCGAGGCGGCGGCGGCATCGGACGCCCGTCGCTGGTCACGACCGTCGTCTCACACCCGGCGCCCAGCGCGCCCACGATGAGCCATCCGCAGATCGCGGAACGGCTCATTCCTCGTCGCCTTCCGCGGGCCTGGTCCACCCGGCGTCGATGCGGTTGCCCTTCGCGTCGTACAGCCCGCCGCTCACGTCGAGCTTGCCGCGACGGATCTCCTCGATCAGCTCCGGGGAGAGCGACAGCCGGCGGAGCTCCTCGGCGGTGACGGCGTCAACGCGGCCGAGATGCGTCGGGCTCTCGATCACGTGCGGGGTGAGCACGATCAGGAGCTCCGTCGTCGAGGCGGTCTCGGACTCCTGCCGGAAGAACGCCCCGATGAGCGGGATGTCGCCGAAGAACGGCACCTTGCGCTCGCGCTTCTCGAACCGGTCCTGGATGAGACCGCCGATGACGATCGTCTGCCCGTCGAAGACCGTCACCGTGGTCTCCGCCGTGCGCACGATGATGACCGGCGAGGAGAGATCCTCGTTGATCTGCGTGACGCGATCGCTCAGCAGCGAGATCGTGGGCTGGACGGACATGCGGACGAACCCGTCCGGGTTGATCGACGGCGTGACGTTGAGGATGACGCCGAGCTCCTCTTCGATGAGCGACGTGTTCGACTGCCCGCTCTCGGTGAACGAGGTCGCCTCGGCGACGCGAATGGTCTCGCCGATCTGGATGCTGGCGGGCTCGTTGTTCGCCGCCATGATGGATGGATTGCTGAGCACCTGCAATCGCCCCTGCTCCTGCATCGCGCGAATCAGCAGGTCGAAGTCGCTCGTGGCGATGGCCAGGGACGGCACGCCCATGCCGGTCACGAACGCGCTCGCAAGCCCGAAACCGGCGGTGAGCATGCCGTTGCCGTCCGAGGCCCGGAACTCCATGTCGATGCCCCACTCGTCGCCGCTGTCGAGCGTGACCTCGGCGAGCATGACCTGGATGAGCACCTGCGGCGGATCGACGTCGAGCTGCTCGATCATCTGCTTGACGCTGCTCATGTAGCGCGGGCTCGCGCTCACGAGCACCGCGTTGGACTTCTGATCGCCCTGGATCGTCACCTCGCGCTCGAGCACGCGCGCCGCGGAGCCGAGCTGGTCCGGGCTGAGCGTGCCCACGAGCTTCTGCTGCTCCTGCTGGACGAAGTCGGTCAGCACGCGCGCGACCTCGAGCGCGTCGGCGTTGCGCAGCCGGTAGACGTAGGTCTCGCGTTCGTTCGCCTCGAGGGCGTCCAGCTCCTCGACGACCGACGCGACGAGGTCGAGGTACGTCGGCGTACCCGAGACGAGCAGACTGTTCGTGCGGCTGTCCACGGTGATCGAGAGCTGCTGCCGCTCGTCGGGCACCGCGGTGAGGTCGGCGCCGTCGATGCCGGCCACCGTCGTCGCCCCGTCGGGGCCGGGGCCCGCGCCGACTCTCGTCTCGCTTTCGCGCGGCTTGAGCACGAGCAGGTTGCTGCCCTGCCGCAGGTTGAAGAGGTCGGTGAGGATCTCCGCCATCGCGGTGGCGTCGGCGTTGACGAGCTTGAAGATCCGGATGCTCTTCGCCCCGGTGCTCGATGCGTCGAGGTCGCGGATCATGCGCTCGATCATGTCCATCGACTGCCGCGGTGCGGAGACGATGATCGTGTTCGTGCGGAGATCGGGCGTCAGCACGATCGACTCGCGGATGGCAGCGCTCACCTCCATCTCCGCGTCCGAGACCATGTCGGGCACATCCTCGCCGGCCTCGCGTGCGATCTCGCGGAGGTACTTGAGCACGGTCGAGCGACGCGATCCGGCCGCGGCGCCGATGCCGCGACCGCTGAGCACGTTCTGGATGAGGCTCACCGTCTCGAGCGCGTTGGCCGACTCCAGCGCGATGTACTTGATCTCGACCACCGAGGCGGGCTTCGCGCCGTCGAGCTGCTTCACGAGATCCTCGATCACCTCGATGTCGGCCCACGGGGCGTTGACGACCAGCGCGTTCACGCGCTCATCGGCCGTCACCTGCACGGTGTTCTCGCCGCGCGTCCGGTTGACCTCCCGCACGTACAGCTCGTCGAGCAGGTCGGCGACGTCCTGGGCGCGGCTCGTTACGATCGGGATGAGCTCGAACGCGCGTCCGCGCACCGCGTTGGACTCCGCCTCGACCAGCATGTCCACGAGCGCCCGCACGGCCTCGGCGTTCTCGTCCGAGGCGGCCACGACCAGCGTGTTTCCGACGGGGTCGGGCTCGATGGTGATGTTGTCGCTCGCGTCGCGGGCGTCGCCGAGGGACTGCTGACGCTCGGTCATCAGCCGGTCGAGACGCGGTGCGACGGACTCCGCGCGCACCGTCGGCGGCAGCGCGACGACGTGCAGACCGACCGCCGGATTCGAGGGCGCCGCCTCCAGCCTCGCCACGAGGTCCTCGATCGCGGTCATGTCCTCCGGGTTCGCGGCGACGAGCAGGCTGTTGCTGCGCGGATCGGTCGTGACGAGCGGCTTCTGCGCGGTCCGCAGCTCCTGCGGCAGATCGGCGTAGCGCCGGTCCATCACCGCGTCGATCGTCTCCGCGATGCGCTCCGCGTTCCCATTCTCCAGCGGGAGCACGCGCACCAGCGAGAGGTCGGTGAGGCCCGACCCGTCGAGCTCCGCCGCGAGTCGGCGGATCACCTCGAACGACTCGTTGCCGGCCGCGACGACGAGGCTGTTCGTGCGCGGGTCGGAGACCAGGGACGCCCGCTCCAGCTCGGCCGTCTCGGGCTGCACCTGTCGCAGCCGCTCGAGCCGCGCGTCCATGAGCTGCTGGATCAGCGGCGCCAGGCGCGCGGCGGAAGCGAACTCGAGCGGGATGCGCCGGATCTCGCGGAGGTCGGGCGCGACCTCGACGTCGAGCGTCCTGAGCAGCGACTCCAGCACGGCGAAGCTGCGCGGGCTCGTCGTCACGACGAGCGCGTTCGTGCGATCGTCGGCCTGCACGATCACGCGGTCCTCCGGGCGGATCGCCTTCGATTGCACCTGCTGGTCGAAGAGGCTCGTGATGAGCGTTCCGAGCCGGGCCGCCGACGCGTTCTCGACCGGGTAGATGCGCACCGTCGCGTCGGGCGAGGCGGCTTCGATGTCGAGCATGGCGATGAGCTCGGTCACGACCTCGAGGTTCTCCGGCGTGCCGACGAGGATCACCGCGTTGAGCTGCGGCTCCGGACGCACGAGCAGACGCGTCATCGGCTGGAAGACGTCGGACTCGAGCACGCGCCCGCCGTTGTCGTCGCGGCGGGCCATCCGCAGGCGACCGACCTGGCGCTGGAGCGGATCGGAGCCGGGAAGCTCGTTGACGCCCTCCACGAGGATCGCCTGGAGCGTGGCGGCGAGATCGCTCGCGTCGGCGTACTTGAGCTGGACGATGCGGGGCTCGACCCAGCCCCCCGCGATCTCCGAGTCCAGACGCTGCGTGAGCACCTCGACGAATGCGACCGAGTCCTCCTTGCCCGCGACGATGACCGTGTTCGTCCGCTCGTCCACGGTGATGGCGATCTCTTCGAGCAGCGCGCGCCCCACGACGCCGCCGGGCACGCCCCGCAGATTCGTGCCCGCGACGTTCGCGAGCGCCTTGCCCTGCTGAAAGAGGTCGTTCACGATCCGCACGAACTGGGCCGCCGGAATGTTGTCGAGGGGGAAGATCTGCACGGCCACGGCGTCGGTGATCGGCAGCGCGTCGAACATCGCCGCGAGGTCGGCCACCGCCCGCGCGTTCGCCGGCGTCGAGCTGATGATCAGCGCGTTCATGCCCGGGTCCGCGACGACGCGAATCGGCTTCGTGAGGTCGAGCGCAATCACCTCGTCGTCGATGCCGTCGCGCTGCACGGCGAGCCGGCGCACCTGCTCCTGGAGCGCCCGCGCGATCGGCGTCTCGACCTGCTGCGCGGAGGGCGAGAGCACCTCCGCCAGAATCCGCGCGAGCGCCGGCGCCGCCGCGTTCTTCAGGTGCACGACCCGCACGTCGGCGTCCCCGAGCTTCGGCTCGGCGTCGAGCGCCTTGAGCAGGCCGACGATGGTGTCGCGGTCGCCGGGGTTCGCGATCACGATCACCGCGTTGCGCCCCTCGAGGATCGAGATCCTGATCGGCTCGGTCACGAGCTTCGACACCGAATCGTCGGCGGGCCGGTGGAGCCCCATCGTCTCGATCACGCGCTGTGCTTCCTGCGGCGCGATGTTCTCGAGCTCGATGATGAAGATACCCTGCCCCGCGGCCGGGGCGAGGGCGTCGAGCTGGTCCACGGTCTCGCGGATGTCCTGGAACAGGCCGAGCGTGCACGCGATGATGAGGCTGTTGCCCGCGGCGTCCACCTCGATGGAAAGCGGCTGGTTCGCCTGCTCCGCCTTCGCCGCGTAGGCGGCGATGATGGCCTCCTGGACGCGCCGCGCCGGCGCGGTCTGCAGACGCAGGACGTGCACCGCCAGGCCGCCCGACGCCGCCTCCTGCTGGAGCGCGTCGGCGAGCGTCGTGATCTGGCGGAAGTCCTCGTCCTCGGCGCGGACGATGAGCGTATTCGATCCCTTGTCGCCGACGATGCGCAGCGCGCGTCGCCCGCGATCGGAGCCTTCCTGCGCGTAGAGCCGGTTCAGCGATTCCGCGAGCTGCTCCGGATCGCCGCGATCGACCGGGATCAGACGCGGGGCCGGAAGCTGCGCATAGTCGGCAACGTCGAGCTCCGCGATGATCTGCTCGATCTTGCGGATGTTCTGCCTGCTCGCCGAAACGATCACCGAGTTGGTCTGCGTCTCGGCCGACGCCCGCACCCACTCCTCCGACTCGACGAGCACCGACGGCCCCGGCTGGTCGCGGCGGTCCTCTTCGTCGCGGGAGCGGTCGCGGTCCGCGTTGCCGCGACCGCGGTCGGCGCGGCGGTCGCGTTCGAGGCGACCCTGGAAGGCCTCGTTGATGGCGTCCGCGACCGAGCCGGCGTCGGCGTAGAGGAGCGGGATCACGCGGAGCTGGAGCGACGAGTCGTAGTCCTCGCTGTCGAGCTTGCCCAGCAGCGTGCGGATGTCGTCCCATTCCTGGTCGTCGGCGGTGATGACGAGGCTGTTCGTCGCCGGGTCGGCGACGATGCGCACGTTGAGCTTGCCCGGCGTGTCCGCCTCGAAGGCGAGCGGCCCGTAGAAGACCGAGAGCGCTTCCGCGATCTTCTCGGCCTCCGCGAACTGGAGCGGCACGAAGTCGGTCGTACGCTGGCGCGTCGAGGGCTGGTCCATCCGCTCGACGATGGCGCTGATCTGCTCGAACTGGTCGGGCGTGGCCGCGATGATGAGCTGGTTCTCGAGACGGTTGAAGTCGAATCGCGGCTCGGGTGCGTCGCCCTCCCACCGGCCGACGAGCCGCAGCGTGTACACCATCTCGTCCGCGAGCGCGTGCTCCAGCGGAACGATGTGGTACTCGATCGGGCTCGACGCCGGCACGTCGTCGAGCTTGCGGATGAGCGACTCGATCACCGGGAACGACGCCGACGTGGCCGTCACCATCAGGCTGTTGGAGCGCGGATCGGCGGTGATCTTCGCCTTGACCTCGACGGCGGGCGTTTCCTCGTCAAGCTTGATCGTGATCCCCTCGGTCTCGCCGCTGGCGTCAAGCCGCAGCGCCGACGTGAGAATCCGCACCGCCTCCTCCGCCCGCGCGCCCTCGAGGGCGTACGACCGGATGATCGTCTCGTCGCTCGCACGCGGCGCGTCGAGCTGCTCGACCAGCGCCCGCGCCTCGGCGAACTGGCGGCGCGGCGCGCTGATGATGAGGCTGCCCGTGCGGAGATCCGCCGTGACGACCACGCCCGCCCCGCCACCGCGGCGGCCGAACTGCTCCCGCACGATGCGGGCGATCTCCTCGGCGTCGCCCTCGCCGAGCGCGATGATCCCGGTCACGCGGTCGCCCGTCACGTCGGGCAGGTCGAGCTTCGCGAGCAGGTCGCGCACCATGGAGAGCTCGTCTTCCGACGCGGAAACCACGAGCGAGCCGGTGGACGCGCTGGCGACGACGGTGGCGCCCGGACGCGTGAGCCCGGCGGCGCGGGCGCGATCCTCCAGGAACCGCGTGAGCGACCGCGCGACCTCGGTGACGTCGGCAAACTCGACGGGCACCACCGTGACCTGCTGCGCGTCGCCGGCGTCCTCGTCGACGCTCGCGATGAGCGCGGCGATCTCCTCGTGCTCGCGGGCGCTGCCGGACACGATCAGCGTGCGCGTGCGCTCGTCTCTCCGGATCTTGAGCTCGTTCGGGTTCGCGGGCATCCAGAAGCGACGCCCCCGCGTCGTGTCGGTGAAGAGCTCCGTGATCAGGCCCTCGACGATGCTCAGCGACGCGTGCTGGAGGCGGTAGAGCTTCACCAGGCGGCGCTCGCCCTCCGGCTCCGGCGCGTCGAGAATGTCGATGAGACGCCCGACCATCTCGAACTTCTCGCCGTCGCCGGTGGCGATGATCGCGTTGAGACGCGTATCCGCCTGGATCGCGACCTTGCCTTCGCGCCCCGTTTCCTGCCCGCCCATCCACCAGAACGGCTGGTTCCACGTGAGATCGTCGAGGAGCTGACTGACGGTGGTCTCGATCTCCTCGGCCTTCGCGTGCCTGAGCGGGAAGACGCGGAACTCGACGACGTCGGTCGCCTGCGGCGAGTCGAATCGCGCCACGAGCTGCTCGATCTGCGCGAAATCCTCGTCCGACGCCGACACGAGCAGCGTGCGGCTCGCGGGATCGCCGATGATCGACACGCGACGCGTCTGCTCGCGCCGCCCCCGCCCGCTCGACGCGATCCGGGCCCGGTCATCGAAGAACCGCTGGAGGGCGCCGGCCACGGCGGCGGCGTCCGCGCGCTCGAGCGTGATCGTGCGGACGTCGAAGGCCCTCGACGCGTCGCGGTCGATCTCCGCGAGCACCGCGTCGATCTCCGCCCGAACGTCGTCGGGCGCGCGCACGAGCAGCACGCCCGAGTTGTCGTCCGGCACGATCACCGTGCTCGCGCGGCGCGCCTGGTCCGTTCCGATCACGACGTCGCGGATGATCTCGGCGGCCCGGCTCGGCAGGGACGCCGCCAGCTCGATCGAGCGGAGCGGCTGCAGCCCATCGCCGAGCGACCGGTCAAGGTCGGCGAGCAGGACGTCCACCTCGGCAAGCTGCTCCGGCGCCGCGGTGACCATGAGCGTGTTGGTGCGCTCGTCGGCCGCGAACTCGGGTTCGATCACGCTCCCGGCGCGATCGCGCATGCTGCGGAACCGCGCGCGGAAGAGACCCCGCAGCGTGTCGCGCAACTCGATCGCGCGGGCCTGCTCGAGCGGGTACATCTTGAGCGTCGTCTGCACGTTGACCGGCGACTGGTCGATCATCTCGATGTAGCGATCGAGGAACCCGATCGCCTCGCCGGGGGCGGACACGATCAGCGCGTTCGTCTGCGCGTCGGCAGCGGCCGAGATCCGCTGCGGGTTGAACACCGCGTCGATCTCCTGATCCCCGTCGAGCAGCGTCACGGCGAGCGACCGCATGCGGTCGGCCTGTCGCCCGTCGCCGCGGAGTATCTGCTGGAGCCGCGCGACCGCGCGGTCGGCCGTGAGCGTCTCGAGCGGGTAGACCTTGACGACGACGCGCTCCGCGGCGGGGGGCCGCGCGAGCGCCGCGAGCAGGTCGCCGATCGTCTCGAAGTCGTTGTCGGTCGCCGTCACGATCACGGCGTTGTTGATCGTGTCGGCGACGAGCCCCACGCGCCGGCGCACGTCCCCCCGCGCACCGCCGGGCGGCGCGAGCTGCTGGAGCGTGCGGTCCACCATGCGAACGAGCATGTCGGCATCCGTCTCGAGCGGAAGCGCGATGTACCGCACGCGCCCCGGCGCCGCGGGCAGCTCGCTCTGCATCTGCTCGGCGAGCGCCTTCACGCGCTCGACGGCGCGCGGCGAGCCGACGATGACGATGCTGTTCGTCGCGGGGTCAACCGCGATGGTGACGGCCGGTTCGTCGTCGCTCGGCAGCACCTGGCCGAGCGCGGCGAGGGCGAGCATTGTCGCGTACCGCGGCGCGCTCCCCGATGCGAGCGCCGCCGGGCCTTGCCCCGGACGGCCGCACAGGTGAGACGCGCGCTGTCTTTCGTCGCCGCGCCGCGACGACGATCCCGCGGGGGGCGCGGCGCTGCCGGATTCCGGCGCGCGTCGGTTCAGAAGCTCCTCCAGCGTCATCACCTCGACGCCGCCGCCGCCCGACCGGTCGAGGATGCGTCGCAGCGACTCCGCGACGTCCGCCGCCTTCGCCCGCGACGGGTCGATCGGGACGAGGCGAATGTCGTGGGACGTCGTGAGCGTGGCGCTGTCGATCTCGCGGACGAGCCGCTCGATCCGCCGGAACTGCTCCTCGCTCGCGCGGACGAGCAGGCTGTTGCTCGCCGCATCGACGCGAAAGGCGGGCGGCTGTTCACCCAGCTCCGTCTCTTCGAAGAGAGACTCGAGATTCTCCGCGAGCGCGGCGGCGTCGGAGTTCTGGACGGCGACGACCCGCACCGAGCGCGGCGCGACGCGGTCGCTCCCGGGATCGACGTCGAGCTGCGCGACCATTTCCTCCGCGATCGAGAGGATCGACGGCGGCGCCGACACGATGACGGCGTTGAGACGCCTGTCGGCCGCGACGCGAACGTCGGGGCCGAGGTCGGGCAGGTCACGCCCGCGAGTGAAGGCGTTGATGCGCAGCCACGCGGGGACTTCCTCCCCGGCGAGAAGCTGCTCCACGATCGGTGCAACGGTTTCCGCCCGCGCGTGCCGGAGGAACACCGTCCGCACCTGGGCCCGATCGACCGCGTGCCCCTCGTCGAGACGCGCGACGATCGCCGCGAGCGCGTCGATCTCGTCGGTCGCCGCCGTCACCACGATCGAATTGCTCGATGGTTCCGCCACGATCGACGGCGCCGGCGCGCCGGGACGCGCGGCGGCCCGCGCCGCGGCGGCGGCCTCGAGCGCCGCGACCACGTCGCCCGCCTTCGCCTGCTCCAGCGTGAAGATGCGCACATCGACCGCGCCGCCCGCCCCGTCGCGCGGCACGTCCATGTCGTCCACGAGCTGCATCGCGACCGGCATGAGTTCGCGCGGCGCGCTCACGAAGAGTCGGTTGCGAGACGCTTCCGCGGTCACCGTCGGCTGCCCCACCGCGAGCCCGGCGCGAACCGCGGCCTGGAGGGACGCGGGCCACCGCCCGCGGTCCGCCAGCATCGGTCCGACGGCCTGGGCGACCGCGGC
Organism: uncultured Isosphaeraceae bacterium; assembly: GCA_964638815.1. Classification (GTDB taxonomy): domain Bacteria; phylum Planctomycetota; class Phycisphaerae; order Phycisphaerales; family SM1A02; genus CAZXBB01. The sequence goes on from CAZXBB010000072.1 coordinate 29,347, forward strand.
GGCGTCGCTGTGCCGAAGGTCGACGAGGCGAAAGTCCATCTGCGGCGCGGTCGGCGTCGCGTCGTCACGCTCCTCGAGAAGCGCGAGCGCCCGATCGACCTCGTCGCGCGGCCCGACCACCAGGATCGTGCCCGCCGCCTCGTCCGGAATCAGCTCGATCTTCGCCCGCCGGCCCTCGCCGGTTGTGGCCGCCATGATGCGCTCCGTGGCGGCCGCGAGCGTCGCCGGCGCACCCTGCGCGGGCGTGAACGTGTCGTAGACCCGAGCTTCCGCGTCGCCGGGCCGGTCGATCCGCTCGATGATGCCCGCGGCGAGGGCGAGCGTCTGCTGCGGCCCGGTGACGATGAGGCTGTTCGTTCGCGCGATCGGCTGCACGCTGATCTTCGCGACCGGCTCGATCTGCCCGCGGCCGCGCCGGATGCGCTCGATCATGATGCGGGGGTCGTTCGCGAACTGGTCGGCGACCAGGCCCTGAACGAGGGGGGCGATCTCGACCGCGTCGGCGTACTCGAGCGCGAACGTCCGCGCGTCCGTGGCGTCGGACGGCGGTCGTCCGTCCAGCGGTTCGATCACCGGCTCGAGCGCGTCGATGTCGGCGGCGAGGCCGACGAGGATGAGAGCGCGCGAGGCCGGCGCCGCGATGACCTTCACCTCGAGCGGATCGCCGGCGTCGTTGCGCATCGCGGGCATCGCCGCCCCGATCGCGCGGCCGACCTCCTCCGCTTCGGCGTACATGAGCGGGCGCACCCTCACGATTTCCTCGCCCACGCGCGCCGTGGGATCGTCGAGCTGCCGGATGAGCTCCTCGGCGACGGGCATCACCGCATCGGGGGCCGAGAGGATGAGCGTGTTCGACTTCCTGTCCGCGGTGACGTTGAGCAGCGCCTGGACGTCCGCCGTCGCGCCGCCCGGGATCTCGGCGTTGATCCGCGTGAGCAGAATCTCGCGGAGCATCGGCGCGAGCGACTCGGCACGGGCGTGCTCGAGCCGGAACAGCCGCAGGCTCGTCGCGGTACCCGCCCCTGCCGCGAGCTCGACCCCGTCGAGCCGATTCACCAGCTCCTCGAATCCCTCCATCCGGTGCGACGGCGCCTCGACGATGATCGAGTTCGTCCGCGGGTCGGCGCGGACGAGCACCTCCCGCGCGGGGCGCAGCTCGGTCTGCGGCCGGCCCCAGCGATCCGCGGGCGCCGGCGGCTGCGGGAACATCTCGTCGAGCGTGACCGCCAGGTCCTCGGCCCGCGCCGTGCGCAGCGGGAAGATGCGGATCTCGCGCCCGTCGTACTTCCGGCGCTCCGCGTCGTTGAGATCCTCCACGACCGCGAGGATCTCGGGGAACATCTCGGGGTGCGCGGCCACGAGAAGCGAGTTCGTCTTCGCGTCGGCGGTGATGCTCACGGGCTTTGCCGTGCGCATCTCGAGCGCCCGGCGGTCATAGTGCGCGGCCAGCGCGCCGGCGAGGTTCCTCGCGTCCGCAGCGTCGAGCTGCAGGATGCGCACCGGCGGCATCTCGCCCTGCTCGGGCTGATCGAGACCGTCGATCAGCGCTTCGATGATGGAGTGCTGGTCGGGCTGCGCCGCGATGAGCAGCGCGTTGGTGCGCTCGATGACCTCGAACTGGGGAGGCGGCCCCACGCGCGTCCCGAGCAGGGTCGCGCTGTCCACCATGTCGGTCAGCGTCGCCGCGACGCGGGCGGCCTCGGCGTTCACGAGCGTGCGCAGCCGCACGTCCGGCGGCGGCGCGATCGCGCCCTGGAGCTGCGTCAGGATCGTGGAGAACCGGAACATCGCTTCGTCCCCGGCGACGACGAGCAGCGTCGAGTTCTCGTTGTCCACCTCGACGCTCACCGGACGCGCGAGCGGATCGTCGGACGTCTGCTCCTCGTAGAGCCGCATCGCGCGGTCGGCGAGCGTCCGCGGATCGGTGCCATCCACCTCGATGACCCGCAGGGTGCGGGGAACCGGCACGGCCTCGAGATCGTCGAGCATGCGCTCGACCGTCGTGAAGGTGAGATCGTCGCCCGCCACGATGAGCGTGCGGCTCAGCGGCTCCACCTCGACCGTCACGGTCACCGGCTGCCCGCCGTCCGGCGGCGTCTCGCTCAGCACGCCGACCTTTGCGAGCTGCGTGAGCGTCCGCGCGATGCGCTCGGGGTCGCCGCGCTCGATGTGATAGGTGCGGAGCGCGGCGCGGGGCGGAAGCTCCACGCGGTCGAGCTGCTCGACGAGCGCCTCGAACGATGCCCGGCGCTCGGCCGGGGCCTCGATGATGAGCGTGTTCGTCGCGGCGTCCGCGGAGACGAGCACTTCCTTGGGTTCCTGGAGATGCGTCAGTGCGCGCCCGCGACGGTCCTGCGGCACCGGCGGCGCCGGGTAGAGCTTGTCGAGCGCTGTCGCGAGATCGGTCGCGCGGGCCCGCTCCAGCGTGAAGAGCATCGTCTCGCGCTCCGGCCCTCCGTCCGCGCGATTGATGCCACTCACGAAGTCGCGGATCTCCTCGTAGACGTCCGCGTGAGCCGTGATGATGAGCGTGTTGGTGCCGGCGTCGGCGTCGATCGAGACAGGCTTCTCCCGGCGCTGCTCGTTCGGACGCGCGTCGTAGCGACGGCGGAGGAGCGCGGCGATCTCGCCCGCGTCCGCCGCGCGGAGCTGGATGAGACGCAACGGCGGAAGGTCCGCCGGCTCCAGCGTGTCGAGGTCGCGCACGAGGCGCGCGATCGCGTCGTGCTGCGCCGGCTCCGCGATCACGTAGAGGCTGTTCGTCCGCTCGACGACCTCGATCTCCGGTTCGGGCACGGCGCGGGCGGGATCGCGCGGCGCCGTCGTTTTGAGCAGCGCCAGCAGCGGCCCGACGATGTCGTCGGCCTCGGCGTACGCGAGCGCGAGCAGTCGCCCCTCCCGCGCGGGCGGCGCGAGATGCCGCGCCTCGGCGAGCGCCCGCTCGTACAGTTCGACGGCTGGGGCGGAGCCCGAGATCACGAGATTGCCCGTATCGCGGTCGTGCTCGACGTCGGGGGCCCGGACGTCGTCGCCGGCGCCGCGGGCGAGGCGCGCGAAGATCGCCGCGGTGCGCTCGGTCAGCGCGTCGGGGTCGCCGACCTTGCCCATCGGCACGACCTGGAAGCGGAAGTCGCCCGGCGCGGGGCGGTCGAGCGTGCCCACGATCGCCTTGATGACGCCGAACTGCTCGGGCGCCGCCGTCACGAGCAGCACGTCGAGCTCGTCGATCGGCGTGATCTCCGGCGCGGGCACCTCGGCGCCGTCGGGCGTCGCGAGGAGCGGACCGGCGAGCGCGGCGAGCGATTTCGCCACCGTGCTCGGCGTCGCGTTCGCCAGCGCGAACTGTCGCGTCTCGCGATCGACCACGGTCGTCTCGCGGGCCATGCGCATCGCGTCGGAGAAGCGATCAATGGCCGCGGACGTTCCGACGAGCGTGAGCGTGCGCGACGCCTCGTCGAGCTCCGCCTGCAGCTCGTCGCGCGGATCCTTCGGATCGGCCTGGCGCTCGTAGATCGCGCGCGACCGCGCGAACAGGTCGGCGGGATCGCGCGCGGTGAGCCGCAGGAGGCGCACCTGGCGATCGACGCGGGCGGGGCGGTCGAGCGCCGGCACGAGCGCGCGGACCGACTCCACGTCGGGCGCGAGCCCCGCCGCGATGACGGACGCGCCGTCGGGGCCGGGCAGGAGCTTCGTCGTCGCCTTCTGCCGGTCGTTCAGCAGCGACGTCAGCGCGGTGACGATCGCCGCCGGCTCCGCGTGCCGGAGCGTGAGCACGACCACGTCGCGATCCGTGTCCGCCGCGGTGGCCGCGCCGCCGCCGTCGATCTCCTTGAGCACGACCGACGCCTCGGCGACGTCCGTGTCGTCGCCGATCACCGTGATGCGGTTCGACCCGGTGTGCGGGATCACGACCGGGCGCTCCTCGCCCTTGTCCCGCGCGGCGAAGAGGCTCGACACCTTCGCGACGGCGTCCGCCGCCGGAATCTGCACGAGGTCGAACGACCTGACGGTCCGGGCCGAGGAGATCGCCGGGACGTCGAGCAGCGCGATCGTCTCCGCGAGCTTGGTGATGCGGCGCTCCTGTCCCTTGGCGATGATCGAGTTCGTCCGCTCGTCGTGCGAGATGCTGAGACCATGCATCTCCTGCTCGCGGATCTTCTGCGGCTTGTTCTTGTCGTCGAGCACGGTGCGCTCGACGGTCGTCGACATCAGCGCCTTGAGGGGCTCCATGAGCAGACTCGCCCGCGTGTGCTGGAGCTTGAAGATCTGGATCGCGCCCTCCGGGTCCTCGCGGTCGATCTCCTCGACGATCCTGATGAGACGCCGGACCTGCGCCGCGGTCTCCGTGATGACGAGCGCGTTCTGGTCCTGGAGCGCCGTCACCGAGCCGTAGGTGGCGACCATCTCGGCCAGCTTCTCGGCGAGCGGACCCGCCAGCGCGAGATCGAGGGCGCGCACCACCGTCACGATCTGGTCGCTCGTCACCTCGGCGGGGAGCGTGCCGACATAGGTCGGAATGTCCTCGCGTTTCATCTCCTCCAGCTTCTGAAGGTAGAGCATGTCGTCGCTGATGCGCAGCATGACGCCCTTCGATTGCAGGATGATGTTCAGCACTTTGAGCGCCTCGCGCGGCTCGTACGACTCCGGCGACAGGTAGTCGAGCGTTCCTTCCGGCGGCGTCGTCTCCCAGATCACCGGCAGGCCCACCTTCCGGGCGAAGAAATCGACGACCTGCTCGAAGCCCGCCCCCTTGAAGTTGAAGCGAACGCGCACCGCCTCCGCGGCCGCGTCGGCGGACTCGGCCTGCGCGAACGACGGGGTCGCGAGGGCCGGCAGGACGAGGAGCATCCAGGCTCCGACCAGGACGCGCCGAGTCAGTGGCGCGGCCGCTCGCGAACGGGGGCAATACATCTTGTGGTCTCCGTGGGACACTCGTTCACTCGTCCCGCGCGGGCGGGCTGTCGGCTCTGGATCTCTGTTCGAGCGTGCGGCCGATCCGCACGCGGAAGCGCTCGTCACCCTCGCTGAACTCGGCCCACTCGCCGGCGGCGGCGACGAGCTCGACGGACTCGAACCGGCTGCCGACCGTCAGCACGCGCGCCGCGCCGTTCGTGGTGCGGCGCAGCCAGACCTCGGCGCCGCCCGGACCGTCGGCGACGCCGGTGACCGCCCACTCGTGCCACGGGAAGGTCTCTTCATCCGGCGGCGGCGTCTGCGGGGAGGGCTCGGCGGGCGGCGCCGCGGCGACGACCGGCGGCGGCACGCGGAAGTGATTCGTCTCGACAAGGTCGCGATAGCGGGCGAGCCGCGTCTCGTCGTAGGCCGCCGCATCGACCGTCTCCGGCTCACGTCCGGGCAGGAACAGCGTCGTGAGACGCACCGTCACGTCGAAGCGGTCGCCGTTGTCCCGCGGGTCGATCTTGACGTGGTCGATGTGCTTGAGCCAGGGCTCCGCGTCGATGCGGTCCACGAGCTGCACGACGTCGTCGAGGTCGCCCTCGCCGGTCACCCACGCCTGGAGCTCGACGAAATCGATCTCGTCGCGCATCGCCTTCCAGCTCGCGCTCCGCGGGAAGGCGGTTCGCGCCGGCGACTTCCGCGTCGTCGCGTTCCCCGTGCCGACCGTCGCCTTGGCGAGACCCACGGCCTCGGCGATGCGATTGAGTCGCGTGCGCAGCCGGTGATCGACGGTCTCGACGTCCGCCCCGAGCGTGCGATCGACGTACGCGCGGAGCTCGCCATCGACGCGCGGCGCGTCGTCGAGCTGGCGGCGGTAGTCCTCGACCCGCGCGGCCGTCGCCTCGAGCTCGCCGGTCAGCTCCGCCCGCGGCCCCGCGTAGAGAACCCGCACGGTGGACCACAACAGGTACAGGATGAGCACCGCGGCCCCGGCGAGCACGAGCGGGCGGGTCGTTCGCGTCACGGCGCGCCCTCCTGCTCCGCGGTCGCGATCGTGTCGTCCACGCGCGTCGTCTCGTCGGACGGCGGCGCGGGGCGATCGGTCATCAGGCGATACGTGAACCCGTACGGCAGCCGCTTGCCGCCGCGTGCGTCCGCGCCCGCGGACTTCGTCGTGTACCACTCCGTCTCGACAAGCGCCGCGCGGAACGCGTCGGCCGTCGCGCGATCGCGGGCCTCGCCGTCCACCACGATCGCGAGCGACGCGGGCGACGACCACGCCTTCGTCTTGCCGGCATAGCGGACGCCGCGGAAGTCGAGCGTGCCGACCCAGGAGTCGAGCACGACCTCCGAAGGCGGCGGCGCGATGCGGTGCAGACTGTGCACGTGGTCGAGCCAGCGCACGTCCGCCGACGTCCACCGATTGAGGTGTGCGAGAAGGAACGTGTCTCGCTGGTATCGCTGCGCCAGCGGGCGCAGCTCGCGTGAACGTTCGCTCGCGACGCTCAACCGGCTCTCGAGGTTCGTGACGGTGCGCCGCCCCGTCGTCCAGATGCCGAGCACGATCACCACGAGCAGCCCCGCGACCATCAGCCCGTACTTCCGCGCCTGCGCGACGCGATCCACGGGCCGGCGCGGATGCGCGAAATCGATCGTGTCGCCGCCGAGCGCCGGCTCGAGCAGGATGCCGGCGAGCGGCCACACGCCGTCGAGACGCTCGCCGCCCGGTTCCACGAGCGGGTGATGCTCGACGATCGTCGTCGCGACCGCGAGGATCTCCCCGATGGGTCCCGCCGCCCGCTCGGTGACGTCGCGATCGCCCATCAGGACGACACGCTCGACGTCCCGCGAGTCGTCGGCGATGCGATAGCTCATCCAGGTGCGCCGCGTCTCCGTGATCACGGACTCGGCGATCACCGCGGGGACGTCTGCGGCGTCCGCGTCGGGCTCCGCGAGCGGCGCCGCCCGCGAGAAGAGGATCGCGCCGCCCGCGAGCACGCAGAACTCGACGCTGTCGCCGGTGATGTCGATCGCGAGCACGGGTCCGAGCTCGTCGTCGCCGAGGCTGTTCCGCAACGCGGTGGAGCCTGAAAGACGGAGCCCGATGCGCTCGATCTCGCGACCGGCCGCGGCCATCGTCGCGCGCGCGCGGGCGAGCACCGGCTCCGGCACGGCGACCGCGGTGACCTCGGTGCTCGACGCGTCCTGCACGACCGGCACGTAGTCGATGACCGCCCGGTCGGCGTCGAACGGCAGCTCGCGCTGGAGCGCGAGACGCGTCATCCCCGGAAGCTCATCCGGATCGACCGACGGAAGCGACAGCCGCTTGAGTCCGACGTGCTCCCGCGCGAGCGCCAGCGTCACCCGCCCGCGCGGAAAACCGGCGGCGTCGAGCTCGCCGCGGATCCACGCGCCGACCGCTTCCGGGTTCGCGACGTCCAGGCCCTGCGGCATCGCGCGGACGATCGCCCGATGGACGCGCAGCCGCTCCCGATCGCGCGTCGCGTGCAGCGCCCTCAGGTGACGCGGTCCGATCTCGATGGCGATCGCGTTGCGCGGGGTCATGGATCCAACCTGTTTCTCCCCGCTCCCGCCTCCGGCGAGAGCCGAACTCGACGCCGCTACCGCCCGGTGCGCCACCGGCCGATGCGACGCTGCCGGGCGGTCTCCGCCGCGCCGGTGCCGGAGTCGATCGGGGGTCGCCCCGACGCGCCCGATTCCGGCCCGGCGCCCGACGCCGGCACGTCGCCCGACACCGGCACCTGCGCCCGGCCGGTGCCGGGAGCGGGACCCGCCGGGCGCGAAGCACGTCTGTCCATCATTTCATCGTCGTAGAGGTCCTCCGAGAGCCTGTTTTCGTCGGGTGACCGGCCCTGGTCGCGCGTGCCACCGAACGCGTCCTCGAGGTCCTCGTCGTCGTCGCGGACGGAGCCGGCGGAGGCGACGGAACCGTCGAGGGGTTCCTCGGCGCTCGTCCCGTCCGCGACGTCCCTGCGCGCAGCGACTTCCTCGTCGACGGCGGCTTCCGGATCTTCGGGGTCGAACGAGGCCGCGCTCGCGAGTATTGCCGCCGTCCGCAGATGCGAAATCTCGCGAAGATAGGCAATCCGGGGCTTCGGATCGCAGAGATCGATCACCGCCTCGACGACCATCGGCGATGTCGCGCCGGGCCCCGATTCCTCCTCGCGACCGGCGACGACTTCCGACGCGGCGATCCGCACGCGGTAGGTCCAGCTTCGCGTGGTGATGCGGCCGGCGAGTCCGTCGTAGGCCTCGGCGGGGACGATCTCGCGCAGCAGCGGCCACACGATCGTCGCCCTATCCTCCGACGAGAGACCGTCGCGGGTGCGCACGATCTGCGCGGCCTCCTCCTCTCCGATCCCCGGAAGCGTGAGGAGCGTCTCGACCGGAGCCGTGTTGATGTCCAGCCGGCCGTAGTGGTAGTCGCCCGCCTCGGCGGTGAGCGTGTCGGCGTATTGCGGCCATTCCTGCGCATCGACCCCGAAGAAGCGGAGCACCTGGAAGATCGACGCTTCGGTCCGGAAGCTCGTGCCCCCGTCCATGATCTGTCGCAACGCCGCCCCGGCGCCGGGCCCGAAGCGACGGTCGACACGCGCGCCAAGCTCCTCGGACCAGGGCGTGTTCAGGTTGATGCGCTTGACGCCGCTGCCCTGGATCGCGGGCTCGACGCCGTAGACGGTGACGACGTCGGCGAGGCCCCGCGGCGCCGCTCCGGCGAGACGATGGGCGACACGCTCGCCGAGGTCGCGCTCGTCGCCCGCCGCCGCGATCTCCGCGACCGGCCCGTACACGGTTTCAATATCCAGACCCGGCACACCGAGCAGCTCGGCTACCGACTGGAACGTGCCGCCGAGCGCGGCGTCGCGATGCGTGATGATCGCACGCGCGTCGGCTTCCTCGACGAGCCCCGTCGCGACCAGCGCCGCCGCGTCCGCGTGGTTGAGGTCGAGCCGCGCCGCCTGCGGCGCGAGGAGCTCGTCGTCCGGCGTCACCGGGAGCAGCCGGACCATGCCGACCACGCCGTCCCGCTCGTAGATGACGAACTCCGCGTCCAGCTCGGGCAGCGCACCGCCGAGGATGCGATCGCGCTGTTCGTCGAGCCGACTGGCCACGGCCTGCACGCCGGACCAGGCGAGCAGACGCATCTGCGTGCGATCGCGGTTGAAGGCGCTGCCCGCGAGGTTCGCGTCGATGATGAAGAGGAGACTGGTCGCGACGAGCAGGGCGCTCGCGGTGATCACGAGCACCGCGACGAGCACGAAGGAGCGTCGGCGGACCGGTCCGGTCGTGCGGGTGTCGCTCATGCCCGGGTCGCTCATGCCAGGGTCGTTCATGCCCGGGTCGCTCATGCCAGGGTCGTTCATGCCAGGGTCGTTCATGCGCGCGTCGCTCATTCCGCCGCCTCCTCGCCCTCGACCGCCGGCGCGTCGGCCGGTCCCGCGGCGTCCGGCACGCCGATCACTCGCACGCGATCCGGGCGGGGCTCGTCGAGCAGCTCGAGATCGCTCTCGATCGCGAACGCGCGCTCGTCGAATCCGCCGTCCGGCCCGAACGTCAGACGCTCGGCCCGCGCCGGCGGTTCGGCGAACTGGTCCGCGAGCGTCTCGCCGGGGGGGGCGTCGAACCAGATCGCGACCTCGACCGCCCGGGGCAGCGCCGCAGCGCGCAGACTGTCGAACGAATCGACCCACGCGCGGCCGTCGTGATAGCGGAACCGCACGCGGTGCACGTTGCCGCCGAGCGGCGCAAAGCCGGGCGCGGGCCCGGCCTCGCCGCCGCGCACCGCGACGCGCCGCGCGGAGAGCGTCCGGCCGGCCTCGTCGAATCGGTACTCGGCGCGTTCGAGGTCCGCGAAGCCGAGGCCGCCCGGACGCTCCGCGAGACGCGCCGGCACGCCGCGGCTGAGGATGCGGATCGCCGAATCGTCACCGGCGACGCCGGCGCCGAACACGGCGTCGCCGGCCACCGCGGTCAGCAGATCGCGTTCGAGACCCTCGATGAGCGTGTCCACGGCGCGACGGCGCGACGTCTCCTCGATGATCTGCTGCCGCGTCGCGAGCAGGTCCCAGAAGAAGCTGAACATCGCCGCGAGCAGCGCGATCGTCAGGGCGATCGCGATCAGCATCTCCAGCAGCGTGAACGCGCGGCGGCTCATGGTCGATCCTGCCCCTCTTCCCCGGTGGGCAGGCCCAGCAGGATCTCGTCCTCTTCGTACTCCTCGTCGGACTCATCGCGCAGCGCGACGAGCTGACGCAGGGTCGCGTGCACGCGGTCCAGGTCTTCGGGGTCGCCGGGCTCCGCGACGGTGATCTCCACGAGCGTCAGCCCGGCAAACTCGCTGCGCTCGGTCTCGACGGAGAGCTCCCACGCGGTGCCGCGATCGTCAGCGCGATCGAGCAACTCGACGGATCCGACGCGGTCGATCCCCTCGACGGATTCGCGCAGCTCCGACATCGTCACGAGGCCCGCGTCGAGCTCCGCCATCTTCGCCCGGGCGAGGTCGACCGCGACAGCCTCGCGTCCCGCCCGATCGAGGGCCACGAGGACGGTGCGTGTCGTGCCGAGCGTGAACACGGCCGCGCCGACGAACAGCGCGATCGAGAGCAGCACCTCGAAGAGGACCCCGCCGCGTCTGGCCCGGGCGCCGGTCACCGGCCCTCCTGTTCTTCGTCGTCGTCGTCGTCTTCGTCGTCGTCGTCTTCGTCGTCTTCGGCGTCGGCGGCGTCGGCGGCGCTCTTTGGCGTCTCCTCGCCGGACGCCCGGCGGTCGCCGGCCCCGGAACGCCCGGACCCCCCGGAAGCCCCGGAAGCGCCGGAAGCGCCGGAAGCGCCGGCGTCGTCAGGCCCCTCGTCCACCGCGAGGAACGCATCCTCGTCTTCTTCGCTGCTTCCGTCGGTCGGATCGGCGACGACGCCCGGTGCCCGCGGTTCGAACACGGGCAGTCCGGTGAACGCGTTCACGCGGATCGCCCCGACCCGTCGTCCGCCTCCGACCAGCCACGCGGGCTCGCCGAGGAGCGTGGAGCCGTCAGGGAGGAAGACCGCCAGACGCAGGTCCTCGGGCGAATCGACGCCGAACGCGCCCGCGTCGGCCGCATCGCCCGCGTCGCCCGCGTCGGGCGCATCGAACGGGGCGTCCGGATCCGGCGGCGGCTCCCGCGTGATCGCGACGCCCTCGCCGAGCGCGCGCAACGCCCACGACTCGTGGATCACGTTCGGCGTGTCCGTGTCGCCCGCGCGTCCCGCCGCATCAAGCCCCGCGTCGAGATGCATGCCGTCGTCCCCGCTGCGCCGATCGCGCTCGGGATCGAAGAAGCGGACCACGACGTGCGCATCCTCCGCGCGGTACCTGACCTCGACCATGCGGCCGGTGGCCTGCGCGTGCGCGCGGGCGAGCAGGAGCTGGTTCGTCACGGTCTGGACGGCGCTCTCGTACGCGCGGCGATCGATCTCGCCGAGCACGGACGGCATGGCGATCGCGGTCAGCCCGACGAGCAGCGCCAGCGCGATCAAGACCTCGATGAGTGTCACGCCGCGCGGTCGGGCGCGTCGGACGGCACCGCTCGCTCGACGGTGCGCGTTCATCCGCCGGAGTCCGTCGCGTCCGCCGGGGTGAAGTCGTCGAAGGCCTCGTCGATCTCGCCCTCGGCGTTCATCTTGCGCGCGTGGTTGTGCACGTCGTCGTCGGAACCCTCCTCGCCGTCCGGTCCGATCGAGACGATGTCGTATGCCGCGCCTTCGACGATCTCGCTCGGGGCGCGGTAGACCCACTCGTGATTCCACGTGTCGCGCGGCGTCGGCGTCTCGAGGTACGGCCCGCGCCAGTTGGCCTGGTCCATTTCCTCCTCGAGATCCGTCTTGCTCCACAACGCCGTGAGCCCCTCCTCCTGGCTCGGCCAGCGCTTCAGGTCGAGCTTGAACCGCTTCATCGCGCTCTCGAACTGATCGATCTGCACGCGGGTGAGGTCGATGTCGGCCTGGTCCTTCGCGGGCAGCAGGTTCACGACGACGAGGCCGCCGATCGCCAGCAGAATCGCGATGACGATCAGCAGCTCGATGAGCGAGAACGCGCGGCGGACGCGGCGGGCGGGTCGGGTGTTCACGGCAGATTCCTTTGGCAGCGGGTCGATCGCATTCTAGCAGGCCGTTGAAGAACGGCGGCGTTGCCTGAGTGCGATGCCCTTCGTCGTTGCGAGGAGCCGAACCGGTCGAGGCGGGCTCCGGCCGGCCCGGAAGCCTGTTCAGATGCTTCGACTCATGCGGAGCATCGGCACGATCAATGCGACGAAGATGAAGAGGACCATGCCGGCCATCATCAGGAGCAGCGCCGGTTCCATGAGCCGCACGAGCGCCGTGAGCAGCCGGTCCACGCGCTTCTCGATCGTGTCGGCGAGCGTGATGAGCACGGCCGGGAGGTTGTTCGCGGACTCGCCCACGCTGATCATCTCGATCATGTCCTCGCTCAGCATGCCGCTCTCCGCGAGCGGGGCAGCGAGCGTCTCGCCCGAGCGAACGGCTTCCGATGCCTTGCTGATCGCGTCCGTGAGCAGCACGTGCCCCGAGGCGTCGCGGCTGATCTCCATGGCCGGCAGCAGCGGGATCCCGTTGTCGAGCAGCGTGCCGAGCACCCGCGCGAAGCGGCCGACCGCCAGGTCCCGGGTGAGCACGCCGAGCGTCGGCACGCGAAGCTGCCAGCGGGCCACGGCGCGCCGCCACGCCGGCTGCCGCCGCAGCCACCACGCGCCCGCGGCGGCGGCGGCGAGCCCCGCGAGCAGCGCGCCCCAGTGATCCGTGAACAGCGCCGAGGCTCCCAGCAGGATCTTCGTCGGGAGCGGGAGCTCGATCCGCGTATAGAAGGACTGGAACTGCGGGACGAGGAAGACGAGCGCGACGATCACGACGAGCAGCCCGACACCCGCGAGCGCGACGGGGTAGATCATGTTGCCGACGACCTTCCCGCGCATGTCGGCCTGGTGCTCGATGAAGTTTCCCATGCGCTCGAGCACGGGCTCGAGGAAGCCGCCGCGCTCGCCGGCGCGGACCATCGCGACGTGGACCCGCGGGAAGACGTAGTCGTGCGCCGCCATCGCGTCAGCGAGATGCCCGCCGTCCGCGACGGTGTCGGCGATCTCGTCCATGACCGCGGCGAGACGCGGGCTCGACTTGCTCCGCCCGAGCAGACGCAACGCCCGCAGGAGCGGGACGCCGGCGCGGAGCAGGTCGGAGAGCTGGCGGTACGTCGTCGCGAGGCGGCGGATGGGAACACCTCGCCGCCGACGCTCGCGCACCTTGCGCACGCTCACCGGGGCGAGACGACGCGACTGGAGCTCGGCGAGCACGGCCTGCTCCGTGCCGCCGGCGAGTCGCCCGGTCACGCGGGCGCCGGCAGAGTCGCGAGCGACGTAGGCGAACGTGGCCATTGGGGCGATTCTACGGCCACGGGGGTCGTTCGGGGGGACGATCCGTGAGGAGGACGCGTCGCCGGGGAGGACGCGGCCGCGCATGCGCACGCGTCCGCGCGCCGCGCTCTCGCGCGAACGAACCTCAGGCCTCCCGATAGCTCTCCGCCAGCGCCGCCGCCGCTTCCCCGCCGGTCACCAGCCGCGCGCCCACGCCGGGCGTGCCGAACACAGCCACCGCCTCGAAGCCGCGATCCTCCACCGCCATGTCGAGCAGGTCCTCCGCGGAGAGGGTCAGGCGGCCGGCGCGCTGCCTGAGCCGGAACTCGATACCGCCGATGCCCTCGTACGCGCGGTAGACGACCTCGGTGCAGACGAGGCGGTCGTCAGTGAAGAAGTCGAAGTCGAAGTTGTAGAGCTTGCCCTCGTGCGTCAGCGCGCAGCGGAGTGCTTCGGCGATCTTCGGCGGCTCGAGCCGGGGGCGAATCACGGTGAACGCGTCCACGGCGAGGGTGTCGTCGATCGCCCGCAGCCGCACGCCGTCCTTGCGTGCCTCGAGCACGCGGAACGGCTCGACCCAGCGGGCGGCACGTTCCCGGTCGAGCTCGACGCCGAAGTCACCGCGCGGCAGCGGCGGACCGACGTGCAGCGCGGCGTGCGGCCAGTAGCCGGGCAGGAACAGGTTGCTGAGCGCGTTGTCGTGCCGGGTCACGACGACGTCCCCCGGACGCAGGAGCGATGCGAGCTCCGCGCGCACGGCGGGCGTGACGCGATTCTCGCGGAGCGGCGCGCGGACATCCGCGATCACGCGCCCGAGGGCCTCGAACACGGCGAAGAAGCCCTGCTGCGCCGCCGACGCGTGACGCCGGCGCCACGCGTGCCAGCGGTACCGCAGGCGGGCCCGGAAGTAATCGCCCATCCCGACGCGCACGGCCGCCTCGGCCTCGTCGAGCACGGCAAGGGCCGGCGCGATCGCCGCATCCGGCCGGAGCGCCTCGATGGTGTCGCGATTCCGCTCGGCGTGCTCGAGCGCCTCGAGAAGCCTCCATGCGTTGCGCGGGCTGGTCAGCGAGCGATAGATCCGCGTGTACTGCTTGCGCGGAATGCGATGCGAATCGGAGGCTTCGTTGAGCTTGCGCTGCACGACCGTGTCCGTCGCGAGCTCGCCGACGAGCGTGCGCGCGCCGCGCACGAGCAGGCACGCCGCCGCGTAGGCGACGACGAAGCAGCGCCTCTGCGTCGCCTCGTCGTCGCCCCGCCCGCGGGCGAGGGGGGCGAGGTCGTCGATGATCTCGAGCAGGCCGGCACGGGCGGTGAGGTAACGGGCGAACCAGTCACGCAGGATCGCCTCCTCCGCGGGCCGGAAGTAGCCGCGCGCCGCCGCGTCGCGCGCAGCGCAGCGCACGTTCTCGAGCGCGTCGATGCGCGCGACGGCCGGGGAGAGGCTCTCGAGCGCGCGGATGCCGGCGGCGATGACGGGGTCGGTCTCCATCGCGCGTTAGTATCGGCTCTCCGGACGATCCGGTGCAGTCATCGCAGGCGCCTCGTTCTGGTACAGCACGGCCGGGTGGTGTCCGACGTGCCTGCGCGGGTCGGGAAGCGGACGGGCGTGCGTGGGCCACCCGCACGGGCGCGACCGGGTCCGGGTTCGGGTTCGCGTCCGGGTGCGCGGCCGGGTGCGCGGCCTGGTTCGGGTTCGCGGCTGTGTGCGCGACCGTGTGCGCGTGCGTGTGCGTGTGCGTGTGCGTGTGCGCGTGCGCGTCCGTGTGCGCGGCCGGGTCCGCGGCCGTGTGCGCGTGCGTGTGCGCGTGCGTGTGCGCGTGCGCGTGCGTGTGCGTGTGCGTGTGCGCGTGCGCGTGCGCGTGCGCGTGCGTGCGTGTGCGTGTGCGTGTGCGCGTGTGCGTCCGTGTGCGCGTCCGGGTCCGCGTCCGTGTGCGCGACCGTGTGGGCCGGGTCCGGGTCCCGATCCGGGTCGCGTCCCTGGCCCCACTTCCCCCCGGCCGGTACGCTCCCCTCATGCGCATCGCCATGTGGTCGGGTCCGCGGAACATCTCGACGGCGATGATGCGCTCGTGGGGGAACCGGCCCGACACGTTCGTCAGCGACGAACCCTTGTACGCGCACTATCTCGCGGTGACGGGCATCGATCATCCCGGAGCCGGCGAGGTCATCGCGCAACACGAGACCGACTGGCGGACCGTCGTGGCTGAGCTGACCGGACCGATCCCGGACGGCCGCGCGATCTGGTACCAGAAGCACATGGCGCATCACCTGCTGCCCGATGTCGATCGGGGGTGGCTGAACGGGATGACGAACGCCTTCCTCGTGCGCGATCCGGGCGAGATGCTGACGTCGCTCGTCAAGGTGCTCCCGGAGCCGACACTGCCGGAAACCGGCCTGCCGCAGCAGGTCGAGATCTTCCGCCACGAGCGCGAGCGCAGCGGCGTCACGCCGCCGGTGCTCGACGCCCGCGACGTGATCGAGAGCCCCCGCGGGATCCTCGGCGCCTTCTGCGACCGGCTGGGCGTCCCGTTCGACGAGGCGATGCTCTCGTGGCCGCCCGGACCCCGCGCGACCGACGGCGTGTGGGCCCGGCACTGGTACGACGCGGTCGAGGCGAGCACGGGGTTCAATGCGTACCGGCCCAGGGACGACCCCATGCCCGGCCACCTGCGACCGCTCTGCGAGGCATGCACGGACCTCTACGCGGAACTCTACAAGGACCGCATCGTCGCGTAACGTCTCCGCCATGCTCCAGAAGTTCAACGAAAGGAACCGGGATCTCCTCGTCAACATCAACGGCGAGCTGATCCACCGCGACCGCGCCGGCGTCAGCCCGTTCGACTCCGTCGTGCAGGGCGGCGACGCGGTGTGGGAGGGCCTGCGTCTCTACGGCGGCCGCATCTTCAGGCTCGACGAGCACCTCGACCGCCTGCGCGGCTCGGCGATCGCGCTCGCCTTCGCGTCGATCCCGAGCCGCGAGGAGATCATCGCGGAGATCCGCCGCACGCTCGGGGCGAACGCCATGACGGACGGCGTGCACATCCGCCTCACACTCACCCGCGGCGTCAAGATCACTTCCGGCATGGACCCGCGGCTCAACCAGGCCGGCCCGACGCTCATCGTGCTCGCCGAGCACAAGCCCCCGGTCTACGACCGCTCGGGGCTGCGTCTGGTGACGAGCTCCGTCCGGCGCTTCCCGCCGGATTGCCTGGACCCGAAGATCCACCACTGCAACCTGATCCAGTCGATCCTCGCGAAGATCGAGGCGAACCACGCCGGCGCCGACGACGCGATCATGCTCGACCGCGCCGGCTTCGTGGCCGAGACGAACGCGACGCACGTCTTCATCGTGAGCGGAGGCGCCGTGCTGACGCCGTTCTGCCGCGCGTGCCCGGAAGGCATCACGCGGGCGACGGTGATCGGGATATGCGCGGCGAACGGGATCCCGTGCGAGGAGCGCGACCTCTCCCTGACGGAGATCTACCGAGCGGACGAGATGTTCTGCACGGGCACGATGGGAGAGCTCGCGGCCGTGACGGAGGTGGACGGGCGCGTGATTCCGGGGCCGGGGGCCGGGCCGGGGCCGGGGACGATGACGAAACGACTCGGTGACCTCTACGCGGAGCTGACGGCGCGGGAAGGCGTGACGGTCGTCGCCTGAAGCCCGCGAGCGGCGGGCCCACGGCCCTACGCCTCGTACCCGAACGCCTCGACGAACGGGCGCAGCTTCTCGAGGTGCGGCTCGAAGTGCTCACGGTAGTTCCGCCATCGCCCGACGGCGCGGGTGTGCACCGGCTCCGTCACCGCCGCGTAGCTCGGCGTGAGGATGTACCGGTCGCGGGCCGACTCGTGGAAGCCGAGGATCGCGTCGTCCCACTCGAGCCCGAGGAAGTCGATGAGCTTGCGGGCGTGCGTCGGGAGGTCCGTCACGGTGTCCTCGTAGCGCACCTCGAGGTACGGGATCGTGAGCCGGTCGCGCAGCTCGAGCCAGTTGCCCATGACCTGCGTGTAGAACGCGACGGTGCGCTCGAGCGAGAGGAAGTTCACCATCGCCACGTTCAGCCCGAACTTCTGCATCACGCAGCTCAGGCACACGTCACGCGGGTCGCGGAGGGCGACGACGAGCCGCGTCTTCGGGAAGAGTACGTTGATGAAGCCGACGTCGATGATGTTGAGCGGCAGCTTGTCCAGGAACAGGCGCTCGCCGATCGGCTCCTTCGTGGCGGCCCGCGCCCGGTCCCAGTAGAGATCGCGCAGGCGGTTCAGCATCGTCGCGTCGGCGCCGGCGACGAGCCCGGGCGTCGCGGCCATGTCCTGCTTCTGCGGGCCGCGCAGAGCCTGATCGAGCAGGTTCAGGAGCGGGAGTTCGCCCGTGGTGAGCACGCGCGGGTGGGCGGCGAGGATCTGCTCCGTCATCGTGGTGCCCGATCGCGGGAAGCCCACCATGAAGACGGGCGTCTCGAGATCGTCGGGCGCCGAGACGCCGGCGCGCTCGAGCAGCTCGGGCGTCACGACCTCGCGCCAGGCGTCGAGCCGGCGCGTCAGCACCTCGGGCGTCTGCCGCTGCGCCGCCTGGGTCGCGAGCCGCGACCTCCCCCACGCCTCGATCGCCCCGTAGGCCGCCTCGTATTCGCCGAGCCTGTCGAGCACCATCGCGAGTTCGTGCTGCGCGGCGTCGCGGCGGAAGGGCGGAAGGTCGCTTCGCGCCATCAGGTCGTCGAGGGCCTCGCGCGCCGCCTCCAGCTCGCCGCGCTGACGCTGCACCGACGCCATGAGCAGCTTCGCCTGGACATGACCCGAATCGAGCGCGATCGCGCGCTCGACGGCGTCGAACGCGGCCTCGACGCGGTTGGAGCGCAGGAAGCACAGCGCCGCGGTGGCGTGCGCGTTCGGGTCCTCCGGCGCGAGCTCGCGCGCTCGCTCCGCCGAAGTCGTCGCGGCGTCGGCCTGGCCGATGCGGAGCATCACGTCCGCCATGGCGATGTGGGCCGGGGCGTGATCCGGGTTCGCCGCCAGCGACCGGCGCAGGAGCTGGATGCCTTCCGCTGGATTGCCGGCGCTCACGAGCCGGCCGAGCCGCAGGAGCGCGTCGCCGTGCTCGGGCTCCGCGGCGAGCACCTGCCGGTAGTACTGCACCGCGACCATCGGCTGGCCCCACTGCTCGGCCGTGACCCCCTGGGTGAGGAGCTGGTCCACGCTCTGGTCGCTCACGATCCCACCCTCTCGCCGCGAAGCTGCGCCAGGACACCCTGGTCCTCGAGCGTCGAGGTGTCCTGCGGACGCTCGACGCCGGCGGCGACGTCGCGGAGCAGACGCCGCATGATCTTGCCCGAACGCGTCTTCGGCAGCGCGTCGGTGAACCGGATGAGGTCCGGTCTTGCGATCGCGCCGATCTCCTTCGCCACGTGCCTGCGCAGCGTCTCGACCAGCGCTGCCGTCTCGGCGTCTCCGTTCGGCTTGTGACGCGGCTCGAGCGTGCAGAACGCGGCGATGCCGGTGCCCTTGATCTCGTGCGGCATGCCGACGACCGCCGCCTCGACGACCGCCTCGTGGGCGACGAGAGCGGACTCGACCTCCATCGTGCCCAGCCGGTGACCGGACACGTTGATGACGTCGTCCACACGCCCCATGATCCAGAAGTACCCGCGCTCATCGCGCCGCGCGCTGTCGCCGGCCAGGTACATTCCCGGCAGCCGCGACCAGTACGTCTCGATGAAGCGCCCCCGATCTCCGTAGATCCCGCGGAGCATGCCCGGCCACGGCTTGCGGATCGCGAGCAGGCCGCCCGTGTTCGCGGGCTGCTCGTTCCCGGTGTCGTCGACGACCGCGGCGTCCACGCCGAAAAACGGCAGCGTGCACGAGCCGGGCACGGTCGGCGTCGCCCCGGGGAGGGGGAAGATCATCATGCCGCCCGTCTCGGTCTGCCACCACGTATCCACGATCGGGCAGCGCTCGCCGCCGATCACGCGGTGGTACCACATCCACGCCTCGGGGTTGATCGGCTCGCCGACCGTGCCCAGCACCTTGAGGCTCGAGAGGTCGTGACGCTTCGGATGCTCGTCGCCCCACTTCATGAACGCGCGGATGGCCGTCGGCGCCGTGTAGAACTGCGTCACCCCGTGACGCGCGACGATGGCCCAGAACCGGTCCGCTTCCGGGAAGTTCGGCGCGCCTTCGTACATGACCGACGGCACGCGGTTCGGCAGGATGCCGTAGACGATGTAGCTGTGCCCCGTCACCCAGCCGATGTCGGCAGTGCACCAGTACACCTGGCCTGCATCGGGGACGAGGTTGAACGCGTGCCGCGCGGTATGGGCCGCGTACACCATGTAGCCGCCGGTCGTATGAAGGATGCCCTTGGGCTTGCCGGTCGAGCCCGACGTGTAGAGCAGGAACAGCATGTCCTCGCTGTCCATGGGCTCGCAGGGGCACTCCTGCGACGCACCGCCCGCGATCTCGTGCCACCAGTGATCGCGTCCTTCGGTCAGGGCGATCTGGTTTCCGGTCCGCCGGAGGACGACGACGGCGTTGACGAGTTCGGCGATCTCCGGGTTCCGGAGTGCCTCGTCCACGCTGTCCTTGAGGGGAACGACCGCTCCGCGTCGCCACGCCCCGTCGGCGGTGATCAGGACCCGGCTGCGCGCATCAGAGACCCGGTCGGCGATCGCGTGCGCCGAGAAGCCGCCGAAGATCACCGAGTGCGCGGCGCCGATCCGCGCACATGCCAGCATGGCGATCGCGAGCTCGGGCACCATGCCGAGGTAGATCGTGACGATGTCGCCCTTCTTCACGCCCAGGCCGCGCAGCGCGTTGGCGAAGCGGCAGACCTCCCGGTGAAGGTCCCCGTAGGTGAGCCGGCGGACCTCGGGGCCAGGGTCGCCCCCTGCATCGCCCACCGGCTCGCCCTCCCAGATGATCGCCACCTGGTCCCCGTGTCCGGAGGCGATCTGGCGATCGAGGCAGTTGTGGCAGACGTTCGTCCGCCCACCCGGGAACCACCTCGCGTCCGGGACGCTCCACTCGAGCACGCGGTCCCACGGCCGGAACCAGTCGAATCGGCCCGCGATCCGGGCCCAGTAGCCCTCCGGATCGTCGAGGGAACGGCGGTACTCGGTCTCGTAGGCATCGAGGTTGTCCACCAATGCCCCACCGACCCGGTCCGAGAAACCGGGGGGCGGGCTGAAGACGCGTTGCTCCTGAAGGACCGATTCGATCGCACTGGAATCCGACATTCGACAGGACCCTCCGCTGCGGCTCGCCGCCCCCGGCGCGGGCCTGGCCCCCGTTTTTGCAGGGGTCGGCTTACCGGTTTGCCCACTCTATCGCGTGGCGGGGGGCTGGCAACGGGGGTTGACTTTGCCGCGGGCGACGGGTGATACCTTGCCCGGCTCCCCATTCGGGGCGGAATCCCGGAAAAACTCCTTGACGGCCGCCGGAGGTCGGCTAGTCTGACGAAGACGTTGGCGGCATTTCCGCCATCGTCTGCGACTCCCCGTGTGCGAGGGGCCCCGACAAGGGGATGGGAGTCGCGGCCACGAGATTTGAGAGAGAAATTGCTGCACCCCGCTTGCCGGCGCGGTGTCAGGGTTCGTTCCGTTGCGCTCGGGAATCTCTCGGGGCGGGACGACATGAATCGATTCAATGTCTCTCTTGTCTCTCGTTATGAGGAGGAAAAGCGCAATGAACAAGCTTGCACTGGCCGCCGGCCTGGCAACCGCTGCGATTGCGGGAGCCGCCTACGGCGTGGATTTTGTAACGAACGGGAACGGTCTTAGCCTGGCCCCGTTCGATGACACCTACGACGGCTCGCTGGGCTCGATGGCCGCGCTGACCGTCGTGGCCGGCAACATCGGTGCGATCACCGACGTCAACGTGACGATCGACATCGCTCACACGTGGGCGGGCGATCTCGTAATCAAGCTCCGGTCCCCGTCGGGCACCGTGGTCGATCTCGTCAGCCGCGCCGGCTTCGCCGAGCCCGCGGACGACGGTTCGGGCTGCTGCGGTGAGTCCTCGGACCTCGTGTTCGGGAACATCTACACCTTCGACGATGCCGCGGTCTCGAGCTCGGAGGGCATGGGCAGCGGCGGCGAGGATCCGATCGCCTCCTTCACCCGGTTCTCCTCGGGCTTCGGCAACACGATGGGCCTGACCTCGCTGAACGGCGAGGCCTCGGCCGGCGTGTGGACCCTCTATGTCGGCGACGCCGCCGCCGGTGACGTCGGCATCTTCGACGGCTTCACGCTGTCGCTCATGCCGGCCCCGGGCGCCCTCGCGCTCCTGGGCCTCGCGGGCCTCACGGGCACGCGTCGTCGTCGCGCCTGATCACGGCCGCCACGACCGCTATCGACTGAACGCCGCCCGGCCTTGTGCCGGGCGGCTTTCGTTCCATCGCGAGTTGGTCATAATCGGCGCTGCACCATGTCCGAGCACGCCCCCCATTACGTCTCGCGCAACGCCACCCGAGTCGCCGCCTCGGTCGTGCGTCTCGCCGCCGCGTACATCCTCGCCGGCGCCATGGCGAAGCTGCTCCGGGGGACGCCGGCCGATCTTCCGGCGTTCCTGCGGGAAAACGCCCACGGGCGGATCGGGCTCCTCTTCGAGCTCATCATCGCCGTGGAGATCTTCACGTCCGTCGCCGCGCTGCTCGCGCCGCGGCTGGCGTGGCCCGTCGTCTCAGGGCTGCTGCTGGTCTTTCTCGTGATCCTCGGGGCGCAGGTCTCGGAAGGCGCCGCCTCGTGCGGGTGCTTCGGCTCGACCATCACGATTCCGCCGTGGGTGATGATGGCCGTGGACGGGAGCCTGGTGCTCGCGATCTTCGCGGTGCGCCCCTGGCGAAACCTCGTGCGCCAGGGCTGGCGGGCGTGGAGCGTCGCGGTCGGCTGCCTCGCCGCGGTCGCAAGCTCCGCGTACCTCGGCTTCTTCACCGAGGTGCCGCCGGAGGATCTCGAGGCGAACGATCCCTTCGCGGGCCGGAATGCCGCGCCCATTCCCGCCGTCGTCGGAGCGCCGAACCTCGGCGTGCCCGGCCCGACCGCCGCGATCCGCGTCGAGGAGCCGGTCCGCCGCCGCGCATGGCGGCTGCCGGAGCACCTCCCCCGCTACGTGATCCTCGAGCCCGACAAGTGGATCGGGAGGCGGCTGAGCGCGACGAACCTCGCAACCTGGGCGGACGTCTCGAAGTTCCCGACCGATGCCAGCGTCGTGTTCTACTACGACACGTGCAAGCACTGCGCGGAGCACCTGCGCGAGCTCGCGGACGCCGAGCCTCCCGAGCCCTGCGTGCTGATCCAGCTCCCCAACAAGCCCGCGAGCCGGCACCCCGTCGTCGTGGACCGCGTTCCCGAGGGATTGCACGTCCAACTGCCGAGCGGCACGCGGTGGATGATCCAGACGCCATGGGAGGTGACCGTCCGGGACGGTCGGGTCGTGGCCGCTGAGTACCTCGGTGAATGACCGGACGCGGATCCATCCGGCTCCCCGTCCTTGTCGTGCTCGCCGCCGGCAGCCTCGTGGCCGCCGGGCTGAAGGCGACCGGACGCCTGGGCGCCCCGCGGGCCACGCCGCGCGAACTGGCGC
Organism: uncultured Isosphaeraceae bacterium; assembly: GCA_964638815.1. GTDB lineage: Bacteria > Planctomycetota > Phycisphaerae > Phycisphaerales > SM1A02 > CAZXBB01. The sequence goes on from CAZXBB010000072.1 coordinate 52,247, forward strand.
GAGAGCTGCTCGGAGCGCACGCGGCGGCGCTCGCGCCGGGCGAAGCCGCCGCGCCGACCGAGAGCGCCGAGACGCCGCTGTTCACGGACGTCGCGCCGGCGCTGGGCATCGACTTCGTGCACGACAACGCGGCTCACGGCGACTACTACATCCCGGAGGAGATGGGGCCCGGCGCCGGCTTCCTCGACTACGACGGCGACGGTGATCTCGATCTCTTCGTCGGCGGCGGCGGCGCCTTCGACGGCGAAGGCGCCGTGCAACGCTGTCGCCTCTACCGCAACGACGGGGAGCGCTTCACCGACGTGAGCGAAGCGACCGGCGCGGACATCCCCGGCCACGTGTTCGGCGTGGCGTGCGCCGACTACGATGACGACGGGGACGTGGACATCTTCGCGACGAGGATCGGGCCGAACGCGCTGCTCCGCAACGAAGGGGGGCGTTTCACGGAGATCGGCGAAGCGGTGGGCGTCGCCGATCCGGGCTTCGGCACGAGCGCGACGTTCTTCGACTACGACGGCGACGGGAGGCTCGACCTCTACGTGGCGAACTATGTCCGGTGGTCGCGGCAGCACGAGTCGCCGTGCTACACGGTGCTCGGCGTGCGCGACTACTGCAACCCCGTTCTCTACGCCGCGACGACCGACCGCCTGTACCGCAACCGCGGGGACGGCACCTTCGAGGACGCGAGCGATCGCGCCGGCATCTCGGCGCAGACGGGCAACGGGCTCGGCGTCGTCGCGTCCGACTTCGACGGCGACGGCCACCTGGACCTCTACGTGGCGAACGACCAGACGCCGGCGATCCTCTGGCACAACAACGGCGACGGCACCTTCACGAACGAGTCGGCGCAGAGGGGATGCGCGTACGACGCCCGCGGCGTCGCCATCGCCGGAATGGGCGTCGCGTGCGAAGACCTCGACGCGGACGGCGACTTCGACCTGCTCGTCACGAACATCCACGACCAGACGCACCTCGTGCTTGCCAACGAACGAGGCACGTTCTCCGATGTCAGCCTGCGCATGGGCGTGGGCGGGTGGAGCCTGCCCGCGACGACGTTCGGCGTGGCGATCTTCGACCAGGACCATGACGGCGTGTTCGACGCGTTCTTCGCCAACGGCGAGGTGAACATCGACAACCGGCTGCCCGTCTCCGACAACCCGTACGCCCAGGCCGACCACTTCGTGCGGTTCCGGGACGGCCGGATGATCGACGCCACGGCGGAGTCCGGCGCCGCGTTCAGCGACGTGGGCCGCGGCGTGGCGAGCGCCGATTACGACAACGACGGAGATCTCGACCTCCTCGTGACCAACAACGGCGGACCGCTGCGTCTGCTCCGGAACGACAACGCGTCGGGGCACGCGTGGCTCATGGTGGAGCCTCGCACGGCCCCGACCGGGGCCCCGGGCCTCGCGGGTCGGGCCGCGATCGGGGCGCGCGTGGAGATCGAAGCGGGCGGGCGCACGCAGGTCCGCGAGATCCGGCCGCAGCAGAGCTACCTCACGAGCGGTGACTTCCGGGCTCACTTCGGGCTGGGTGCCGCGCGACGGGTCGATCGCGTCGTCGTGACGTGGCCCGACGGAAGCCGGAGCACCCTGACCGCTGTTGACGCCGACCAGGTGATCGTCGTCACGCCGGAGGACGGGCGGGCCGGGGAAGCGCCGTGAGCGCCCCGCCCGCGAAGGTCGAGTGGGCGCTCCTCGCCGTGACCGCGGCGGCGGCGGCGTTCGCCCTCCTCGGCCCGCCGCTGAGCGGGGGAACGAGCGGCCCGGAGGTCGGTCACCTGCTCGAGGTGAGCCGGCCGGAGCATGGTCCGGCGGAAGCGCGTTTCGACGACGCCGCGTTCCGCGCCGCCTCGGAAGTCGCGGGTCTGCCGGAACCGCCCGAGTTGGACGGCGCGGACCCGGTTCCGGTCCGCAACATCCTGGAGCAGCACCACCGCTGGACGCGGGCGGGCGATCCGGAGGCGATCGGCAATCTCGGGCGCATCTACCTGGCCCTCGAGGAGCACAGGGCGGCGCTCGAGTGCTTCGCGGCGGCGACGGCGCTCGAGCCCGAGCATCCGCACTGGCGTTACCTCCTCGGTGTCGAGGCCCAGTCGCTCGGGCTCGACGATCTCGCGATCGAGGTGCTCGAGCAGTCGGCGGCGCGCGACCCCGGCTACGCGACGACCTTCGCCCGGCTCGGCCGCCTGTATCTCGAGCGTGACGACCTTGACGCCGCCGAACGGAACTTCGACCGTTGCCGCGCGATCGACCCGAACCAGTCGCTCGGTTACGTGGGTCTGGGGAGAGTGGCGCTCGCGCGGGGGGACTACGACAAGGCGGCGGCGGCTCTGCTCCAGGCGGTGCAGGCAACGCCAAACGATCATCGGGCCTACCGGTTCCTGAGCCAGGCGCTCGCACCGCTCGGGCGCGAGGAGGACTCCCGCCGCGCGGCGGAGATCGCCGAGCGGCTTCCGAAGTACGCGGGCTGGCTCGTGTTCGACGACCGGCTCCAGGCGGCGCATGCGCTCGCGAACACGCAGCGGTACATCGAGAACCAGATGCGTCTCGCCCAGAGTTCCGGCGACGCGGCGCAGCTCGCCGGGCTCGCCGGTGAGCTGCTGCGACGACGCCCCGACGACTACAAGGCATGGGGCGTGCTCGCGGACTCCCTGATCCGGCTCGAACGAGTGGACGAAGCGCGCGAGGCGATCGACCGGGCGCTGGCGATCGAGCCCGAGTCGGTCTCGATGCTCTGCATCCGCGCGCAGGTCGAGATGCTCGCGGGCAACCTCGCCTCGGCGCTCGAGGTCCTCGACGCTGCGCTCGCGATCGATCCCGGCTACGCGTCGTCGCACGACATTCGCGGCCGCGTGCTCTATCTGACCGGGCGGCACGACGAGGCGTTTGCCTCGATGCAGCGGGCGATCGCCCTCGATCCGAAGGCGATCAAGATGCGGCTGGCGCTGGCGGTGATGCATGAGCAGCGCGGGGCCGTCGATGACGCGAAGCGCGAGCTGCGGGCGCTCCTGGAGATCGAGCCCGGGCATGCGGGCGCGCGGGAACGGCTGAGACGGCTCGGGGGCTGACGGCTCGGAGACTGATGGCCCGAACCACAGCGTTTGCATGGACTTATCGGGCCTGACCCCGGCCGCACAAACCCCCGAATCCGCTTGACCTGCGTCTGATCCGGCTCATTCTGATCCTGACGGAGGCGTTCCACCTGCCCCGGCAGCCCGTGCCGAGCTGCGACGGGCTGCCGCGGGCAGGGACGGGCCTGGGACGATCCTGGGGAACCACGACTCACGGCACGGAAGGCATGGCCGCAGGGGCATTTCGGTGCCGTCCGGCCGGCCGTGCCGGCTGCCGCGCCGCCCGCGACAGCAAATGCACAGACCCCGGCTGACACCCCTCCTCGTGGATAACCGGTGGAGCAGATGGCGGCTTGAGCTGGTCCGGACCCGATCGAGAGGCCCCTCGGCAAGCGCGCAAATCACGGCCGCAGATGCACTTCAGACGGCCTCCCGAGTCCCGTGCCCGGGAGGCTTCGCGCGGGACCCGATCCCGTTCTTGCGATCGCTTCGGGGTCCATAGTGTAAAACCGGGCCAAACAGGTAGTTAGAGCTGCCTTTCTTCACCGGCGTTCAGAGGCGACGAGCAGATCCATAATTCACCTCAATTCTCTTGACAACACCCCCAAAAAGGTGAGAATCGGGACGTAGCCAGGAGCAGTCCACGAGGATTGCCCTTGCCCGGTGTGCCCCTCCTGTTTTGGAGCGGCACGCCGAGAGACGAGAGAGAACATCCTGAAGAGAGAGAGCGCCACGCCGGGCGTCCCGGCGCTGGAAGGTGCTCTCGTGTTCGTCTCGTACCTGCAAAACAAGATTCCGCAGACAACGACGCGATCGCTGCGCCTCCATGACCTGTCTCTCTCTTGTGGGTCTGAGGTAAGTCCCACATCGCTTATAAGCAGCTCGTGAACGTTCACTTGTATTTGGAGGTAAGTGATGAAGAAAGTAACGTTGGTAGCGGCCGCGGGTGCCGCTGGTCTGATGGCCATGCCCGCAATGGGCGACACGCTGTGGGCGAACAACGGCGTCAACGGAACGAACGGCTACAGCAACGCGACCGCCGGTGTGTTCGGTTTCCGCCGCACGCTCCTTGACGACTTCGATCTGTCCGGGGATTCGATCCTCCAGGACCTGCACTGGAACTCGGTCTGGGGCACCCCGATGGGTGGCGCGATGGGCGTTGGCGCGGAGATCTCGATCCGTTCCGACCTCGCCGGCACCCCGGGCGCGACGATCGCCGTCGCCAACCTGACGGGCTACAGCGAAGTCTTCACCGGCAACATCTACTTCAGCCGTGAAGAGGTCACGCACTGGGCGACGTTCAGCGACATCGCCCTTCCCGCCGGTCGCTACTGGTTCGAGGCCACCGTCCAGGGCCCGGAGAACAACTTCTGGCTCACGTCGAACCAGTTGCTCAACGAGTGCTGGGTCAACTACGAGGATCTCGGCGGATTTGCGTCGGGCTCGACGCAGTTCGGTGTCGCGAGCGACATCAACTTCATCCTGACCGGCATCCCCGCACCGGGCGCGCTCGCGCTGCTCGGTGTCGCCGGCCTCGCCGGTTCGCGGCGCCGCCGCGCCTGAGAGCGGATCCCGCTCCGTTAGCAGTTCAATCAGCAACCCGCCCCGCACGAAAGTGCGGGGCGGTTGTTTTTGCCCGAGCCTCGACCGTCGTTGAAGAACTGCGACGCACCGTCGAGTCTGTGTGCCCCGGTCCTTGGCTCGGCAAGGGCCGGGTGGGCCACGAAGCTCCGAAGCCGTTGTTGCATGGGTAGCCCACCCGGCCCTGTCAGAGCACAGGACCGGGGCACACTTCGTCTGTGTCACGCAACGAAGCTCTTGAAGCACGAGCGCACCGTGTGCCCCGGTCCTTGGCTCGGCAAGGGCCGGGTGGCGTCGGAAGTCTCCGCCACCATCGAGTCGTCCGACGCCGCCCGGCCCTGTCAGAGCACGGGACCGGGGCACACCGGAACTGCGTCGCCGGATTGGGCAATCCGCCCCACGACGCCGCGCCCCCGCCGGAGGGCGACGAACTTCTGACTCACTTCGCTAGGCGCGCCCACGGCTGCCGCGCCGCCCCTGTCCGTAGCCCTTCCGCTTCCCGGCAGTCTTCAGCGGCTTCCTGGTCTTCGACGACCGTTTGGCGGGCGTTTCGCGGCGCTGCGGAAAGGCTGTCAGCAGCAGATCGAGCCGCCTTGAGGCGAGATCGACGGCGACGACGCGGACGGTGACGACATCGCCGATCCCGATCACCATCCCGCTGCGGCCCGCGACCAGCCGGCCCGTGAGAGGATCGGCCTTCCATCGATCGGCGCGGTCGTCCGCACTCGGCAGGTCGGCCATCTTGACGAGGCCCTCCACGAGGAACTGCTCGATCGAGATGAAGACGCCGGCGTTCATCACGCCGGTGACGACGCCGGGGAACTCGTCGCCGAGATGGTGCTCGTGGAGGAACTGCATCACGAGGAACGACCGCAGCTCGCGCTCGGCGGCGGTGGCCTCCTGCTCCGTGTCGCTGCAGTGATTCCCGAGCGTGATGAGCGCGCCCTCGTCCGCCACCCGGGCGTCGTCCAGCAGCTTGCGCGCGATCGCCTGCCGCTTCCGGCCGCCCGGCGACTTCCGCCCGTTGTCGGTCAGCTCGAGGTAGGCCTCGAGCGCGCGGTGCAGCGTGAGATCCGGGTAGCGCCGGATCGGGCTGGTGAAGTGCGCGTAGTGGTCCGAGGCCAGCGCGAAGTGGCCGATCATCGCCGGGCTGTAGGTCGCCTTCGTCAGCGTGCGCAGCACGGCGAAGTGGATCGCGCGGGCGGCCGGCGTCTCGCGGGTCTTGTCGAGAAGCGTCTGGATGTCGTGCCGCGTCGGGGTGTCGGGCAGCCCGAGGTCCAGCGCGACGGCGTACATCCGCAGCTCCTCGAGCGACGCGAACTTCGGTTCGGGGTGGATCCGGCGCAGCACCGGGACCCCGAGCGCGTCGAACATCCGCGCGAGCGCCTCGTTCGCCTCCACCATGAACATCTCGATGATCGTGTGCGTGAACGCGTCGTCCTCGGGCACCGCGTCGACCACGTGCCCATCGTCGTCGAAGATGAGCTCGACCTCGGGCAGGTTCAGCACGATCATGCCGTCGCGCACCCGCCGCTTCTGCAGCGTCCGCGCGAGGCGGTCGGACAGACGCAGGGCCTCGAGCAGCTCGTCCGCGTAGTCGGTGTCCGTGCGGGCGTGCTTCCTCGCCTCGCGCTTGTCGCCGTCGATGAGGGCCTGCGCCTCGAGGTACGTGAGCCGCTTCGCCGAGCGGATCACCGTCGAGGCCGGGCGCTGGGCGAGCACCTTCCCCTTCTTGTCGAACGTGACGAAGATGGACTTCGCGAATCGCGGCACGCCCTCCTGGAGCGAGCACACGCCGTTGGACAGGACCTCGGGCAGCATCGGGATGACGAGCCGGGGCAGGTAAACGCTGTTGCCGCGGGCCTGGGCTTCCTTGTCGAGCGGCGAGCCCGGCCGAACGAAATGCGAGACGTCCGCGATGTGCACGCCGAGCGTCCACTCACCCTCCCCGGCATCCCACGCGATCGAGATCGCGTCGTCGAAGTCCTTCGAATCGGTCGGGTCGATCGTGAAGATGAACGTCGACGTGAGATCCTCGCGGTCGCCGTAGCCGTCCCGCGTCTCCTTCTCGAACGCGTCGGCCGCGGCGCGGGCGGCGCGCACGGCATCGTCGGGAAACTCCGTGCGAAGACCGTGCGCTTCGATGACCGCCTGCGTCTCGACGTCCGGCCGGCCCGCCTCGCCGAGGACCTTCGTGATGACCCCCTCGGCGTGGTACTCCTCGTCGGGGAAGTGCAGAAGCTCGATGACGACCTTGTCGCCCGCCTTCGCGTTCTTCGCGTGCGGGTCGCGGATCAGCACGGGATCGTGAAGCGATCGACCGTCGGGCCGCACGAACCAGTGGCCGCGTTCCTTGACGAGCACGCCGACGAACTGCTCCTGTCCCCGCTCGAGCACCTCGACGATGCGGCCGACCGCGTCGCTGCGGAACCCGCCGTCGCGGGCGCGTCCCTTTCCCGGCGTCCGCCGCACCGTGGCGCGGACGCGGTCGCCGGAGATCGCGTCGCGAGCCTCGCCGTGCGGGATGAACAGGTCACCTTCGCGAGACGGGCGATCGGGCACGATGAAGCCGAAGCCCCGCGGGTTCTGCCGGAACACCCCCACGACCTCGTCGCCCAGCGCGGGAAGGCGAAGACGCTCGTCGCTGCCGCGCTCGACGTCGCCCTCGGCCTCGAGCCGCTCGATCGCCTCGAGGAACGCGGCCTTGTCCTCGCCGTCGATACGCAGGTCGCGCATGACATCGCGGGCGATTGCCGGCCGGTAGCTCGCGTGGGCAAGGTGATCGAGGATGCGGTTCTTGAAACGTAACGGCATTGTGTCACAGTCTAGTTCTGGTGCATCGCCATGGTCAAAGCTTCGGGTATGGGCGCGGCATCGTCGTGGCCGGCAAGGCGACGCGACGACGGCATACTCTCAGTGTTCCGAGGAGCGTCAACGCCGCCAGCCGCGGCGAGGACCGGCCACAGACGAAGATTCGGCCTTGACGGGGCACCAGCACCCCGTTGAGGACTGCGGCGTTGCCTGAGTGAGATGCTTGTCGTCGTGGCAAGGAGCCGAGCCGACGCTGTACTTGGCGATACAGCTCGGGTGAGGGCGATGAGGTGAGGTCGAGCTCGAGCCGATGCCGCGCAATCGGGCGGTGGACGAGGTGCTGCTTCGGGCTTCCGACTGACCTGCCTACTTATTGCTCTTTGGCCTGGATTTCGACGCGCTGCCGCCGTCAGGCTTCTTCGCGTCGGGCTTCTTCCCCTCCGGCTTTCCGTCCGTCGTTCGGTCCGGCTTCCCGTCCGTCTTTCGGTCCGGCTTCCCTTCCGTCTTCCCGTCCGTCTTCCCGTCCGGCTTCCCGTCCGTCTTTCCGTCCGGCTTTCCATCGGCGCCGGCCGGCTTCTTCTTCTCCGCCTCCGCCGCCTTCGTGTACGAGTCGCTGCGGTAGTCGGTCTGGTAGAAGCCGCTGCCCTTGAAGATCACGCCGGCGCCGGTGCCGACCAGTCGGCGCAGTGACTGCCTGCCGCATTCCGGGCACTTGCGCTTCACGCTGTCGCTCATCTGCTGGAACAGCTCGAACGCGTGGCTGCACGCGTCACAGACGTAGTCGTAAGTCGGCATGCGTGGATTCTGTCTCAGTCGGCCGCGGTCCGCCCGGCCGTCTCGGCCGGCACCGCGACGCTCACAGTGGCGGGGCGCAGGATCGTTTCATCGAGGGCGTAACCGATCTGCATCAGTGCGACGATGGTGTTCGGCTCCTGCTCGTCAGTCTCGACGCGCATCACCGCCTGGTGCTCGTTCGGGTCGAACTGCGAGCCGGGCTCCGGACGAATCAACCGGACGTCATGCCGCTCGAGCGCCTTCAGGAGCTCGACGTGAATCATGTTCACACCGTCGATGAGCTGCTCGATAGTCATCTCGCCGGGCTGGTGCACGAGCGCGAAATCCACGTGATCGAGGACGGGAAGCATCGACCGGATCACGGCGCTCGCTCCGACCAGGCGCGCACGAATCTCGTTCTCTTCGGCGCGTCGCCTGAAGTTGACGAAGTCAGCCATCGCGCGCTTCCTCGCTTCGACGGCCTGTTCAAGCTCGGCCTCGAGGACGCGGATCTGCTCGTCGGCACCCTCGGTCGGTGTGTCGCGTCCGCGCACGCCCGGGAGATCGGAGACGTCCACGTCGGACAGGTCGAAGGAGCCGTCCTCCTGCTGACCGGGCACGGGTTGTTCTGGATTCTGTTTCTGCATGTTCCGCTTGACTTGCTCCGGGAGCTTCAGCCTCCGGTCAACGTGTCCTTGATCCTGCCCCAGAACGAGGACTTACCGTCGGCGTCGAGGTGCAGGTCCTCGGTCTCGGCATACGCGTGGAGGAGCTTCCTTTGTTCATCGTTCAAATGCCGGGGAACCACAAGCTGAACAATCACGACGAGGTCGGCTCTTTCGCCGGAGCGCAATTTCGGCAGACCCTTTCCCTCGATCCGGAACATCGCCCCGTGCTGGGTCCCCGCAGGAATGGTAAGCGTCGCCTTGCCGTCGAGCGTCGTGATCTCCACATTCGCCCCGAGGGCGACCTGAGCGAAGCTGACGGGGACCGCGAGGAGCAGATGATCGCCGTCCCGCTCGAACCGGTCGTGCGGGCGGACGCGAACGACGACGTGCAGATCGCCCCTGATGCCCTGTCCCGACGGGCTGATCTCGGCCGCGGGCGGCTCGCCCTCGCCCTGGACGCGAATCGCCTGACCGCTCTGGATGCCGGCCGGAATCTTGACCTCGAGCTTCCGCCTGATCGACGTCCGGCCCTGGCCGCGACAGTCGGAACACTTGTCCACGATCACCTTGCCCCGCCCGTGGCAGTGCGGACACGCCGTGACCATGCGGAACATGCCGCCGAGACCGGTCTGGGCAACCTGGCCCTGACCCCCGCAGGTCGTGCACGCGGCGGGCTCGGATCCCGCCTTCGCGCCGCTGCCCCGGCACAGACCGCAGACGTCCTTGCGCCGGAATTCGACGTCGCGCGTCGTTCCGGCGAGCACCTCCTCCAGCGTGATCTCGACCTCGGTCTCGAGGTCGTAGCCCCGGGGTACGCCGCCCCGCTGACGCGCCCGCGCGCGGCCGCCGATCCCGCCGCCGAAGATGTCCTCGAACATCGAGAAGATGTCCTCGGCGTGCATCGAGCGGAAGTCGTGACCCGGCGTCCCCCGCAGCCCGGACGCGCCGTACCGATCGTAGATCGATCGCTTCTCGGCGTTGCCGAGCACCTCGTACGCCTCGGCGCACTCGCGGAACTTCGCCTCGGCCACCGAATCTCCCGGATTGCGATCCGGGTGGTACTTCATCGCCAGCCGCCGGTACGCGCGCTTGATCTCCTCGGGAGTCTCGTCGCGGGCGACGCCGAGGACTTCGTAGTAGTCGCGCGTGGTGGGCATTGCTTGCTGAAAAGGCACGAAGGCCCGCGGGATCCGGGAGCGACACAAGGCAGAAGGGCGCGAGCCGGCCGGCAACCGCGCCCTTCGTGCCTTTTCGCCACCGCGGTGCCTAGTACACGGCGTCGGCCACCGGCGCGTCATTCTCCTTCAGCTCCGTCATGATCACGTCCGTCGTCAGCATCAGGCCCGCGACGGACGCGGCGTGCTGGAGGGCGGTCCGGATGACGAATGCCGGATCGATGATGCCGGTCTTCACGAGGTCCTCGTACGTGCCCGTCGCTGCGTTGAAGCCGAAGCCGCTCTTGCCCTCGCGCACCTTCTCGACCACGACGTCGCCGTCGAATCCGGCGTTCGTCGCGATCTGCCAGGCCGGGGACTCGAGCGCGGCGGCAACGATGTCGAAGCCGATCTTCTCGTCGCCCTTCGCCTTCTTGCGCGCTTCCTCGACACTGTTGATCGCCCGCAGGCAGGCGACGCCGCCGCCCGGAACGTAGCCTTCCTTCGCGGCGGCACGGGTCGCGTTGAGGGCATCCTCGACGCGGTCCTTCCGCTCCTTCATGGCGGTCTCGGTCGGGCCCCCGACGCTGAGGATCGCCACGCCGCCGGTCAGCTTCGCGAGCCGCTCCTGGAGCTTCTCGCGGTCGTAATCGCTCGTCGCGCGCTCTATCAGCGTCTCGATCTGCCGCGCGCGGGAGTCGATGTCCTTCTTCTTGCCCGCGCCCTTGATGATCGTCGTGCCGTCCTTGTTGATCACCACCTTGCTCGCGGTGCCGAGCTCCTTGATCTCGATGTCCTCGAGGTTGCGCCCGAGGTCCTCTGAGAAGAAGGTTCCGCCCGTCAGGACCGCGATGTCGCCGAGCAGCGCCTTGCGCCGATCACCGAAGCCCGGGGCCTTGACGGCGCAGACCTTCAGCACGCCGCGCAGGCGGTTCACGACGAGCGCAGCGAGCGCCTCGTTCTCGACGTCCTCGGCGATGATCAGGAGCGGCTTGCCCGCCGTCACCACCTTGTTGAGCAGCGGGAGGAAATCCGCGAGGTTGGCGATCTTCTTCTCGTTGATGAGGATGATCGTGTCCTCGAGCACGCACTCCGCGGTCTTCGGATCGGTCATGAAGTACGGGCTGAGGAAGCCCTTGTCGAAGGCCATGCCCTCGACGTACTCAAGCGTCGTCTCGGCGGTCTTGCCCTCCTCGACCTCGACCACCCCGTCGGCGCCGACCTTGTCCACCGCCTCGGCGATGAGCTCGCCGATCTCGGTGTCGTGATTCGCGGAGACCGTCGCGACCTTCTTCAGGTCTGCCTTGCCCTTGCAGGTGGCCGCCGATGCCTGGATCGCCTCGCTGGCGACCCTCGCCGCATCGGTGATGCCGCGCTGGACCGCGATCGGATTCGCCCCTGAGGTCACGTGACGCAGGCCCTGCGTGAAGATCGCCTGAGCGAGCACGGTCGCACAGGTGGTGCCGTCGCCCGCCTTGTCGGCGGTCTTCCTGGCGACCTCGTTGATCATCTTCGCGCCCATGTTCTCGAAGGGCTGCGGCAGCTCGATCTCCTTGGCGACCGAGACGCCGTCCTTCGTGACGGCGGGACCGCCGAACGACTTCTGGACGACCACGTTGCGACCCGTCGGGCCCATCGTCAGCGCCACGGCCCGCGCGAGCTGGTCGATGCCGCACTTGAACTCGTGCTGCGCCGCCGAATCGAACTTCATCTGCTTCGTCATTTTCTTATGCGCTCCGTAGCGGACCTTTGCTGGAGTCGGCCGGTCGGGCCGAAAGGGCCGCACAATCGCTCTGGTACGGCCGCGCCGGATTCGACCGGGCGGGCCTGTCTGGTCACCTTCGATCAAGCTTCGATCGAGCCTCGATCAACCTTCGATCACGCCGAGCAGCTCGCTCTCGCGCATGATGATGTGGGCCTGGTTCTTGATCTCGATCTCGGTGCCGGCGTACTTGCCGTACACGACCGTGTCGCCCTTCTTGACAGCGGGCTTCACGCGCTCGCCATTGTCGAGGAGCTTCCCGGGTCCGCAGGCGATGACCTTGCCCTGCACGGGTTTCTCCTTCGCCGACTCGGGGAGATAGATCCCGGATTCCGTCTTGCTGTCAGGCTCGATGGGCTTGATGAGGATCCGGTCTTCGAGAGGTTTCACGGCCATTGTCTTTATGTCTCCGTCGTTGGTTTGTTCGTTCGATCGGGCGTCGGCACGGCACCTTCTCACTCAGAAGCCCATGCCACCCATGCCACCCATGCCGCCGCCCATGCCGCCCATGCCGTGGCCGTCATGGTGCGGGTCGTCGTCGTTCTCGGGAAGCTCGGTGATGATGCAGTCCGCGGTGAGCAGCAGACCGGCCACCGACGCGGCGTTCTGAAGCGCGGTGCGGTCGACCTTCGCGGGCGTGATGACGCCCTCCGCGAGGAGGTCGCCGTAGGTGAGCGTCAGTGCGTTGAACCCGAAGCTGCCCTTGCCCTCCGCCACCTTGGCCGCGACGACCGACCCCTTCTCGCCGGCGTTCTGCGCGATCGTCCGCAGCGGAATGGGAAGGACCTCCGCCACGATGTCAACGCCGTACTTCTCGTCGCCCTTCGCGCTCTTGCGCACGCTCTCGAGACAGTGCGCCGCGCGGAGATAGCTCACGCCGCCGCCGGGCACGATGCCTTCGGCGACCGCCGCTCGCGTGGCGTGCAGCGCGTCCTCGACGCGGGCCTTCTTCTCCTTGAGCTCCGCCTCGCTGCCGGCGCCGACGTGGATCTGCGCGACGCCGCCCGTCAGCCGCGCGAGCCGCTCCTGGAGCTTCTCGCGGTCGTAGTCGGAATCGGTCGTCTCGATCTCGCGGCGGATCTCGGCGATCCGGTCCCTGATGGCCTGCGTCGAGCCGGCGCCCTCGATAATCGTGCAGTTGTCGCCGGTGATCTCGACCTTCTTCGCCTGGCCGAGCTGCTTGATCGTGATCTTGTCGAGCTCGATCCCGAGGTCCTTCATGATCGGCTCGGCGCCGGTCAGGGCCGCGAGATCCTGGAGCATCGCCTTGCGGCGGTCGCCGTAGCCCGGGGCCTTGACGGCAGCAACCTGGAGGACGCCGCGGAGCTTGTTGATGACGAGCGTGCTGAGGGCCTCGCCGGTCACGTCCTCGGCGATGACGAGCAGCGATTTCTTCGCGCCCATCACCTTCTCGAGGAGCGGAACGAGCTTCTGCACGCTGTCGATCTTGTCTTCGTGGATGAGGATCAGCGGCTTCTCGAGCAGCACCATCATCTCGTCGGGGTTCGTGACGAAGTTGGGGCTGAGGTAGCCGCGATCGAACTGCATGCCCTCGACGACATCCATGTACGTCTCGAGCCCCTTGCCCTCCTCGACCGTGATGACGCCGTCCTTGCCGACCTTCGCGAACGCGTCACCCATGATCTTGCCGATCGACGGGTCGTTGTTCGCGCTGATCGTCGCGACGGCCGCGATGTTGTCCTTCACCGGCTGGGCCATCGACTCGATGTGGGCGACGACCGCGGTGACGGCGCGGTGCATGCCGCGCACGAGGGCATTCGCGTCCACGCCGGCCGCGACCTGCTTCAGGCCCGCCTTGAACAGTGCCTCCGCGAGGACCGTCGCCGTCGTGGTGCCGTCGCCCGCGTCGTCGGAGGTCTTGGACGCGGCCTCCTTGACGAGCTGGGCACCCATGTTCTCGACCTTGTCGCGCAGCTCGAACTCCTCGGCGACCGTCACACCGTCCTTCGTGACCGTCGGACCGCCCCACGACTTGTCGAGGACCGCGTTTCGGCCGCGGGGGCCGAGGGTCGACTTGACGGCCGCGGCGAGCTTCTCCACGCCGGCGAGCAGCGACTTGCGAGCATCCGTATCGAAGGACAGTTCCTTCACACCCATCGGGGGATTCTCCTGGCCAGGTGGCTTGGGTTCGTGAGCAGGTTTGCAGCGGCCGCGCAGAGCGGCCCGGACCCTTTGGAGGATCAAAGCGTGCGCCAACCCGGAGCGCGCGCGGTCGTGGTCTCTAAGAGCCTATGCAAACGTGCTTTAGGACAGTTTCGACCCGGGCGCGCGCCGATGCCCGGCTGACACTTCTCTCCCCCGGCGCCCGCACCGGCTGCCAAGCTGGCAGTGATCTCACGGCGCCTCGTCGCTCACGGCCAGGAGTTCCCTCAGCGTCGGTGGCGGCGCCAGCAGTGACCGCCGGATCCACCATGCGTTGACCGCCAGGTAGAGCAGCCCGATCACCAGCATCAGGGCGGAGATCCATATGACGACGGAGCCGACGACGGCAACGGCCTCGCGGTCCGGCGAGGAGAAGGGCCACGCCCGCTCGGGGACGACGACGCCGACGAAGTGAACGAGCAGGCCGATCCCGATCCCGGCGACGGCCGCGATCATCTCCCGGATCCGCTGGCGACCCCCGCGCGACGTCCGGAACGCGCGGCTGCGCTCGCCGACCAGGATCAGGACGCGTCGGAGTGCGACCATCAGGACGACCGCGCCGACCACGGCGATCTCGCGAAGGACGACGAGGACGGGCGGCGCCGCGACGCGGCCCATCGTCGTCTCGGCCAGCACGGAGGCGAGGATGCCTCCGCCGAGGACGACGTGCCCGATCGCGAGCAGCCGGAGATCTCCGCGTACCGAGGCCTCTGGCGCGTCGGCGGGCGGGGCGAGCTGCGCGACCGCCGCCAGGGCGACGAGGACGAGGCCGCCGGCGGCGAGGCCGTACCACGCGGGCGGCCATGAAACGGACGCGGCCACGCCGCCGCGACCGAACGAGGCGATCGTGAGCGCGACCGGTCGCGCGAACATCAGGAGGGATGCGACGAGCAGGCACACGACGATCAGGACGATCGCGTTGCCGACCTTCCGCGGATGGCGCACGCGGGGCAGCAGTCGCGACGCCGGATCGACGAGGTGCTGGACGGTCTTCCAGATCTCGCACCCGCACTCGGGACAGGGGCCGCCGACACGCAACCCGCGCAGGTCGTAGCCGCACTGCACGCAGCCGACGGATCTCGACAGCACCGCGCGCTCGAGCGTGCCGTCCGCATTCCGAAGCGTGTCGTCCACGACTACGCCGCCCACCATTGGAGACGAGACCGCCCGGGACCGGCCACGACCCTCGGGCCGGGCCCCTTCGCGACCCGTTATACTCAACCGAAGCGGAGATTGCCCGGTATTCCGGGCGAAAGGGCGCATCCATGACCGGCGACGCCATCCAGCGCATGCGGGACAACATCACGTCGGTCTACATGGGCAACACCGCCGCCGTGGACCGCATCATCGTATGCATGCTCGCGCGCGGTCACGTCCTGATCGAGGACGTCCCCGGCGTGGGGAAGACGGTTCTCGCCAGCGCGCTGGCGAAGTCGATCCGGTGCTCCTTCACCCGGATCCAGTGCACGCCGGACCTCATGCCGTCGGACATCATCGGCGTCACGGTCTACGAGCGGGAATCGGGCGAGTTCCAGTTCCGCCCGGGGCCGGTCTTCCGCAACGTCATCGTCGCCGACGAGATCAACCGCACGACGCCGCGGACGCAGTCGGCGCTGCTGGAGGCAATGAGCGAGACCTCGATTTCTGTGGACGGCCACTCCTATTCGCTGCCCCAGCCCTTCATGGTCGTGGCCACCCAGAACCCCTACGAGTTCGAGGGGACGTATTTCCTGCCCGAGAACCAGCTCGACCGATTCCTGATGCGTATCAGCCTCGGCTACCCGGCCCCCGATGACGAAGCCCGCATCATCCGCCAGCAGCCGGCCCGGACGCTCCTGACTGCGCTGGAGCCCGTCATGAGCGGCGAGGACGTGATCGTGATGCAGAAACATGTCGATGATGTGAAGATGGACGACGCGCTCGTCGAGTACGTGATCTCCCTCGCCGCCGCCACGCGCGGCAACGACGACCTCCAGGTGGGCGTCAGCCCCCGCGGCGCGCTCGCCCTGTCCCAGGCCGCGCGGGCCACCGCCGTGCTGCACGGCCGCGATTACTGCGTCCCCGAGGACATCGTCTCCAACGTGATTCCCGTCTGCGCCCATCGCGTCATCTCGAAGACCTACCTGCACGCGGGCGACACGGTGTCGGCACGCCGCATCATCCAGCAGGTGATGGAGACGGTTCCGAGCCCGGCCTAGCGAATGCGGGCTAAACCCCTATGGCCAACATCACACACGGCACCACGACCCGAAGGAGTGCGACGCGCAAGCTGCTGCTGGTCCGCCAGCCGATGCGCTCGGTCCGGCGCGGCGACCAGCCGGATCCCAGGCCGCTGCGTCTGGCCATCGGCCTCCTCGTCGCCGTCGGCATCGTCTTCACCGTGTGGCTGATCGGACACCTCGGCTACCGTCTCGGCTTCGCGCCGCTGGTGCGCGTGCCGGAGCTGACCGGCAGCCCGGGCAGCGGGCTCGCGACGGGAACGATGGTCCTGATCTCGATTCCGCGCGCGATCTTCCGCGCCGGTCTCGTGCAGCCCCTGTGGCTGATGCTCGGCTTCGCGCTGATCGCGCTCCCCGCGGCCGGTCTCGGCGCGGCGCGGCCGCAGACCCCGGGCGGGCCGCGACCCAATCACGGCATCGTGATCATCGCGCACCTCGGCGCCGTGGTCTCGATGGTGTGCGGGGCCGTGCTGACGTGGTGGACGGTCTCGCCGCAGCGCGCCGCGATGCTTCGCGTGCTGCCGACCGAGACCAGCGAGGTCGCATCCTGGTACGCCGACATGCAGAGCGTGGCGGGCCTCGATGTCCTCGGCGTCGTGTGCGCGTCGCTGTGGGTCGTCCTGGTGTTCCGCCTTCCGATCACCCTCTGGCTGCGCGTGATGGCCGCGACGGCCGCGCTCTTCACCCTCGTCGTCGTCACCGTCGCGATGGCGATCAGCAACGCGGGCGCGACGCAGATCGGCGCGGCGCGATCGCTGTGCGTCCTCGACCAGCGCCCCGGCGACCTGCGTCTCATCCTCAGCTCGACGCCGCGCCACACGGCGACGCTCGTCGCGAGCAACGGTCGCGCCTACGTGGAACTCCACGACACGACGGGCAGCATCGTCGTCAACGGGGAGCAGTCCATCCTGGATTACCTTTCCGAGCGGGCGGCTCCGTAGTCTTTTCTTCCGTACCGCTGGATCGTGTCGACGACGATCTTGTGCACCGCGAAGGGCCTCCGGATCATCACCCAGTAGACCTCGAAGACGTCGCTGCCGGCGGTCGCGAAGCCGATGGTGCCGAGCCCGAAGAGACGCTCGCGCAGCAGCGCGAAGACGCTCGTGTGCTGAATGTGCTTCAGCTCCGTCTGGAACACGGCCATCCGCAGCACGCCCATGCGCCGGATGATGCGGCGATCGGTGAGGACGTACACGCGGCTGTACCATTCGAGCCCCTGCCATCCGAGACGCATCGCGCCGACGAAGACGCCCAGCGCGAACGCCTGCGTGTCCGTCCAGGGAATCCACGGCATCGTGCGCGCGAGGTACGCGAGGAACACGGCAGCGAAGCCGACGAAGAGGACGCTCGTGAAGCACGAGAGCGGTACGTAGACGAGGCTCGGACGCAACAGGAGGATGACGATCTCGTCGTCCTGGAGCAGGCCCTCCGGAAGCAGCGTCTCCGCGCGCGCGGGCACGATCGCCTCGACCCCCGCCGCGTCGGAGGCGATCCTCGCTTGGCCGGACACGTTAGAGTGCATCCTTCTTGAGCACACCGATGTCCGGCAGGTTCCGGTAGTAGCCGTCGTAGTCGAGGCCGTAGCCGACTACGAATTCGTCCGGGATGTCGAAGCCCACGTACTCGCACGGCGTCTCAAGCGCGGACGGGATGTTCTTGCGGAGCAGCACGCAGGCTCGCAGCAGGCTCGGATCGCGCTTCGAGATCTCGGCGCGGACACGCCGGATCGTCGTGCCCGAGTCGAGGATGTCGTCGACGATCAGGACGTACCGGCCCCTTAGATCCTCAGGCAGCGCGCTGAGCCGCACGTCCCCCCGCGATTCCGTGCGCGCCCCGTCGTAGCTGCTCGCGGCAAGCACGCTGATCCTGACCTTGTGCGGAAGGTGGCGGATCAGATCGGCGAGGAAGATGATCGCACCCGTCAGGATCGGGACAATCACGACCTCGGCGTCGCCGGGAAGATCCTCGAGCTCCGCCCGGATGTCGCGTCCAAGTTCCGCGATGCGGGCGGCAATCTGCTCCCGACCGAGGATGATGCGATCGACGTCGCGCTCCACGTGCGCCAGTGCAGGCGTCCTCGCATCGGCTTCGATCATCGGAAAGAGCCCTCCGTGCGCGAGCCTCGATCGGCCGCACGCCGCACGATCACAGCCACCGCGACGCGAGCCGCGCGAGCCCGAGGAAGGTCGCGAACGCCACCGCGTCCGTAATCATGATAAGGAAGATGGCGGAGCTCTGGGCGGGATCCGCCCCGACGCGACGCATCACGAGCGGAATCGCCGATCCGGCAAGCGTCCCGGCACACATGGAGGCCGCCAGGGCGATCCCCGCGACCGCCCCGATCTCCCAGCGGGCGCTCTCCAGGAAGACCGACAGCGCGGCGACGAGAAGGAAGACGAGCAGCCCGAGACCGCACCCGTTCAACAGCCCGACCGTCGCCTCGCGCAGGATGAGCGGACGCACCCGATCGGGGCGAACCTCGTCGAGCACGATGCCGCGGAGCGTCACCGCAAGCGCCTGATGGCCCGCGTTGCCGACCAGCGCGGCGAGCACCGGCATCAGGAACGCGAGGATCGTGTGCTCGCGAATGAGCTCCTCGAAGAACAGCACCACGACCGCGGCGGCGCAGGTCATGAAGAGGCTCGTGACGAGCCAGGGGAAGCGGCCGCGGAACTTGTCGCCGAGCTTCGAGTAGACAGCCTCGCCGGCGCCGGCGCCGACGGTCTTCTGCACGTCTTCCGTCTGCTCCGCGCGGATGATGTCGATGACGTCGTCGACTGTGACGATGCCGAGCAACGTGCCGTCAGCGTCCACCACCGGCAGGATGGACAGGTCATACCGGTCGAATTCGTGCGCGACCGCCTCCCGGTCGAGATCCACGCGGATGGACTTGGTCGCCGGATCGAGCACGTCCGAGATGCGCCGGTTCGCGCGGCTGAGGAGCAGATCGCGAAGATCGACCATGCCCAGGAGGCGGTGCGCCTCGTCGACGACGGGGATCGAGTGAATCTCCTCCGGTATCTCGCACTCGCGGATGATCTCCGTCGCGGCGCCGACGGTCTGGTCGGCGCGGAGCGAGAGATAGTCCGTCGTCATGATGCCGCCGGCGGTCGCCTCGTGGTAGTCAACGAGGCGGCGGAGGTCCGCCTCCCCCTCCGACGGCATGTCGCGATACAGCGCTTCCCGGTGATGCTCGTCGAGCGCCTGGAGCAGGTCGGCCGCGTCGTCGGGCGCCATGAGGTGAAGCAGGTGGCTTGCGTAGTCCGCCCGGCCCTCGTCGAGGAGATCCTCGATGACGCCCGCCGCGAGCGGGCTCCTCATCTCGGCGAGCGCTTCCGCGGCCGCGTTCTCCTCCATCGCGACGAGGACGCCCGCGGCATCCTCCTCGAGGTGCTCGAGCGTGTCGGCCGCGTCCGCCGCCTGCTGTCGCTCGACCGCCTCGGCGAGCGCGGGCACGTCGATCGACTGCGCGAGCAGCGCGGCGACGTGATCGTCCTCCGGCGAGGTGGCGGAGACGTCTTCGGTCGGGGGGCCGTCGGGGATCATCGGGGGAGTGTATCAGGCGGCCATCCCGGTCCGGCTCCGGGCCGCGCACGCTCGCGGTCATCGCCGGCGGTCGCCGATCGCTATCGTGGTTCGCCGTCGTCCTCCCGCTTTCGTCATCGCCGTTCCCCGCCATGCTCACGCAAGCCCCCGAACCCCCGTCCGCGACACTCGCGCGCGCGCGCGCGGGGCTCGCCTCGCGCTTCGGCGCCGAGGCGGAGTGGATCGCGACCGCCCCGGGACGCGTGAACCTGATCGGCGAGCACGTCGACTACAGCGATGGCCTGGTTCTCCCGATCGCGATCGACCGGTGGGCCGTGGCGGCCGCCGGCGCGGCGCGGGACGGGAAGACGAGGATCTTCGCGATTGATCTCGATCGCGTCGTGACGGAAGACGACGGCAGCGCCCTCGCGTCGATCGTGCGCCGCTTCACCGCGATCGCGGGCGCCGTGCCGGCGCTCGACGTCGCGATCACGAGCGACGTGCTCCGCGGCGCCGGGCTGAGCAGCAGCGCGGCCGTCGAGGTCGCCCTGGCGACGGCGCTGGAAGCAGCAGCCGGACGCCGGCTCGATCCGCGCGACAAGGCGCGTCTTTGCCGCCAGGCGGAGCACGACGCGGGCGTTCCCTGCGGCATCATGGACATGTACGTCGCGACGCGCGCGGAACCGGGGTGCGCGCTGCTCATCGACTGCGCGTCGCTGGAGTCGCGGGCGATTCCCCTGCCGCCGCCGGAGCGGCTCTCGGTAGTCGTCGTCGATACGGGCGTGGACCGCTCGCTTGGCGCGACGGCCTACGCCGACCGGCGCGCAGCCTGTGCGAACGTCGCGGGAATCCTGGGCGTGCCGAGCCTGCGGCACGCGGACCGGGCGATGCTCGACGACGCGGCGCTGCCGGAGGTGGATCGGCGCCGGGCGGTGCACGTCATCGATGAGAACGATCGCACCCGCCGCGCGGTGCAGGCGCTCGATGGCGGCGACCTGTTGACCTTCGGCGACCTCATGTTCGCTTCGCACGAGTCGTTGCGCGATCGTTACGAGGTCAGTTGCCCCGAGCTCGACACCGTGGTGGCGACGGCGCGCGAGATCCGCGACGGGGGAGGCGGCGTCTTCGGCGCGAGAATGACCGGGGCGGGCTTTGGCGGGTGCGCGATCGTCGCGTGCGCCGGCGACGCGGTGGGCGACGCGAGCGGTCGGATCCGGGCCGCGTTCCGATCGGCGCACGGGCGCGACGTCGATCCTTTCGTCGTGCGCGCGGTCGGGGGCTGCTCGGTCGTCACGAATCGTCCCTCACGCCGTACTGCTCGCTGATGCGCCCCCCCTTGCCGCGCTCGACGCCGGTGCGGGTGCCCTCGCCCGTCTCCTCCTCGATCTCGTCGCCCTCGAACCGGGGCAGACGCTCCGCGATCTTGCGCCGGCCGGAGCTCACCTCGTCGATGAAGCACACGGCCTCGTCGACGTCGTCCGTGAGCCGGAACAGATCGAGATCCTCGGCCCGGATCGTCTGGAACTTCCCGACCATCGTCTCGCGCACCCAGTCGAGGAGCCCGCTCCAGAACTCGTGACCGATCGCCACCACGGGGAAGGGCGAGATCTTGAGCGTCTGCATGAGCGTGAGCGACTCGAAGAACTCGTCCATCGTTCCGAAGCCGCCGGGGAAGATCACGAAGCCCCGTGCGTACTTCACGAAGCCCACCTTGCGCACGAAGAAGTAGCGATAGTCGACCTCGACGTTCTGGTAGCGGTTCGGCACCTGCTCCATCGGCAGCGAGATGTTCAGGCCGACGGAAGTGCCCCCAGCCTCGAACGCGCCCTTGTTCGCGGCCTCCATGATGCCGGGACCGCCGCCCGTGATGACGGCGTAGTCCTTCTCGACGAGCTTTCGCCCGCACTCGACGGCCATCTCGTAGTAGCGGTCGCCCGGCGGTGTCCGCGCCGACCCGAACACGCTGACGGCCGGGCCGATGGCCGCCAGCGTCTCGAACGACTCCACGAACTCGCTCATGATCCGGAAGACCCGCCACGACTCGTGCCGGAGCGCTTCCATGTGACCTCCGCTCATGCGGGACCTCCCTTCGACGCGCGGCGATGGTAGACGGAATCGACCGCGCCGGCGCAGAACGCGGACCTCTTGCGCAAACACATGGTGGCAATACACTTACATCGCGTCATTTGATTCGCATCCGCCAAAGTGCTAGACTCCGCTCCCAATGAGCCGAACCACCACGAAACGCCGCTCGCGAGCGCGGGCCGGTGTCGAGTCGTCCGACGTCACGAACTTCTCCACGGCCGTGCGCTACCTCTACGACCGCGTGGACGTCGAGCGGATGCGGGTCGTGCGCTACGACGACGCCACGTTCAAGCTCGACCGGATGCGAAGGCTCATGGATGCCCTCGGCAACCCGCAGGAGCAGGTGCGGATGGTGCATGTGGCCGGGACGGTCGGCAAGGGCTCGACGGTCGCCATGATCGCCGCCATGCTTGAGGGTTGCGGGTACGCCGTCGGTCAGTACACGAGCCCGCACCTGGTCGACCTGCGGGAGCGGATCTCGATCAACGGGCAGCTCATCAGCCGCCCCGACTTCGCCGAGCTCATGAAGCAGGTCGCCGGGGCCGCGACGTCGCTCGGCGTCGATCCGACGTTCTTCGAGATCGTCACCGCGATCGCCTTCAAGCACTTCGCGGAGCAGGCGGTCGACCTCGCCGTGATCGAGACGGGGCTCGGCGGGCGGCTGGACTCGACGAACGTCATCACGCCCGAGGTGACGGTCATCACGCAGGTGGATTTCGATCACACGCAGCTCCTCGGCCGCTCGCTGGCCGAGATCGCGCGGGAGAAGGCCGGCATCCTCAAGCGCGGGGTTCCCGCCATCACGTGCGTCCAGGCGGACGACGTCGACCGGGTGCTCCGGGAGCAGGCCGAGGCGGTCAACGCCCCGCTCCGCGTCGTCGCGCGGGACATCGAGTTCAGCTGCCGGTTCGGGGCGAGCCCGGATCTCGGCCCCCACAGCCGGGTGTGCATGATCTCGGAGACGAGCCAGTTCATGCACCTGCCCGTGCCGCTGCCGGGCGAGCACCAGGCCATCAACTGCGGCCTCGCGCTCGCGGTGATCGACACGCTCAAAGGCTCGGGGTTCGAGTGCCCGGAGGTCGCCATGCTCGAGGGGCTCGGCCGCACGAACTCGGCGGGCCGGATGGAGCTGGTCTGGGATCGGCCCCGCATTCTCGTGGACGGCGCCCACAACCCGGCATCGGTGGCCGCGCTGATGAAGTCCGTGGGCGCCCACGTGCCCTACGACTCGATGGTCTGCATCTTCGGGTGCTGCGAGGACAAGGACATCGGGGCGATGCTCGCCAAGGCCGCCCTCGGCGGCGACAAGATCATCTTCGCCCGGGCGAAGGGCAACCCCCGGGCGATGGACCCGGAGGAGCTCCAGCGTCGCTTCGCCGAGCACAGCGGCAAGATGAGCCAGGTCGCCCGCACGCTTCCTGAGGCGATCGACCTCGCCACCCGTGCGGTCGGCCGCGACGACCTCATCTGCGTCACGGGCAGCTTCTACCTCGTGGGCGAGGCGAAGAAGTACCTGGCGGACGTGGATCGGAAGAAGCAGAAATAGTCTGGTCGCTGCCTCACTCCGTAGGCGCTTGTGCCCAAGGCAGTTAGGACTCGCGCCCGGGCCGCGCGAGGTCCGAACCTCGAAGTTCTTCGGCTTTTTTGATGGGGCGCGTCTCACATCCCCCGCGACAATCGCTGCCGAATGGTCCCTTGAATCCCAATCTTCACTCGGGAGGGCAGCAATGAGAATTCCCATCAGACCGGGCACCATGACCACGGTCTTCGGTATCACGACCCTCGTCATCGGTGCCGAGGCGGTGCTCGCCCAGCAGGTCGACCCGCGCACCCGGCTCGACGAGGAAGCCGTACGGCACATCGACTTCGACGGGCTCGACGCCCCCGACCCGGCGGCGACCCTTGTCCCGGCCGGGGAGACGCTCGTCCTCGGACCTGCGGCCGTCACCACGGTGCTGCCGCCGGCGGCCGAAGGCGTGGAGGGCATCAACAGCGAGGGAACGTCGCTCGGGTTCTTCTCCAACACGGCGCAGATCGTGTACGGCGCCGACCTCCTGGCCGAAGCCGGTCTCCTGACCGGAGACCGGATCAACGGTCTCGCGTTTCGCGTCGACGTCGCCTTTGGGGCTCCGGTCTGGTCCGTCGCCGACTACCAGGTCCGCCTCGCGACATCGCTGAACCCGCCGGGCGCGCTGGACACCAACTTCGTCAACAACCGCGGGTCCGACTACACCGTCGTCCGCGCCGGAGCCCTCACCTACGACGGCTCGGAGTATCCGACCGGCGGGAACCCGAACGGCTTCGGGGAGGTCATCGCGTTCCAGACGGCCTTCATCTACCGCGGCGGTGACCTGCTGCTCGAGTACACCCACACCAACGTCCCGGCCGGAGGGAGCGTCGCCGACGCGGCCGAGCCCGACCCGCGGATGCAGTCGCAGTTCGCCCCGGGGTACGACGGCACGATCGAGGGCTTCGGCGGCCAGGGCGTCGACCGCGGCACCGTCGTGCAGTTGACGATCCAGCGAGACGCCCTGTTCCCGCCGGGGGCCGAGGGCGAGGTGGGCGTCGTGTCGGAGGGGACCGCGCTCGGGGGATTCTCCAACACGGCGCAGATCGTGTACGGCGCCGACCTCCTGGCGCAAGCCGGTGTCGTCGCGGGGGACCGCCTGACCGGGCTCGCGTTCCGGGTCGACGAGAGCTTCGCGGCGCCGGTGTGGTCGGTGGCGGACTACCAGATCCGCCTCGCAATGTCGCTGAACCCGCCGGGTGCCCTCGACCCCAACTTCCTGAACAACCGCGGCGCGGACTACACCGTCGTGCGCGCCGGCCCGCTGAGCTACGACGGCACGGAGTACCCGACAGGCGGCGCTCCGAATGACTTCGGTGAGTTCATCACGTTCCAGACACCCTACATCTACGGCGGGGGCGACCTGCTGCTCGAATACACCCACACCAACGTCCCGGCGGGCGGGTCGTTCGCCGACGCGATCGAGCCCGACGCGCGCATGCAGTCGCAGTTCGCACCGGGGTACGACGGGACGATGGAGGGCTTCGGCGGACAGGGCACCGATCGCGGGACCGTCGTGAAGCTGAAGCTCGAGCGTGCGCAGCGCTATGCGACGGATGGAAACGGCGTTGACCTGACGGGCTTCGACGATCTCTACGACGGCTCGCCGGGTTCGATGGCCAGCGTGACCCTCGACGTCCCGGGGTGTTTCGAGATCACTGACGTCGACGTGATCGTCGACATCGCCCACACCTGGGCCGGCGATCTCGTCGTGAAGCTCGAGTCGCCGGAGGGGACGGTTGTCGACCTCTGGAGCCGTCCCGGCTTCGACGAGCCGGCCGACGACGGCGCCGGTTGCTGCGGGATCGCCGCCGATCTTGCGCTGGGGAACACGTACGAGATCGACGATGCCGCGGCCGCGAGCTCCGAGACGATGGGCAGCGGCGGCGACGACCCGATCGATTCGTTCGTCCTCCACTCGTCGGGCTTCATGAACGAGCGCGCCCTGACGACGCTGAACGGCGAGGCTTCGGGAGGAACCTGGACCCTGTATGTCGGTGACGCCGCGGCGGGAGACTCCGGCACGCTCGACGGTTTCACGCTCCAGATCGCGGGGGCCGCGTGCGACCCGGACCACGGTGATGTGACGGGGGATGGCTGCGTGAGCTTCGCCGACATCGTGGCGATCCTCGGCGTCTACGGCATGGTCATGGACTGCCCCGGCGGCCCGGGCGACGCCAACTGCGACGGCATCGTCTCCTTCGCCGACATCCTGCTCGTGCTCGGGACATGGGGTAACGGCTGTCCCTGAGCCCCGCGGGCTCGACTGCTTCCAACGCCCCCGGCCGCTCGCGCCGGGGGCGCTCTTTTGCGCGGCGGGAGCCGCGGCTCATTGATCCCGCCCCGCCTGCCGATACACTCTCCGTGATGTTCGACTCGCCGCAACCGCGCCTGGCCCTCCTTCCGCTGAGCCCCTGACCCGCGCGCGGCCCTCTTGCCGATATCAAGCAGAGCCCCGCCCGCGGGGCTCTGTTTCTTTTCTGGACCAGCGTCATGACAAAGCCCACCACGCAGGACGCCCCGCCGGGCACTTCGGGGGTCCCGTTCCGGTACACCGCGCGTCTCGCCGACGACATCGAGCGCCGCTGGCAGTCCCGCTGGGAGGCGGAAGCGACGTTCCGCGCCCTGAACCCCGGCGACCCCGGGTTCGATCCGGCGCAGCCCAAGTTCTTCTGCCTCGACATGTTCCCGTATCCCTCGGGCACCGGCCTGCACGTCGGGCACCCGGAAGGCTACACGGCCACCGACATCGTCTCGCGCTACAGGCGGCTCGATGGATGGAACGTCCTGCACCCGATGGGCTGGGACGCCTTCGGTCTCCCCGCCGAGCAGTACGCGATCCAGACCGGCGTGCACCCTCGCATCACGACGAAGAAGGCGATCGACACCTTCCGCCGCCAGCTCAAACGCTTCGGCTTCTCGTACGACTGGGGACGCGAGTTCGGCACGATCGACGAGGACTACTACCGGTGGACGCAGTGGATCTGGCTCCGCGCCTACGACGCGTGGTACGACAGGGAGCAGGACCGGGCCCGGCCCATCGCGGATCTGGTCGGGGAGTTCGCGTCCGGCGCGCGGATCGTTCAGGAGGACCCTGGGTGTCCGGCCGGTCTCGTCGGCCGTGTCGGTCGCGAGGGCGATCTCGGTTCATGGGCGGACCTGGACGGCGCCACGCGGACGCGCGTCCTGAGTTCGTATCGTCTCGCGTACCTGTCGCTTCAGACGGTCAACTGGTGCCCCAGACTCGGCACGGCGCTCGCGAACGAGGAGGTCATCGACGGACGCAGCGAGCGCGGAGGGCATCCTGTCTTCCGGAAGCCGCTCCGCCAGTGGATGTTCCGGATCACGGCCTTCGCGGACCGGCTGCTGGGCGACCTCGACGGTCTGGACTGGCCGTCGTCGACGATCACGATGCAGCGCGAGTGGATCGGCCGCAGCGAGGGCGCGGAGATCGACTTCCCGCTCGCCGACGTCCCGAGCGGCGCCGGCGCTTCGATCCGCGTGTACACGACGCGGCCCGACACGATCTTCGGCGCGACGTACATGGTGCTCGCTCCCGAGCATCCGCTCGTGGCGGCGATGCTGGCGGATCCGCGACCGGGGACCGACGTGGAGACGGTCCGGACCTACGTCGAGCGCGCGATCAACCGCGCGGACGTCGAGCGCCTCGCCGAGGCGAAGGAGAAGACCGGCGTTGACACCGGCTTCCGGGCCGTGAACCCCGCCAACGGCGAGCGCATCGCGATCTGGATCGCGGACTACGTCCTGATGGGCTACGGCCACGGCGCGATCATGGCCGTGCCCGCCGGCGACGAACGCGACTGGGACTTCGCGAAGGCGTTCGGCCTGCCCATCGTCGCGGTCGTCGAACGTCCTGCGGGCGTGCCCGACGACGGCCGCCCCTGGTGCGGCGAGGGCACGGCCGTCCGCTCGGCCAACGACGAGGTCTCGCTCGACGGTCTCCCGACGGCCGCCGCGAAGCGTGCGATCATCGAGTGGCTCGAGCGTCGCGGTCTCGGCCGCCGGAAGGTCAACTATCGCCTGCGCGACTGGCTGTTCAGCCGCCAGCGTTACTGGGGTGAGCCTTTCCCGATCGTGTTCGACGAGCACGGCGACCATCACCGCGTCGCCGACGCCGCGCTCCCGGTGCGGCTGCCCGTGATGGACGACTACGAGCCGGTGGAGGCCGACGAGCCGACGCCGCTGCTCGGCAAGGCGACGGCGTGGGTCGAGACCACCGCCGGCGAAGCCGGCGTCGCCCCGGACGTCCTGCCGCCCGGATCGCGCGTCACCCGCGAGACGAACACGATGCCGGGCTGGGCGGGCTCCTGCTGGTACTACCTACGATTCTGCGATCCGAAGAACGACGATCGCTTCGTCTCGCGCGAGGCCGAGCAGTACTGGATGCTCTCGCGCAAGGACGGTGCCCGCACGACGCCGGACGCGATCTACGAGTCCGGCACCCATCACACCGGGGGCGTCGACCTCTACATCGGCGGCGCCGAGCACGCGGTGCTGCACCTGCTCTACGCGCGCTTCTGGCACAAGATCCTCTACGACCTGGGCGAGGTCTCGACGCCGGAGCCGGTGGGGAAGCTCTTCCACCAGGGCATGATCACATCGTTCGCGTACCAGCGGGCCGACAGGTCGCTGGTCGCACTGGACGACGTCGAGGAGCGCGCCGACGGGTCGTTCGTCGAAGCGGCGACGGGCGCGCCCGTCACCCGGGTCGGCGCCAAGATGAGCAAGTCGCTGAAGAACGTCGAGAACCCGGACGACGTCATCTCGCAGTTCGGGACGGACACCTTCCGCCTCTACGAGATGTACATGGGGCCGCTCGAGGCCACGAAGCCCTGGAACACCCGCGACATGGTGGGCCTGTTCCGCTTCCTCCAGCGCTCGTGGCGGCTCGTGGTTGACGAGGCGACGGGCGAGTGCGTCGGCGCGGTGCGCCCGCGCGACGAGATCGCCACGGTGGACGCCGGGATCGACCAGGCGCTCCACCGCACGATCGAGGGCGTGACCGCGGACATCGAGAACCTCCGCTTCAACACCGCCATCGCGAAGCTGATCGAGCTGGTCAACACGCTCGTCGCGCACGAGGGCGACGTCCCGACGGACGTGATCGATCGCTTCCTCGTGATCCTCTCGCCGTTCGCGCCGCACATCGCCGAGGAGCTGTGGTCACGCCTCGGTCACGACGAGATGATCGCGCACGCCC
Source organism: uncultured Isosphaeraceae bacterium (assembly GCA_964638815.1). GTDB lineage: Bacteria > Planctomycetota > Phycisphaerae > Phycisphaerales > SM1A02 > CAZXBB01. The sequence continues at coordinate 80,850 of CAZXBB010000072.1, forward strand.
AGTGGCCGGAGCACGATCCGTCGCTGCTCACACAGCGGACGGTCGATATGCCGGTTCAGATCCTCGGCAAGGTGCGCGGCCGCATCACCGTCTCCGCGGACGCCGATGCGAATGCGATCGAGGAAGCGGCCCTCGCCGACGACCGTGTGCGCGACCTGCTCGAGGGCAGGACGGTGCGCAAGGTGATCGTCGTGCCCGGGAAGATCGTCAACATCGTCGTCTGACGCGCATTGATCGCCGGGCGCCGCATCCGGGGCGCCGCGTTCCGGCGCGCCGCGTTCCGGGGCGCCGCGTTCCGGGGCGCCGCGTTCCGGCTCCGGGCCGTGGCTCCCGGCCCAGGACCGGGACTCCGCGCCTCGGACCATTCCCTCAGACGAGAACCGGAGGGGCCAGCTCGTCCTTGAGCGCCTGGCTCGGCTTGAAGCCGACGGTCATCGAAGCCTTGATGTCCATGGGCTCGCCCGTCGAAGGGTTGCGGACCTTCCTCGCCGCACGCCGCTTCTTCGCGAACGAGCCGAAGCCGGCAATCGTCACGGCGTCGTCGTGCTTGATCCCGATCACCAGGCTCGCCGTCACCGCATCGACGGCTCGCGCGGCGGCTGCCTTCGACGTCTGCAGTTCGACTGCGACTGCTTCAATGAGCTGGCCCTTGTTCATGCGTATCTCCTGACGACGCGATTGAGGGGGAGCGCGTCGTGGGACATTGCGGTTTGCACGTCGCCCCACTTCCCGAGACGTGTCCCCGAATGTACCGGCACGCGCGCGGCTGTCAATCGACCGATGCCCGGCAGGCATAACATGTCTCTCGCGCCGGTGCGCGCGAGTCCGCAGTGAATGGACGGTTGACAGTGGAGATCGCACATGTCCGGCGACGCCGTCGTCGTGGAACTCGATCCCTATCCGCCCGAGGCTCGCACGTGGCTGGCCGGCCGGTGCCGATTCGTCAGCACCGACGACACTGGCCGGGCGATCGCGGACGCGGACGCGATCCTGGTGCGCACCCGCACGCGTGTCGACGGTGCGCTCCTCGACGCCGCTCCGCGTCTGCGCGTGGTCGCGCGGGCCGGCACCGGCCTCGACAACATCGACGTGGCCGGATGCCGGGCCCGGGGCGTCGAGGTGGTGTATAGACCCGAGGCCAACACCCAAGCGGTAGTGGAGTACGTAACAACCCTGATCTGCGACGCCCTGCGCCCGCGCGTGCCGGTCGTCTCCGGCGTCAGCCGCGCCGAGTGGGAGCGTCTGCAGCGGGTTGCGACCGTACCGCGCCAGATGAGCGAACGGACGCTCGGGATCCTCGGCCTCGGCCGCATCGGGCGTCGCGTCGCGGCTGTCGCGGGCGCGATCGGCTTCGAGGTGCTGTACAACGACGTCGTCGACATCGCACCGGCGGATCGCGCCGGCGCCGGCGCCGTGCCCGTGGAGACGCTGTTCGAGCGGAGCGACGTGCTCTCGATTCACGTTGACGGCCGGCCGTCGAACCACGGATTCGTCGACGCCCGGCTGCTCGCACGGCTTCCAGAGGATGCGCTTGTCCTGAACACAAGCCGGGGATTCGTCGTGGACAGGCGCGCCCTGGCCGATCATCTGCGCGCGCTCCCGGGCGCGCGCGCCCTCCTCGACGTGCACGACCCGGAGCCGGTGGACGATGCCGATCCGCTCCTCGGCCTGCCCAACGCGACGCTCTATCCGCACCTCGCGAGTCGAACCGCGCACGCGGTACGCGAGATGGCCTGGGTGGTGCGCGACGTGATCGAAGTGCTCGAGTGTCGGCCGCCGCGCTTCCCCGCGCCGAAGTGACCGGCGTTCCGCGGCGCGCCAGGCAGGCTAGCGAATGAACCGCAGCCGCCCGAAGTCCGGAATGAACGCGCGGCCCTCGTCGCTCACCGAGTGCGGGGCCGGGAAGTAGACGACCCACGCCTTGCCGAGCATCAGCTTGCGATTGACGACGAACGGGCTCTCGTCGATCTGCGTGGCGACGATCGGATGGGGGTTGCCCCAAAGCCGGGAATCCGACGACGCCGTGCTGTTGTCGCCGCACATGAAGAACTGATCGGGTCCGAGGATCGCGAGATTGTCCGGGTGCGTTCCGAAGGCGTACTGACCGGCGCGCACGCTCTCCTCGTAGCCGGGGTTCGTCGGGTTCTTCCTCGTGTGGTCGTTGAGATGGTCCACGCGGTAGTGGAGATCGCGATCGACCCGGATCCGCTCCATGGTGAGCGGGCTCCCTTCGAACTCCCACAGGAAGGCCGGCCCGCGCGCCGGGGGGCGACGCGCGAGGTCCCGGGGATCCGACATGCGCTCGACGACCATCTCGAGACGTTCGGGCGGCCGCCAGTCGTACTCGTGATACGCGACCCTTTCGCCGTTGACGAAGATCGCGAGCGACTGATCGACGTGCCAGAACTCGACGTTCGTGGGCCGGCCGCCCCGCAGCGGGGAAACCGGCTGCGGACCGGATCCCGTCCAGCCTTCGCCGGCAAAGTCCTCGCCGTGCTCGGCGTCGCGCAGGCGAACCTCCGCCGTGTCCCCGGCGAGGATGAACTCCATCCGTTGGCGTCGCGCCAGCAGCGTGAACGTGACGCGCAGTCCGTCCTGGTCGGGCACGAGGGCCGCGGCCACCCGGAGATCGCTGACCGGCCAGAGATCTCGCTGGATCCGCTGGGCGAGAACGTTGTAGGGCGCCCAGTCATCGATCTGCCGGGCCTTGGCGTCCCACTCGAGCGTGCTCGGCGCCGCCGAGTCGCACCGGAAGACCGCGCCGTCGACGGACCAGTGGTCGTCGATGAGCCACGGCGGGCCCGGGTAGGGCTCGTCCAGATCCTCGGGGTGCGTCGGCGGATAGTCCGAGTCGTAGACCGGTTGCCACACGGCGCGCTGCACGTGCTCCGGCTTTCGCCGGATCCCGTACGCCTCGTAGGCGTCGGGATCGTCCGCGGAGCCCGCGAAGACGTCACCGTCAACCAGCCAGATCGACTCGTCGGGAAGCCCGATGAGACGCTTGATGTAGTTGCCGTCCTCGCCGTTCGGGTTGGTCGGGTTCTTGAAGACGACCACGTCGAACCGCGACGGTTCCGCGAAGTGGTAGAGCGCCTTCATCACGAGGATCCGGTCGCCCATGCGGATCCGCGACTCGTGACCGAACTGAGCCGAGCCCGTGTACTGCGGACCGAGGATCGGGTCGGGCACGTCGGCCGGCGAAAGCTGCGACATCCGCGGATCCGCGCCTGCCGCGAAATCCCACCCGGTCTGTTGAGAGTGCAGACGATTGTGCTGACCGAGCAGCGTCGGCGCCATGGACCCCGTCGGGATCACGAAGCCCTCGGTGACGAATCCGCGAAACGTCATCGCGAGCACGAAGGCCACGATCAGAGACTGGAGCGTCTCGATCACGGAATTGTCGTGCGGCTGGGGCTCCACCCTTGCTTCTGCCATGGAGCGTGATCGTAGCACACGGTGCGGGGAGCGGGCTCCCGGCGTGTCCTTACGACTCGCCTCCCGCTGCGCCGCCGGCGTCCTCTCCGCCGCGGCCGCGGCCGCGGCGTCTGCGTCGCCGACGCCTGGGTTTCCCTTCGCCTTCCGGCGACCGCGCCGGCGGCGCGGGTTTCGCGTCCGGCCGCGCGGCGTCCTGCGCCGCTGCCGGCGCCGCGGCGCCTTCCGCGCCCTTCCGTTTCCCGCGGCGGCGGCGTCGCTTCTTGCGTCGCTCGGGCGGCGTCGCCTTGTCGGCGATCTTGCCTTCGACCTCCTGCGGCGGCATGCCGCGCAGCGGATCGGCCTCGCGCGCCTTCTGCCGCTCGCCGGGCCGGGGGCAGGCGTCCGGATCCATCAGCTCCTCGACGGGCACGGCGATCTCGCGCTGGTCTTCTTCGAGGCGTACGAGGACGAGTTGCACGAGGATCTTGCCGTCCACGACGACGCCCGGCCCCTCGGCGGTGCCGACGCGCGTCTGCTTCCGCGGCAGACGCGCCTTGAGCTCCTTGTAGGTCTGGTCCTCGTAGCGCAGGCAGCACATCAGTCGCCCGCAGCGACCGGAGATCTTGAGCGGATCGAGCGTCGCCTTCTGGACCTTCGCCGAGCGCATCGAGACGGGCTTGAGGACCTTGAGGAAGCCCTTGCAGCAGCAGTACTGGCCGCAGCGCTCGTAATCGGCCGTCAGCCGCGCCTCGTCCCGCGCGCCGACCTGTCGCATCTCGATACGCGTGTGGAACTCGGCCGCCAACAGGCGTACGAGCTCGCGGAAATCGACGCGATCATCGGCCATGTAATAGAACGTGAGAAGCTCGCCGCCGACGATCGGCTCGGCGTCGACGAGCGTCATCGGGATGTCGAGCTCGCGAATGAGCTGCCGGCAGGTGCGGACGTACCGGGGCTTCTCCGAGACGAGCGAGGACTGCCTGTTGAGATCCTCGATCGTCGCAATGCGCACGATCCGCCCGTTCGTGTGGAACGGATATTCCTTCCCGCCCGATCGCTCGATGTACTCGAGGAGCTCCTTGCGGGTGATCGACTTCCCGCAGCCGGAGTTGTCGCACGTGGTCGTGAGCATCTCGGCGACTTCCGTCCCGCGGTGCGTCCGCGCGACGAGCTTGCTGCCGCAGCCCGGCTTCGCGTCGCCGTCGTACCGAAACTCCCCGATCAGCCCCATGGAGCCGAACTTCACGACGATGGTCTTCGGGGGCTCGAGCTGCGCGTAGAGCTCCTCGTCGGTCATCGCGGTGCGGTGATGAGGATCGGCGTCGGCCTCGAAGACCGGGAGAGGGAAGATCGACATGGGCGGACTCTTCGTGCCGACGCGCGCGGGCCAAAGCCGGCGTGCGGCGTGAGCAGGGCTCGGACTGTCGCCAGGATCGGGGTATCAGCACCCGCGTCACCTGGCGAACGCGGGCTCCGGTTCGAAGAGTCGCCTGATTGTAGCAGAGGCCGCAGAGCGTGCGTCAAACGCCATTCGTGCCTTCGTGCTTTCGCGCCCTCGCGCCCTGACGCGCCCTTTCCTTCATCTCCTCCACCGAGACCCGGTCCCGCGTCGAGTACACGACGCGGATCGGCACCTCGCTGAAGGGCAGCTCGTCGCGGAGCCGGTTCATGAGGTACCGCTCGTAGCGGCCCTCGAAGAGCTTCGGCTCGTTGACCTTGAGTACGAGCGTCGGGGGATGCGTGTCCACCTGGCTCGCGTAGTAGAGCCTGGCCTGCGTGCCGAGACGCGATGACGGACCGCGGGCCTTGAGGATCTCGCCCACGATCCGGTTGAGCTTGCCGGTGGACTCGCGGTGCCCCGCCTGCGCGTACAGGTTGAACGCCATGCCGATCGCCTCGGTGAAGCCCTCGCGCTCCAGCGCGCTGATGAACACGATCGGAGCGAAGTCGAGACCGCGGAGCTGCTCGGTCAGGTAGTCCAGGAAATCCTCGGGGCTGGTCCGGTCCCGGTCGATCCTGTCGCACTTGTTGACGACGATCACGGTCGGCTTGTACTGACGCTGGAGCTCCTGGGCGAGCTTCTTGTCCACCTGCGAGATCTCCTCGGTCGCATCCACGAGCATGAAGACCACGTCGGCCCGCCGGATGGAGGCCAGCATGCGGTGGTACGCGTAGTACTCGATGTCGTCGGCGAAGCTCTTGCGCTTGCGAAGTCCGGCCGTGTCGATCGCGAGCAACGACCGCCCCTCGAACTCGAAGCGAACGTCGACCGAGTCGCGCGTGGTGCCCGCGATCTCCGAAACGATCACGCGCGGCTCGCCCGCGAGTGCGTTGACGAAGGTGCTCTTCCCGGCGTTGCGTTTGCCGACGATCGCGACCTTCAGCTCCGGATCGGTCGCCCGATCGTCGGGTGTGATCTCGATGCGGGCGTAGAGCGTCTCGAGGAGACGGTTCATGCCGAAGCCGTTCTCGGCCGAGACGCATACGGGCTCGCCGAGGCCGAAGCCCGCCGCCTCGAGCCCGTGCGGCATCCATGTGTCGCCGTCCACCTTGTTCGCGACCGTGAGCACGCGATCGGCGGCGCCGCCCTCCCGCAGCAGCCGCGCGATCGTCTCGTCGAGCGCCGTGATCCCGGCCTGGGCGTCGATCACGAAGACGACGATCCTGGCCTCGGCGCGGGCGGCGTGGATCTGGGCCTCGATCGCGGGAGTCAGTGTCGCGAGGTCCGCGCCGGCGTCATCGAAGCGTTTCCCCTCGGCGACGTAGACGCCGTAACCCCCCGTATCGACGATCTCGACGAGTTTCGTCTCCCCGGCGTCGGGATCACCCTCGAGCTCGATGATCGTCGACACGCGATCCCGCGTCACGCCGGGCGCGGGATCGACGATCGACACCCGCCGCCGGGCAAGCCGGTTCAGGAGGCTCGACTTGCCGACGTTCGGACGTCCGACGATGGCGATGCGGGGGAGTGGCATGGGGGGGGGATTCGGTAGGGGATTCGGTCTGGAGTACGGAGGCCTGAGTTGCGGGACTCCCCTCATTCCGCCTCGATCGTCACCGTCAGCCTCTTGCTCGCGAACTGCTCCTCCAGCAGCTCCGCGTGCTCCCGGTGAGTGCTGAGGAGGTGGGCGACTCCGCTCTTGTGGGCCTCGAACATGCGGACCGTGGCTTCGGGCCGCCGGAGCGGGGTCAGCGCGACGATGGTCTCCACGACGTAGACCACGTCGTTCACGTCGTCATTGTGGAGCAGCACCTTCCACGGGGGGAGCCGGCGCACCTGCGGCGGCTGCGGCTCCGTACGCTCGATCGTGCCGGTCCTGCCTTCGTTCGGGTTCTGGTCACTCATGCTCGATGATCTCACACCGCGATGGCCGTGGACTGCTCCACGAGGAAGCGGGCGACATCCACGATGTCGCCGGTCTGCTCCAGCACCTTCCGCTGGCGGCTGGCCCCGGTCCCCTCGCTGATGATGTCCTCCAGGGAGCTTAGCGCGTCCACGCATGCGAGTCGCTCCGCGTAGGGCCGGCACTGGCCGATCAGCCGGCGGGCGACCTGCCGGGCCGGCAGCGCCGTCATCGTGTCGAACTCCACGAAGGAGGCGTCCATGCCCCACCGTGCCGCGTGCCACTTGTTCTGCTTGGCGATCATGGGGTGGCTGTCGTAGAGGTAAGCCCCCTCGTCGATGTCCTCGGAGATCCCCGCGACGAGGCACTGCGTCAGGGCGACGAGCCCGAGCAGGTGCTTCATGCACATGGGCTGATCCATGATCCGGACCTCCACCGTGCCGAAGTCCGCGTGCGGGCGGACGTCCCACCAGATTTCGCGGATCGATCGGATGAAACCGGTCTCGGAGAGATGGTTGATCAGCCAGACGTACTCCGACCAGTTGCGAAGCGTCTGGGGCAGTCCGGCCGTCGGCAGCGCCTCCATCACCTTCGATCGGTAGGACTCCATCCCCGTGTCGCGCCCGCACCACATCGGGCTGTTGGCCGACAACGCCAGCAGGGTGGGCAGGTGACGCAGCAGGCGATCGCACATCTGGATCGCCTTGTCACCGGAGCTGACGCCGACGTGGACGTGAAGCCCGAAGACCACGAGCCGGCGCGCCACGTACTGCATGGTCTCCATCAGCCATGCGTAGCGCTCGCCCGGGCTCACCTCCTGCTCCTGCCAGGGGCTGAAGGGGTGCGTTCCGCTCCACAGCAGTCGCAGGCCGAGCTCCCGCGCCTGCTCGTTGGCCCAGAGCAGCTTCTCGGAGAGATCGCGCTCGATCTCGCCCACGGTGTGACACACGCCCGTATTGATCTCGCAGTACGACTGCATGAACTCGGGCTTGAAGTAGTCCTTCCAGTGCTCCGGGACGCGCGCGAGGAAGGGCTCGATCGCGCTGGACAGCTCGTACGTCTCCGGATCGACGAGCTGGAGCTCCACCTCGACGCCGATGGTGTGCGTTTCGTTCCCGCGAAACTCGTAGAGCATGTCCTACTCCATCGCCGCCGCGCGGAGCGCACAGACGGTCATGAGCTTCGCGCCCTCGGCAATCGCCCGCTCGTTCACGTCGAAGAGGCTCGAATGCAACGGCCGCCGCGGACGCGAGTCGTCGAGCGCCGATCCCAGCCTGAACATCGCGCCGGGGATGAGCTCCTGGTAGAAGGCGAAGTCCTCGCCGCCGAGGCTGCCGACCTCGAGCCACTCGACCGCGTCGTTCCCGAGCCGGTCACGGGCGGCGCCCGCGATCATACCGACCAGTGCCGGATCGTTGTCGGTCGACGGGCAGGCGTGCACGATCTCGAGGTCGATCTCGCATCCGGTCGCCTGGGCCATCCCGTTCACGACCGCCTGCATCCGTTTCTGGACCGCCTCGATGTCGACGAGCCGCGCCGCCCGCAGCGTGCCCATGACGACTGCGTTGTCGGGGATCGCGTTGAAGAGCGTGCCCGCCCGGATGGACCCGACCGTCGCCGGCATCCGGCTCCTTTATGGACATCGATCGACCCATAACTCCTTTCCGGCGCTCACCGTCCGCACCGTAGAGCCTACCGCGGCGGGGCAACCGATGGAATCCTCATCCGGGGGGGAGAACCGGGGAAGCCGCCCCGAAAACGGGCCGATGTGACCTGATCAATGGATCAGTTCAACTCTCCAGGAAAAGGAACCGGGCGATGGCACGACAGCGCACTGGCGGAATGACGGCGATCGGGATCATGAACATCGTCTTCGGCGCGATCGGCACACTCGTGTGCCTCCTCGTCGCGGTCGCGGGCGGCGTGCTCGCCGCGGCGGGCGGCGCGATGGAGGCGGAGATGGGCGGCGAAGCCGAGGGGCTCGGCACGATGGCCGCCACCGGCGGCGCGATCATCGCCGGCATCGGCCTGCTCACCGGGCTGGCGTGGCTGTTCCTCTTCGTGGGTGGGATCGGCATTCTCAAGCTCGCCAACTGGGGCCGCAAGATGTGCATCGGCTCCGCCGGCATGATCGTGCTCCTGACGGCGATCAACTTCTTCATGCAGGGCGGCGTCAACATCGTGAGCTTCGCCGTGCTCGGATACGGCATCACGGTCATCGCGCTGTGCTTCAGCGCGACCTGGCGAGAGGCCTGCTCCGGCGAGGGCGAATGGAACGCGCCGATGATGGGCGCCGACGACGAGCAGTTCCGCGCGGCGGCGTGAAGCGACCTGTTCGCGGGGAGCTGTCCGCTCCCGGCTCATAGCCTGGTTTCCGGGTTTCCTGGAGCCCCCTTCGTTCGGGAGGGGGCTCTTTTTCTGCCGTCAGCGCCAGCGCACGACCACCTTGCCGAACTGCTCGCCTGACTCCAGACGCGCGTAGGCCTTCTTCACGTCGTCGGCCGGGTGCACGGAGTCGATCGTCGGCTTCATGTGGCCCGCGTTGAACAGCGCGACGACCTGGCGGAACTCGTCCATGTCGCCCATCGTCGAGCCGACGATGGAAAGCTGCAGCCAGAAGAGACGGGCCAGGTCGGTGGTGGCGTCGGGGCCGCTCGTGCAGCCGCACGTGACCAAGGTGCCGCCCTGCGCGAGCGACCTGATGCAGGACGCGTGCACGGCCTTGCCGACGGAATCGACGCACATGTCCACGCCGCGCTTGCCGGTGTGACCGCGCACCTCGCGTGACCAGTCGGCGCCCGTGTCGAGCACCGCGGCGTCCGCCCCGAGCGCGAGCGCGCGTTCGAGCTTGCTCTCGTGGCGGCTGGTGACGATCACACGGCAGCCGAAGTGGCGGCAGATGTTGAGCGCGGCCAGGGCGACCCCGCCGCCGATCCCGGTGACGAGAACGGTCCTGCCGTGCCGCAGCCGGCCCCGCGTGACCATCATCCGCCACGCGGTGAGATGGACGAGCCCGAACGCCGCCGCATCGACGGGGTCCGCGTCGTCCGGCACGGCGAGCGTGTTCGCGACCGGTGCGACGCCGAACTCGGCCATGAAGCCGTGGTCGTGCTCGCCGATCACGCGGTACGGCGCCAGTGTGGGTGTGACACCGGGTCGCGGGGCCTGCGGCTGCGGCACGGCCGCGTTGACGATCACGCGGCGTCCGATCCACGCTTCGTCAACGGCCGAACCCACCGCGGTCACTTTGCCGCAGCCGTCGGAGCCGGAGATCCGCGGGTAGGAGAGCTCGGCGCCGGGAACCCCGCGTCCGACCCAGAGGTCCAGCTGGTTGAGCGCCGCGGCCTCGGTGCGGACGAGGACCTCGCCGGGGCCTGGCATGGGATCGGGGTGATCCTCGACCAGCTTCACGTTGTCGGCCACGGGCTCTCCGACCCGGGTGATGAGGGCGGCTCGCATGGGGGGGCTCGCATGGGGGGGCTCGCATGGAGGGGCTCGCATGGAGGGGGCGATTGTAGAGTGATCGCAGGGTCTTCGGGCTGGTCCTCCGC
>CAZXBB010000073.1:0-2817 GCA_964638815.1 uncultured Isosphaeraceae bacterium
CGCGAGGTGGGGCGCACGCGCACGTCGTGCACGCGCGCGAGGTAGGTGCACGCGCACGAGGTAGGTGCACGCGCACGACGGGCACGCGCACGAGGTTGGGGCGCACGCGCGCGAGGTGCACGCGCGCGAGGTGGGGCGCACGCGCACGTCGTGCACGCGCGCGAGGTAGGTGCACGCGCACGACCTGGGCCAGACCGAGGCCGGACAGAGGCCGGACCGGGCCGGACCGAGGTAGAACACGATAAGGTCCGGGCGTGAGCGATACCGTCGACCTCGTCATCACCGGCGGCACGATCGTCGACGGCACGGGCGCTGCGCCGCGACCCGGCACGGTCGTCGTCGAGGGCGACCGAATGCGGCTGCTCCCCGTGGACGCGCCGCTCCCCGTGGACGCGCCGCTCCCCGAGCGCGCCGGCCGGCGGATCGATGCCACGGACCGGGTCGTCGCGCCGGGGTTCATCGATCTGCACAGCCACGGCGGTCTCGTGATCCTCGCCGAACCCCGGCACGAGCCCAAGGTCCGCCAGGGCGTGACGACCGAGATCGTCGGGGTCGATGGCAACGGGTTCGCGCCGTTCGCGCGGCGCGAGGACCTGCTCGCGTTCGTCGAGTTCGATTCGGGGCTCAACGGTCGGCCGGACCTCGACTACGACTGGCGGTCCGTGGCCGACTACCTGGCCCGCTACGACAACGCGGTCAGCGTCAACATCGGAACACTGGTCGGCAACTCCCAGCTCCGCATCGGCGCGCTCGGCTGGGACGACGTCCCCGCCGACGACAAGGCCCTGGACCGCATGCAGGGGATCCTGCGCGACGCGATGGCGGAAGGCGCCGTCGGCCTCTCGTCGGGTCTCGACTACCCACCGGGCAGCTACGCCACGACCGAGGAGCTCGCCGCGCTCACGGCACAGGCGGGTCGCAGCGGTGGCATCTATCACACGCACGTGCGCTACCAGCTCGGTGACCGCTACCTCGATCCATTCAAGGAGGCGATCGAGATCGGCCGTCGCGCCGGCGCGCCGAGTCACATCACGCACTTCTATCACCGGCAGACACATCCCGACGGGCCCGAGGCGCTCCTCGCCCTCGTCGACGACGCGCGCGCCCAGGGCCTCGACGTCACGTTCGACTCGTATCCATCCGAGTGGGCCAGCACCCGGCTCCTCATCCAGCTCCCCGGCTGGATCCAGGAAGGTGGGCCCGCCCCGCTCAAGCGACGCCTCGCCGACCGCACGGCCCGTGATCGGCTCCGCGGCGAATTCGCCGAGCGCGGAGCGGCATACACGGGCCCCGGCGGCTGGGCGGACCTGCGCCTCGGTGCGTTCCGCCGGCCGGACCTCCTGCGCTGGGAGTCGAGCACGATGGCGGACGTCATGCGGGAAACAGGCAAGGACGCCGTTGACGCGATCTGCGATCTGCTCCTGGCCGAGGACCTCGGGGTCAACCAGGTCACGAGCGGACCCTGGGCCGAGACGCTCCGCCCCTTCATCCGGCACCCGGTCGGGATGGTCGGCACGGACTCCACGTTCATCGGGGCGAAGCCCAGCCCGCGGACCTATGGCTCGTTCCCCCGCATCCTGGGCCAGTTCGTGCGCGACGAGGGCCTCCTCAGCCTGGAGCAGGCCATCCACAAGATGACCGGCGCCGCCGCGGCGCGCCTCGGGCTCCGACAGCGCGGGACGATCCGGGACGGGGCCTACGCGGACCTCGTCGTCTTCGACCCGGCCACTGTCCGGAACAACGCCACGTACGACGAGCCGCGACAGTTCCCGACCGGGATCGACCACGTCGTCGTCAACGGCACCGTCGTCGTCGATGGTGGTGCACACACGGGCGCTACGCCGGGTCGCGGGATCCGCCTCGGAGTGGATTAGCCGGGCAGGACATCCATGGCGCGCCGAGCCTCGCGCCGGAGCTCGACATACATCCGCTCCGTCGCCAGGCGTTGCGCCTCGACCAGCGTCGGGTCGCCGTCCGTCCCGGCCCAGCCGATCGCGAGGGTGAGGGCGATTGCGCCCGACTCGAGCCACAGCTCACAGGCACGCCGGACCCGCTCGACGTAGTTGATCGCCGCGATCTCGTCGGTCTCGGGCAGCAGGACGCCGAAACGGCCGGGAGCCAGCCGCGCGACATGGTCGACGTCGCGGGCGAGCCGGCGCATCGTGTCGGCCAGCGCCGGGATCACGCGATCGGCCGCGTCAGCACCCAGTCGCGCGATGAAGCGATCGAGCCCGCCGAGCTCGAAGATCACGACCGTCGCCGGCCGGTGATAGCGATGGATCCGAAGATCCTCGGAGGCGACGAGGCGCGTGAAGGCCGCGTTGTCGAGCAGGCCCGTCAGGGCGTCGAGCCCCGGGGAGTCGGCGGCGGGTTCGGCGTCCGCCTCGAACCCGGGCTCCGGGTCCCACGCGGTGTCGGGGTTCTCGGGCTGGTCGGTGTCGGACGCCGTGCTGTCGGACGCTCGATGGCCGTCGGCGGGCGCGTATGCATCCTGCGCCTGCGCATCCGGGGCATCCTGGACATCGGCGAACTCGTCGCGCGCGCCGTCATCGGCACCTCCCGCGATGTCGCCGTTGGTGCTCCACGGCGAGGAGCTCGACCGATCGATGTACGAGGTGGACATGAGACTCCCTTGCAGAACGGACCGCGTGGCGGCTGGCCCCACGTTGTGGCGTCGATTCATGCGCGCGGCGACGACCACGAGCAACAGGATCACCGTATTCGCGACGATCGCGGCGAGCAGGACCGGTAGCAGGATCTCCTGCGTGACTGCCATGATTCGAGACCCCGTATGAGTGCAAGGTACGGGTGATGAGC
>CAZXBB010000074.1:0-5062 GCA_964638815.1 uncultured Isosphaeraceae bacterium
CAGACCATCGTCGAGCGCACCGGAGCGCGCGACGCGCGGCCCGAGGCGACGCTCGCCACCGCCGCGCGTGCCCCCGCCCTTCGGCCGGCCGGCATCACGACCGACCTGCCCGCCGTGCCGGAGGGCGCGGCGCCGCGCACCGCGGAGGCCGAGACGATCGTCGCATCCGCCGCCGTCGCGATTCCGCGCGCGCAGGCCCCCGTGCCGGGACCGCTCGTGCCGGATCGGATCGCGTCGGCGCGGACCGCGCGCATCGACGTCGCGCCGGAGACGACCGCCGCGCCGCCTTCGGAGGGGAGTATCGCCGCCGTCGGCGTCGCGACGCAGGCGTCCGCCGCGCCCGCGCCACCGTCGCCGGGCCCGCGTCAGCCGCTGCCGCAGGCCGCGCCGACACTCGCGTTCGACCTGCCCGCGCCCGCTGCGTCCGGCGCGGCCGAACCGGGGGCGGAGGAAGCCGTCGTCACCGTGGACGCGCGCACGATCGCTCCCCCGGTCGCGACCCGCGCGGCCGCGCACGTCGCGCCAGGCGGCGCGGAGCCGCGGATCGTGCGCACCGCGCCGGCCGCCTCGTCGCTCGAATCGGCGTTCGCGACCGGCGTCGTCGCCGCCGCGAGCGGCGCGCTCGCCCGTACGGCCGACGCCCCCGCCCCGAACCACCCGGAAGCCCCGGACGCCGCGGCCGCCCCGGACCACGTGAACACCGCGACTCGGGGCCGCGCCGCCGTCGTCCCCGCCGCGGCCGTCGCGTTCGACCTTCCCGCCCCGGACGCCGATGTCGCGCCGTCCGCCGCCGAGCCCGTCGTGCGCGTGGACGCCATGGACCTCGTCACGCCGGTGCGCCGCGCGACACACGCGATGCCGGTCACCGAGACCCCTTTGTCGCTGATCCGCACCGCCCCGTCACCGGCGCTGCCGGCGTCGGCGCTCGACACGCGTCTCGTCGCCGCCGCGCCCGCCACGCTCGCGATCGACGCGCCCCCGCCGATCGACCTGCCTTCGCTCGAGAGCCGGCGTCTTCCCGCCGTCGCGCGACGCGAGCTGGAGCTGGAGGTCCCGATCGAGGAGATCGTGGCCCCGAGCCCGCAGCGGCAGCGTGCCCCCGAGGCGCGGCTGAAGATCGTGAAGGAGATGGGCGGCAACGAGGCGACGGAGCGGGCGGTCGCGATGTCGCTCGACTGGCTCGCCCGGCATCAGAGCGCCGACGGCCGGTGGGACAGCGACGATTACGACGCGCAGTGCCACGAGTGCTCGGGAGCGACGCGCGTGGACGTCGACATCGCGCTCACCGGCCTCTCGATGCTGTGCTTCCTCGCGACCGACAACACGCACGCGAAGGACGGGCCGTACCAGGACACGATGGTCCGCGCCCTCGCGTGGCTGATGTCCCAGCAGGGCCGGAACGGCGAGCTGCTGAACGACGAGTCCATGTACAGCCACGGTATCGCGACGATCGCGCTCGCGGAGTCGTACGGGATGACCGGCGACCCCATGCTGAAGAAGCCGGTCGAGGACGCCGTGAACTTCATCGTCGAGGCGCGCAACCTGCGCGGCGGCGGGTGGCGTTACGCCCCGGGGCAGGCAGGCGACACGTCGGTGCTGGGCTGGCAGGCGATGGCGATGAAGAGCGCCGCCGCCGCCGGCGTCGAGGTGGATCCGTCGGGTTTCGCGTCGGCGCGACGCTGGCTCGACTCGATCAGGCGTCTCGCCCCGCCGGGTCTCTACGTCTACCAGCCGGGTCGCCCGCATTCCCCCGCGATGACCGCGGAGGGTCTCTTCGTGCACCAGCTCCTCGGCACCGAGCCGGCCCACGCCGACATGGACGCGTCGGTCGAGTACATCCTCTCGCATCCCCCCCGCTGGGACGTCGAGGCGAACACGTACTACTGGTACTACGCGACGCTCGCACTCTTCCAGCACCAGGGCGATGCGTGGCGACGCTGGAACGACCACGTGCGCGACCAGCTCGTCGAGCACCAGGTGAAGACGGGGCGCGCCGCCGGGAGCTGGGCCCCCGCCGACCAGTGGTCGCGCACGGGCGGCCGGATCTACCAGACCGCGATCTGCACGCTGACACTGGAGGTGTACTATCGGTACCTTCCGCGGTTCGTGCAGCCGGCGAAACGCGATTGAGGCTCACCTCTCGCGCGCCGGCACGGCGGACCCGTCCAACCACGCGCCTCGTCGTAGTGTTTCCGATGCGAACACGAAAGGACCCACCCGTGACCACCACCACGAACGACACGCCGACGTCGAGCGCCCGGGTCGAGCTCGAGGTCACGATCGACGCCGCTGTCATCGACGTCTGGAAGGCGATCATCGAGGACACCGGCCGCTGGTGGCACAAGGACTTCTTCATGACGAGGGGCGGCCACCGCGTGACGCTCGAGCCGTGGGCGGGCGGACGCGTCTTCGAGGAGGGCGAGGACGGCGCCGCCCTCCTGTGGTACCAGGTCATCGCGATCGATCCGCCCCTTTCGCTCAACCTGGTGGGTCACCTCGCCCCGCCCTACGGCGGACCCGCCACGACGATGCTGCACCTGAGCCTCGAGGCGACGGGAACCGGAACCACTGTGCTGCGCATCGCCGACGCGGCGTTCGGCGTCGTTGACGACCAGTGGCGGTCGTCGGTCACCGCCGGCTGGCAGACGCTGTTCGGTGACGGGCTCAAGACATTCGTGGAGTCGCGTGGATGACGCGCGGGGTGCCCCGGACATGGGCGATCGCGCGCCGCTGCCGGAGCGGTTCCCCGATTCACGCGGGCGTGATCGCGGCGCTTGACCCGCGCCGGCTGAGTCGCCCGGAGAAACCCGCGGATTCGACGTCCTCGGCGCGGCGGTCGGCCGGTAGGATGGTGTGCGATGACCTCGCTCGTGCCAGGACCAATTCGAAGCGTGTCGGCCGTCGCCGTCACCGTCGTCCTCCTCGCTGTCGGCGCCGCGACGGCCCGCGCCGGCGAGACGCAGTACACCGTCACCGAACTCGGCTCCCTCTTCGGCAGCCACTCCCACGTCTTCGACATGAACGATGGCGTCGTCGTCGGTCTGTCCCGCCGCGAGGGCTTCTACTCGGAGCCGTTCGTCTGGCATGATGGCGCGATGACGGGTCTGCCGACCTTCGGCGGCTTCGTCTCGGAGAGCGGCGCGACGGATCTCAACGACGACGGGGTCATCAGCGGCTACTCCGCGACGCCGGCGGAGGCGGCTGACGTCTCTATCACGACCGGCGCGACGCACCAGACCATAACGGGCTGGGGGGCGTCGAACATGTTCCTGCCGCACGTGCTGCTCGGCCTCGACGAGCCGACACTGACTGCCGCATACGACGCGTTGTTCCTGGACCTCGGCGCGAACATCCACGGCTTCCGGTGCCCGGCGTCGTTCCAGCTCACCGAAGGCGGCCCGTACAACTGGGACATGCCGGAGATGGTGAACCTGCGCACGATCCTCGACGCGGCGCTCGCGCGCGGCAACGTCGACCACCTCTGGCTGAAGATCTCCAGCCCGCCGGCGTGGATGAAGGACAACGGCAGCCCGACGAACGGCGGCAACCTGCTGCCCGGGCACTACGACGACTACGCGCAATACCTCGTCTACTTCGTCACGGAGTCCGAGACGCGTTACGGCCATCGCTTCGAGGCCGTGAGCCCGTTCAACGAGCCCGGCTACGTGACGTCCTACGAGAGCACGTCCACCACGCCCGAGGCGTTCCGCGACTGGCTCAAGGTCGCGCGGCCGATCTTCGACGCGGCGGGGCTCGAGGACGTCAGGCTCATGGCGCCCGAGGCGACCATCCGCCCCGACCCGGTCGTCGGCTGGCAGCACTACATGGACTTCATCATCGCGGATCCCGTCGCGCTCGCGGCGGTGGGCTGCGTCACGATCCATCAGTACGGCGACGAGGGGCGCCGGGGCGAGAACACCGATCCCTGGTGGGCAACGCTGCGCGACACGATCGATCCCCTCGGCCTGCCGCTGTGGCAGACGGAGTGGGGCATACTCGGCGGCGCGCACGAGGACGACCTCGCCGACGGTCTCAAGGTCGCGTGGTACATCTGGCACGCGCTGACGCTCTCCGACACCGAGGCGTGGCACTACTGGCAGTACTACTGGGACGACTCCGCGCCGGACAACCTCTCCGGCCTCCTGACGGTCAACGCCGACCGGACGGACTTCACGCTCTACCCGAACTACTACTGCTACAGGCACTTCTCGGCGAACGTGCCGCCCGGATCGATCCGTGTGGAAGCTCTCGTCGACGACCCCGACCTCGCGATCGCGGCGTTCCGGCGTCCCGACGACACGCTCGCGCTCATCGCGCTCAACCGCACCGACCACGACATCGACGCGGTGTTCTCCTGCGACGTCGCCCTCACCGGCGTCGTCACGCACGTGCGAACGTCGGACCTCGGCAACTACGTCGCAGAGCCGGACATCGCCCCGTCGGGAAGCGCGTTTGCATCCACGGTCACGACGCGCTCGCTCAGCACGTTCATCGCGCCGCTGGCTCCGGCGTGTCCCGCCGACCTCGACGGCAGCGGCCGCGTGGACTTCGGCGACGTCCTCGCCGTCCTCGCGGCATGGGGCGGGATCGGCGGGCCCGAGGATCTCGACGGCAGCGGCGTCGTCGACTTCGGCGACCTGCTGGCGGTGCTCGGCGCGTGGGGGCCGTGCGCGTAACACTGTCTGGGGCGCCGCCGTGCCGGGTGGCGTCGAGAGCCCCGGCCACCGTCGAGCTGTGTGCCCCGGTCCTTGGCTCGGCAGGGGCCGGGTGGTGTACGAACTTCCGAAGCCGTCGTTCCATGGGTAGCCCACCCGGCCCTGTCAGAGCACAGGACCGGGGCACACCGGAACCGCGACGGCGCGAAGAACGCTGTGTGCCCCGGTCCTTGGCTCGGCAAGGGCCGGGTGGTGTACGAACTTCCGAAGCCGTCGTTCCATGGGTAGCCCACCCGGCCCTGTCAGAGCACAGGACCGGGGCACACCCGATCGGACGCGGCCAGGAGTCAGCAGCGTTCCCCGGTGCGTGGCTCGGGATGGGGCGGGGGGGGTGCGAAGTTGCGGGG
>CAZXBB010000075.1:0-1518 GCA_964638815.1 uncultured Isosphaeraceae bacterium
CAGTAGGGACAGGTCTTCATGGAACGACTCCTTCGCAGATGGCGGAGGAAAGCCTACCCCTGTGCGCTTCGCGGAGGGAAACCGCCCTCAGCCGCCCTTGACGACCTCGCCGCCCTTCATCACGAAGGCGACGTCGGTGAACCGGTCCAGGTCCTCGAGTGGGGCACCCTCGACGGCGATCAGGTCGGCGAACCTGCCGGGCTCGATGGCCCCGACGCGGTCCTGCCACCCCATGAGCTCGGCCGCGACGACGGTCGCGCTCTGCACCGCCTGCATCGGCTTCATCCCGAACTTGACCATGTACGCGAGCTGCTTGCCGCTCATCCCGTGCGGGTAGACGCCGCTGTCCGTCCCGTACGCGATCTTCACACCGGCCTCGACGGACTTGGCGAACCCTTGCCGCTGCGCGTCGGTCGTCTCGTCGTTCTTGCGCAGGACGTCCGCCGACCAGCCGTGTTCCCTGCCTTGCTGCGCGATCCAGTCGCCGTTCCACACGTCGGCGACGAGGTAGGTGCCGGCATCGGCCATCATCGCGATCGCCTCGTCGTCCATGAGCGAGCCGTGCTCGATCGACCGAACGCCGGCGCGAACGGCGCGCTTGATCCCCTCGGCGCCGTGCGCGTGCGCGGCGACGTGGGTCCCGTAGAGCGCGGCCTCATCGACGCCGGCACGGAGCTCAGCCTCGCTGAACTCGGGGGCGCCGGGGGTCGTGCCCTCGGTCAGGACGGCGCCGGTCGCGAGCATCTTGATGAAGTCGGCGCCGCCGTGAAGGATGCGCCGCACGGCGTCGCGCACCTCGTCGGCGGAGCTCGAGACTCCGAAGCGGAGATCGCGCGGGACGGCCGCGTCGACGTCGGGCGCGAGGCCGGTCACGTCACCGGCACCGCTCGGGGAGGTGACGTACGCGCCCGCGCACATCATCCGCGGGCCGAGGACGTCGCCGCGGTCGATCGCCTCGCGAAGGGCCACGTCGACGAGCGCGCGGAACGTCCCGACGTCGCGCACGGTCGTGAACCCCGCGAGGATCGTGTTTCGAGCGTTCCCGACTCCCGAGAGCGCTTCCTGCGCCGCGCTCCGCTGCACGAGCGCCGCATACCCGTGGCCGCTCTCGACCTCGCCGATCAGGTGCGCGTGACAATCGATCAGGCCGGGCAGGACGGTGTAGGCGGAGAGGTCTCGGACGCCCTCGGGATACGTGCCACTCTCGGGTTCCACCGACTCGATCCGGTCTCCGCGGATCGTGATGAGTTGCGCGTGACGAACTTCGCCCGCAACCACATCGATGAAACGGCCGGCCCGGATCCACTTGAGGTCGTTCGAAGCCATCGCGCGGAGCATATCGGCCGCGGTCGGGCGGCGGGTCAGTTCTCGCTGAGCCGGAACGACGGATCGGCGGTGAGCTCGGCGATGTCCATCTGCGCCTTCTGCAGCCGGCCGCTGTAGTCCCAGTTCATCGCCTGCCAGCGCGTGAACTGGTCGAGCACCCACACGCCCGACTGGCGAGAGCCGTTGCCGCTC
>CAZXBB010000076.1:0-7809 GCA_964638815.1 uncultured Isosphaeraceae bacterium
CCCGCGCCCGCGCCCGCGCCCGCGCCCCGCGCCCGCGCCCGCGCACACGCCCACGCCCGCGCCCACGCCCGGGCGCACGAACACGCCCAGGCACACGGGCCACGCTCCCGGCGCGTCAGGCGCAGCCCTAATCGTTGACGAGTATGAGCAGCAGATCGAGGATCCCGATGCGGCCATCGCTGTCGCGGTCCGCCGGGCAGGGATTCCCTGGCAGGATCGCGCATGGACCCCAGGCCTCGACCAGCTCAAGGATGTCGCCCATGCCGACGGCGCAGTCGCGATTGATGCGGCCGCGAGAGGGGCGCGGGCGGCGTCCAGGCGAGCAGGGCACCCGCCGCCCCGGCGAAGGCGGACCACAATCGACGACGCACCGTGCGACGTTCCGCGCAGTGGCCGGCAGGATGTTCATGGCGGATCCTCCGACGCGTCCTACCCGAGCCCGGGGGCAGATAACGCGGGTTCCCGGACCATGCCGCCCCGGTGCGCACGACCCCGTGGGCTCGCCGGCGGAACCGGTCCGATTCTGCCTTTTTTCCGTTGACGTGGCCGCACGGACCCCTCATACTCGGCACGTTCGGCCGCCGCTGGCCGGATTTGCTCAAGGGCGATGAAGCCCCACCTGCGCAGACACCTGCGCGCGTGGGGCTTTTTCTTTTGGCCCCCGAACGTCACGAGCTGCCGGATGAGGCAAGAGGCGAAGTCAACCGAGAGCAAGAGAACGGTCGAGCGGCGGGGCGACCTCCACGCCCCGCCGACCGACCGGGCCCCGGGCCGCCGTCATGGCGCCCGCCGAAAGGCCGCCGGTCTGGCCCTGATGGCGGCCGCGTTTGTTACGACCCCCGCAGCGGCCCACGAGCGCTGGGTGCAGCACGCACTCCTCCGCTCGTTCGACCGCTCGCTGTTTGAGCAGGTGGGCTGGACGAACGGCCTCACCGCGCTCGCCCTCGTCGTCGCGATCGTCTTCCTGGTGATCCGCGCCCGCCCCAATCCCGCCGCGGCTGCGTCCCCGTGCCCGCCGTGCCCGCCGTGCGCGTCACGCCCGATCGAAGCCTGGATGCCGGCTCTCCTCCGCGTGTGCTACGGCGTGACGCTGATCGCCTTCGCGATGCGCGGCGCGTACCTCGCCCCCGACCTCTGCGCGGTGCCGACGCTCGAGAGTCGCCTGCTTGTCGCGCTGGCCGGGGCGACCGGCGTGCTGCTGATCGCCGGCTTCCGCGTCCGGACCGCCTCGCTGCTCTCGCTCGTCATCTTCGCATGGGCGCTCGTCCGGCACCCGTTCGAGCCGTATGCGGGCGCGGCGATCGGGCCGATCGACGTGCTCGCTTACGCCGAGGTGGTCGGCATCGTGGTCTACCTGGCCATCCGGGGCGCCGGTCGACTCGGTCTCGACGGCCTCGCGGCGCGCGACGCCGGCGAGCTCGCGCGAATCGCGAAGGGCCGCTCGGTCGCGGGCGTGCGCATCGCCCTCGGCGGAACGCTCGTTCTGCTCGGCGTCCTCAAGTTCCTGCGCCCCGAGATCTTCATGGGGGTCGTGCAGAATTACCCCGAGATCTTTCACGAGCCGTTCGCCCGCGTCGTGGGAGCGAGCGAGGAGACCGTGGTCTTCGGCGCGAGCGTGACCGAGATTACGCTCGGCCTCTTCCTCGCGCTCGGCCTCCGGACGCGCGGCGTCACGCTCATCCTCGGGATGATCTTCGCGGCGACCGCCTGTGCCTTTCGCGAGGAGGTTCTCGGTCACCTGCCGCTGATCGGCATGGTCGCGGTGCTCCTCGTCGAAGGCGGCGGGTCCACGCGCCGCGGCATCGACGGTGATCGCGTGCAGGAGGGCGACATTCCGGGCGCGGCGCCCGCGCGGACACCGGCGTTGCGGCGACCCGCGACGGCGCACGTCCGCACCGCGTCCGTGACGACGCTTGGCGTCGCCGCGTGCCTGGGTCTGCTCAGCTTCCGCGTGGCGGCGGCCGCGGACCACGCCTGGGTCGAGCCGTTGGGCCCGTCGAAAGCGTCCGGGACGTTCGAGGGTCATCGGCAGCGCTGCGCCGCGACGCTCGTGGTCGTTCCGGGCGACACCGGCCTCAACCGGTTCTTTACGATCGAGCTCGAGCTGCGCGACGCCGACACGCACGAGCTGCTGTCGGACGTCGAGGTGACCGTGGACGTCACGATGCCCCAGCACGGCCACGGCATGCCGACGACGCCGCAGACGCGCGCGGCGGGGCCGGGCCGGTTCGTGACGCGGGGGTGCAAGCTCCACATGTACGGCGCATGGCTCGTGCAGGTGGAGGTCCGGCGCGACGGGCGCCCGTGGGACCGGTTCGTCGCCGCGTACGAGCTTCAGCCCGCGGGCTGAGGCGAATGCCGTTCAGGCAAGGCGCTGCGTTCGGTGGCGTGCGTCATGCCTCACGCTCCCTTCCTGACGTTCGTGAACAGAAAGTGCCACTGCCAGGCGGCGACGGACTCAATGGACATGTCCAGTGCCACCTCGTATGCCGGCGAGGCGTTCCTCCGGCGCCTTGCCGATCCCGCCGTTCGTGTCCGCATCCGCGCCTTGTGGTGCGGGCGCCCTCGCCTGCACCTCGTCCCCTGGGGTTCGGGTGCAGGCGGGGGCGCCTGCACCACAACAAGGCCGGCCTTCCGGCGCCTTGCCGGTCCCGCCGTTCGTATCCGCATCCGCGCCTTGTGGTGCAGGCGCCCTCGCCTGCACCTGATTAGCCCCGCGAGCCGATCGACGTGCGCTCGCAATCGCTGGGTGAGGCCTTCGACAACAAGTTGCCCGTCCGGACTGCGCATGACTCTGATAGGAGCGGACGAAAGAAAGCGCTCGGTAAGCCAACTAACGACCAAGCTCAGGGGCGGGCCGCCGGCGACGACCGTTCGCCCGCAAAGAGAACGTCGGAATGGGAGCCGGAATGGGCCAGCGCCAGCTGGACCTCCGGCGGTTGCGCGCCCGATCGCGCGGCGGGCGGCAGCGGCGGCGGAGGAGCGTTGGTGCACTTCGCGAAGCGACTAACCAGGGAAGCAAACCTGGACATGCATATTCCGCGGTGACTTCACCGGGAAGCAAACCTGGACATGCATATTCCGCGGTGACTTCACCGCGACCCTCGGGAGGGCGTGAACCACGGATACGTTGCGGGCCACGTGCCATTCCAGGCCGGCACGAAGCCTTCCGCGTTTCCGGAGATCCACGTCCATGCCCATCTCGCGCCCATCGCGCGCTGAGTTCTCGTCGATCGGACGGTGTCCGGTGAAATCACCGCGGAATGTGCATCTCCGGACTGGTCTCCCTGCGGAATGTGCGGATTGCGGTGCGGGCGTCCCCGCCTGCACTCGAGCGTGCAAGGTCGCCCGGTGCACGCGGGACGCCTGCACCGCAACGGCCCGCGGAGCGCTCCACCAGGACCCGGAGTGTCGTCCCCCTCCGCCCGCAGGCGAGTCATACAGCCCGCCGTACGGAGGGCGCAAAGCCGCGTCGTAGCCATCGCAGGACCGGCCGCGAGCGTCGCCGGTGAACGGGTTCCGTCATTGGTGACGCGGTCGAACAAACCACATATAGTGTCGGGTTCAACCCCTCTCCGTCCCAGATGACGCCGGCACCTGCCTTCGGGCGAGGGCAGGCGGCTGGGACCGCTCGAGGACTGTCACGATCGGCGCGAACCTCCCTCCAGCCACCGAACGACCGAAGTGACCCTCCGAACCCTCGCGCGCATCACGCCGCTACTCCTCGCGGGCATCCTCGTGATGGGATGCTCGACGTCGGTGCGTGTGAGCGATCCGCCCCGCACCGCGACCGAGCAGTTCCTCATGTCGCAGGCGGCGGCGAAGGCCATCGCGCAGCTCTCGCTGGAGCCGCTCCGCGGCCGGCGCGTATTCGTCGATGCGCAGTACTTCGTGGCGTCGGAGCAGGAGTTCGTCATCGGCGAGCTGCGGGCCCATATGTTCCAGTCCGGTGTGCAGGTCGTGGCCGAGCGGGCAGACTCCGATATCGTCATGGAGGTGCGGACGGGCGGCATCGGGATCGATCGCACCGACTTCCTGCTCGGCATTCCCTCGCTCCTGCTGCGGGCCGGGACCGACAGTGAGGACGGCATCACCTCGATCCCGCTGGCCACGCCGGAGCTGGCGCTTGCGAAGAACATCGATCAGCGTGGCATCGCCAGTGTCGCCTACGTCGCCTACTGGCGGGAGACCGGCGAGATCGTCGGCGCCTCGGGTCCGATGCTCGGGTTCACGGCCCGGGAAGACTGGTGGTTCCTCGGCAGCGGCCCGAACACGGTTGGCGACATCCCGACCGTCCTGCCGCCGGAGGAGTAGGTGGAATCCACGGGAAAGCACGCGAGGCCGCGATCGCGCGGGCGGAAGCTCCGGCGCGGCCTGCTCCTGCTCTCGCTGGCTGCGGTGGTCGTCGCGATCGTGGTGCAGGTCATCCTGTGGAGCGACCTTCCCCGGCGCTTCGTCGTCGCCCGCCTCGAGCGCGACCTTGGTGCGCATGTGCAGCTCGGTGCGCTCGAGGTCGGCTGGCTCGGACGGACGACGGCGCGCGAGGTCTCGGTACGGCGACCACTCGACGACGGTCCGCTCCTGCTTGCGTCCCGCGTCGAGGTGACGCACGCGGCGCTGTTGCGCGTGCTCCTCGGGGGGGGGCTTGCGATCGAGGCGGTCAGCGTCGAGCAGCCGCGGATCCGCGTCGTCGAGGACGAGCGCGGCGTATGGAACGTCATCGAAGCCTTCGCGCAGCGCGGCCGACCGAACGGCGCGGCGAACGGCGCGGATGGAGCGCGCCGCGCCGCGCCGCTCGCGCTGCCGCGCCTGGCGATCACGGACGCCGAAGTCGTCCTCGCGCCGCACGGACGTCCGCCGGTGACGCTCTCGGGCGTCCGCCTGACGGGAGCGCCCGAAGGAAGCGTTGCGTGGACGTTCGCGGGCGCCATCGGCGACATGCTGGAGTTCGAAGGACGACTCGCTCTCGACACCTCGATGGCGCAGCACGTCGAGTTCAGCGGCGACGGGCTCGAGGCCCTTCTCGGGCCGCTCGGCGTCGGCGACGGCATGGCGGCGGTCGGGATGCGGGCAACGTGGGACGGTGCGCGAACGGACGCCGGCGTCGCGGGACGTCTGGCCGTGACGCGGGCGCGCGTGGGCGACGCGCACGCATCCGGAAGTCTCGACGTGAGTCTCGAACGCGGAGCGGTCCGGCTCGACGGGCCCGATCTCGTCGTCGACGTGCCGGCCCGCGGGATCGCCGACCTTCGCGTGCGCGCCGGCACGGTCGTCGTCACCGGCGACCGGCTCGAAGCGACCCGCGTCGTGGTCGAGACGGACCGAATCCGGGCGATGGTCGACGGGCACTGGGATGCCGACGCCCGGGACGGCGCGGCGACGGCGACGTGGGAAACCGCGCGGCCGCTGTGGTCCGCGGACGCTCACGGGCGTCTCGACGTCAGTGTTGCGGCGCCGTCGGTGGGTCCGATGTCCCTCACGGCCGCGGTGCAGGCGGCGGGTCGCCGGGCGGACGCTTCATTCGAGCTGAACGCCGAGGTCTCGGCGTCCGGTCCCGACGTGCGGACGCTGGCCGGAGCCGTCACGATCAACACAGCGCGCTGGCGCGAGGGCGACCGGACGATCGCCGTAGCGGACGTGCGCGCCGGCCTCGCCGCGGACTGGCCCGTGATCCGTCTGGACACGATCGAAGGCCCGGAGGTCGACGCAGCGGTGCGGGCGGCGTACGACGCGGCATCCGGGCAGTGGTCGATCGTCGGGTCGATCCGGGATTACCCGGTCGTCGCCGGCGACGAGACCGTGCCGGTGTCATTGACGATCGACGCGCGGGGCGATCACGAACGGGCTGACGTCGAACGGCTCACCGCGTCGACACCCTACGGCACGGCCCGCGTCGAGGGCCGCGTGAACGTCGCGGCCGGCCTCGCGCTGGACGCGACGATCGATGCGGCGGGATCCCTCGCTGCGCTGCCGGAAGGAACGCCGTCGGGCACGGTGCGCGTGCGTGGCCGGGTGCAAGGCCCGCTCTTCCCCCCGGCCGCGCGCTTCTCCGGAACGGTGGAGACGCCGGAGTTGGCGTTGACTGACGCGAAGATTCCCGCGATCACGTGGCCCGTGGCGCTGACGATCGACGAGCGGTACGACGTGCGGTGGACGACCGATGCGGTGAAGTTCGCGGGCGGCACGCTTCGCACGGAAGGCACGTTCGCCGGCGCGGTCGGCGCGGAGGCGCTCGTCGCCATTGACTTCGAGGCGATCGGTGTCGACCTCGCCCGGTTCGCCGATGTCGTACCGGCAGCGGCGGCCGCAGCCGGATCCGCGACGACGCTCGGCCGCGTCGAAATCCCGGTGTCCGCGCCGGGGACGTTCCGGGTCGCGGCGGACTGGCAGATCGAGGACGTGACCTGGCGGGAGGTGGCGATCGGGGCGGGGGCCGGGCGTGTCGAGGCGTCGCGCGAGCGCGTGGACCTCACGGACATCGATGTCGGCCAGGGTGAGAGCCGCATCACGGGATGGGCGCGCGTCAGCCCGGCGAGACGCGCGCTGAGCGCGAAGCTCACCGCACGGCGCTGGCCGGTCGTGCTGCCCGCCGACGCGGTTGCCTACGTCGACGCCGACATCGACGCCGGGATCGACCTCGCAACGAGCCGGTCGCACGGCACCGTGCAGGGTTCGATGGATGTCCTCCGCGCCGGCACGCATTTCGCGGCGGTGGACGTCGAAGCGACGTTGACCGGCGGGACGGTTGAAGTGAGCACGTTGACGGCGCGTTTGTGGGACGGAACCGTCGATGGGTTCGTCGTCGTACCGATCGACGACTGGACGGCGGCGCGGGGCGAGATCACCTGGTCCGGACTGCGGCTCGCGGACATGGGCGCCGACGTGCCAGGTCGTGTGGCGGGGCGGGTCGTCGTGGCGCCGGCACCGGGTCCGCGGCCGCTCGAGCCCCTGCTCATCCGCGGCGGGTTCGAGCCGGACGGCGTGCGCCTCGGTATCACGGAAGTCGGCATCGCCGAATTCGCCCTCTATCTCGGCCCGCAGCGCGCGATTCTGCACCGGTCCACGGTGGCGTTTGCCGGCGGCACGATTGAGGGCTGGGCACGGGGGACGTGGCGGGACGGGCATCCGTTCGTGTTCCTCGACGCGCGGCTGCAGGGGCTGGAGGCGGCCGGGCTCGCCGGCGTGCTGAACGAGACACCGGTGGAAATGCCCGGGCGCGTCGACGGCACGGTGTCGGGGGGTGGTCCGCTTGACGATGTCGACCGTCTCTTCGGCGCGGCGACGCTGACGATCGCGGATTCGGATCTTCTCGGGGTCGAAATGGTGTCGGCGCTCTACGACGTTCTCAACCTCCGGATCGGCGGACGGGAGCCGGAGGGTCGCGGCCGCGCTGAGCTGCGTCTCGAAGGCCGTGCGCTGGACGTGCGAAGCGTGGAATACTTCAATCACGGCACCGACATCGTCGCCCGGCTGCGGGTCGAAGATGTGTGGAAAGGCGCTGCGTCACCGATCACCGGCACTGCCCTCGGCGCGGTCCGACCGCTGAAGGACTTCGAGCTGCCGCTCTTCCGCAACATCGACCGCGGCATGCGCGCGATCCAGACGAACACCGGCGGAGTGCGCCTCCACGGAACGCTCGGCGCGCCGATCATCACGTCGGTCCCGGTGCCGGAGCTGGCCGCGGCGCTGCGCGCGGCGCTCGGGCAGTGATCTCGTCTTGCCGATCCCACCATTCGTGTCCGCATCCGCGCCTTGTGGTGCGGGCGCCCTCGCCTGCACCTCGTCCCCTGCGGGTTTCGGGTGCAGGCG
>CAZXBB010000077.1:0-2078 GCA_964638815.1 uncultured Isosphaeraceae bacterium
TTCGTGAGCGGGCCGAGCAGGTTGAAGATCGTCGGGAAGCCCAGCGCGAGACGCACGGGCATCACGTGCTTCGTCGCCGGGTGGTGATGGATCGCGAAGCAGAAGCACACGCCCGCCTGCTCGAGGCACCGCCGCTGCGCGTCGCGCCCGGCGTCCACGTCCACGCCGAGCTGACGCAGCACCTCCGCCGAGCCGCGCCCGGTGCGCGAGCGGTTGCCGTGCTTCGCGACGATCGCCCCGGCGCCGGCGGCGATGATCGCCGCCGCGGTCGAGACGTTGAAGGTCTTCGGCGCCCCGCCGGTCCCGGCGGTGTCGACGATCGCGTCGGGATCGACGTCGGTTTCGAGCCGGTCAACCTTGTCGCGCATCACGCGCGCTGCGCCGAGGATCTCCGCGGGCGTGGGTGTCCTCGTGGCGAGGAGCGCGAGCAGGGCGCCGATCTCGCCGTGATGCACCTGCCCGGTCATCATCGCGGCGAACGCGGCCGTGGTCTGCCCGGCCGAGAGCGTGTTGCCGGCGAGCAGGTGCCTGAGCACCGGCGTCAGGTCCGCGGGATCCGCGGGTCGGGCGAACTCCGGCGGCGCCGCGGACTCCGCGTGGGTGTTGACTCGGTCGTCTCCGGGGCCCGTCATGGACTACACTCCCAGCCGAGTGGTGCTCGCCGACGCCTACATTCACCGGCTCGATCCGTACGCGATCCAGTTTACCGGCACGTTCGGCATCCGCTGGTACGGGCTGTCCTACGCGATGGGATTCCTCGTCGCGTGGCTGATCGTCCGCTGGATGGCCAGGGCGAACCGGACGCCCCTTTCCGTCGTCGCCACCGGCGACCTGATGTACGCCATCATCGGCGGAGTGATCGTCGGCGGCCGCCTGGGCTACGCGATGTTCTACCAGCCGTCGCTCTTCGGCTTCAGCGCGGACTTTCCGTTCTGGAGAATGCTCGCGATCTGGGACGGCGGCATGGCGAGCCACGGCGGCATACTCGGCGTGATCGTGGCGTGTCTGCTCTTCGCGGTGCGACAGGGCGTACCGCGGCTGCACGTCCTCGACATCGCGGCGTTCCTGGCTCCGCCGGGGCTGGGATTCGGCCGGGTCGCGAACTTCGTCAACGCGGAGTTGTGGGGGAAGGCGCTCCCCCCGGCGGGGCAGGCGGATCCGCCGTGGTGGAGCGTGAAGTATGCGCAGGAGATCACGCACTGGCGTGCGCCCGACGATCTCGCCCGGCTCGAGCAGCTCGAGCCGCTGCGCGCCATGATCGGCGGCGACGCGACTTTCCGGGCGAGCATCGTCGACGCGGTGCGCGCCGGCAACGAGCAGGTGACGGCCGTCGTGGAGCCGCTGCTCACGGCGTACTACCCGTCGCAGCTCGTGCAGGCGCTGGCGGAGGGTCCGGTGCTGCTCGGCGCGGTGGCGCTGATCTGGCTGCGTCCGCGGAAACCCGGCGTCATCGGCGCGTCGTGGCTGCTGATCTACGGCGTGCTGCGTGTGCTGACGGAGGGCATTCGTCAGCCGGACGACGGCGTGGCGCTGCTTGCGGGGCTGTCACGCGGGCAGGTGCTGAGCGTGGTGATGATCCTCGTGGGCGCCGTGTCCATCGTGGTGTGCGCGCGGCGCGATGTCGAGCGGATGGGCGGGCTGCGGGGTCCGATCCGGGCTTGAACCGGTGGTCGTTGCCCACTCGTGTGATGCGGACGATGTGTGCCCCGGTCCTCTGTGCTGACAGGGCCGGGTGGTGTCCGACAACTCGACGATGGTCGAGACTCTCGACGCCACCCGGCCCTTGCCGAGCCAAGGACCGGGGCACACGGCCTTGTTTCTTCAACGGTCGATGCCGGTGTGCCCCGGTCCTGTGCTCTGACAGGGCCGGGTGGGGTCCGACGACGCGACACTGCTCGAGACTCTCGACGCTGGTCGAGACTTCGACGCCACCCGGCCCTTGCCGAGCCAAGGACCGGGGCACACAGCTCGACGGTAGTCGAGACTTCGACGCCACCCGGCCCTTGCCGAGCCAAGGTCCGGGGCACACTGCCTTGGGTCGCGCCGGAGTTCTTCAACGGTCGGCCGGATCCGCCGTC
>CAZXBB010000078.1:0-3937 GCA_964638815.1 uncultured Isosphaeraceae bacterium
GTCCAGTCCAGGTGCCTCAGCACTTCCTCGTAGAGCCGAGCCGGATGATCCTCCGCCAGCATGTCGTCAAGCGTCGGAGCGAACATCGCCACTTGGTGGCGATCGATCGCTGGCGAGTCCCAGTACCCATCTTCCATGGCCCGACCTCCTGTCTGGCGCAACATGGTGTATGTCGGCAAGCTCGCGCGCGGTGGATTAAACCGACAGCCCCGAAGGGAGGGGGTCCTGCACGACGCAGCCCCACGAACGTTCGAACAACCCGCGCACCACGTGTTACCGCCCCGTCGCGCCACCCCCCCGAACGACAGGATGCAGCGTCGCCGCGCCTGACGGACAAAGGTGTGAACACCGCGTCACGCGCAAATGGGGCTGCACGACGCAGCCCCCCGAACGTTCCACTGACCCCGCACCACGTGTTACGCCCCCATCGCGCGCCCCCGACGTTCGAACGCGCGGCCGAGCTGGACCGGATGGAGGAGGCCATCTCGGGTCGCGCCACCGGCGGCGGCGCCGCCGGGACGCCTGAGCCCGTCGTCCCGGACGCAGGTCGTGCCACACCGCTCCTCAGCCGGGCGGAAGATCCTTGCCGTGAGGCGCCTCGCCGTGGTAATAGAGTGCGCGGGTACGCCGCTGCGCGTGCCTCAATCGGAGAACTGCTACCAATGACCTCAAGGCGCTTTGTCCCTCTCGTGCTTGTCACCGCGCTGCTGCTGTCCGGCACCACCCGGGCCGACCTTCTTCTCGACGTCAATGCCGGCCCCGACCCCGCGCGGCGGAGCGAGATGCTCGATCTCGAGATCACGGTCATCAACACGGGTCCGGATGATCGCACGGATATCACGGTGCTGCTCGACTTCCCCGCGGGTCTGGCCACGCTGTTCAGCACGACCTTCCCGGGGACCTGTCCCGGTGGCAGTTGCCAGGCCGGCGAACAGGCGACGTTCACGATCGCATCACTCCCCGCGGGCCGTGGAACGAGCTTTCTCGTGCCGGCCCGAATCGCCGCGAATGCCGCTGACGGGCTGGAGATCCCGTTCGACACCGCCGTCTGGGATGACGGTGTGATGCAGCATGCCGCGACGGACAACGTCATCGTCAACCTCGATCGCTCGATCGAACTCGCGCTCGTCGCGGACCGCGACCCCGTGACGCCCGGAATGACCCTGACCTGCGTCATCACTTACGGCGTCCTGTCCACGAGCCCGGGCTCGCCCGATGCAGCGGTGACGCTGCCGGTTCCGTCCGGCGCGACGTTCCTCTCGGCGACGCACGGCGGCGCGCTCTCCGAGGGCATCGTGACGTGGGAACTCGGCAACCTGAACGCGGGCTCAGTGGGCGAGGTGCGTGCAGCCTTCCGGGTCGACGAGGGGCTCGGTGCGACGGCGTTCCTGACGACGGCCGCATCCTACGTGGACAGCGCCGGGGAAACGGTCCGCCATCCGGCCGCGGTGCGCAGGGAAACGACGCCGGGCCTGCTCGTCGGTGTCGACGCGAGCCCCGATCCGGCCCGGCCGAACGAAACCATGGACGTTCAGGTGACGATCACCAACGCCGGTCCGTTCTCGGCGAACGGCGTCGTACTCGAGGTCGTCACGCCGGACGACGTCGGGACGCTCTTCTCGACCTGGTTCGAAGGGGACTGCGCCGGCGGATCATGCCAGTCGGGTGAGCCGGCCATCTTCAACGTCGGCACCGTCCCCGCCGGCAAGGGAGCCACCTTCACGATGCCGTTCCGCGTCACGAACGGCACCCTCGACGGAACCGTCGTCACGTTCAACGCGTCGCTGCGAGACGCGAGCGACCAGCGGCGCGAGTCGTCGGCGACGACCGCCGTCGGCGCGGCCCGCGCGCTCGAGATCGCCGTCATCGAGGATCGCGATCCGGTCGTCCCCGACGAGACGATTCACTATTCGATCAACTACGGTCTCATCGAGACCGCGCCGGGAGCGATCGACGCGACCCTGGCCGTGCCCGTGCCGTCTGGCACGACGTTCGTCGCCGCGGACCGCGGCGGCATGCTGGTGGACGGCGTAGTCACCTGGGAGCTCGGCAATCTCGACCCGGGAACGACGGGGGAGCGGGGCGTCACGTTCCACGTGGACGCCGGCGCGACGCCAGGGACCTTTCTCCCCGCCGAGGCGACGTTCGCCGATGCGAACGGCCGGGTGACGCGTCACGGCACGCTGACCCGGATCGAGGAGGCGACGCCACTCCAGTTCACGATCACCGCCAGCCCGGACCCGGCGCGTCCCGGCGAGACGCTCGACGTCGAGTTCACCGTGACCAACCGCGGCGTTTTCGATCGGACCGGGGTGACGTTCGACGTGGAGATCACTGATCACTTCAACACGTTGTTCGACACGCTCTTCGACGGCGTGTGTCCGGGGGGATCCTGCCAGCCCCAGGAGCGGGCGACGATCAACCTCGGAACGGTGCCGGCCGGGAAAGGGCGGTCGTTCACGATGCCGTTCGTGGTGGCGAACGGCACGCCGCGGGGCACGGTGATCCCGATCGAGGCGACGGTGAGGGACAACCCGGGCGATCGTCGTGATGCCGGCGCCAGCCTGGCCGTGGACGGCGGGCGATACCTCGAACTCACCGTCGTGGAGACGGACGAGCCGGTCGAACCCGGCGGGCGCCTCGCCTACACACTCACGTACGGCGTGCTCGCCACGAGCGGGGGTGCTGCGAACGCCGAACTGCGCTTCCCCCTGCCCGCGGGCACGACGTTCGAGAGCGCTACGGACGGCGGGGGCCTCGTCGGCGACGATGTCGTCTGGGCGCTGGGGGACGTCGGTCCCGGTGCCGGCGGCGATCGCCATCTCGTGGTCACAGTGGACGCGGACTTCGAAGGCGATGTGGTCGCCGGCGAGGTGCGGTTCGAGACGAGCGGAACCGGCGTGCGGCAGGGGACGACGACCGTGATTTCGTCGAATGCCACCGAGCTGGACGTCGAGATCAACGCGAACCCCAATCCCGCCGATCCGAACGAGACGCTCGACGTCGAGCTGTCGGTGACGAACAACAGCGCGTTCACGCAGGCGAACGTCGTGCTCCGCGTCGAGTTCACGGATCATCTCTCGACGCTCTTCGACGGGCAGCACGACGGAAACTGTCCCGGAGGCTCCTGCCAGCCCGGTGAGCGCATCGTGTTCATGGTGCCGTTGCTCGCGGCGGGAGAGACGGTCGTATTCCCGATCCCGCCGGTCGTCGCCGGCACGACCACGGCCGGCACGGTGGTCCGCTTCGACGCCTGCGCCTCGGACAGCACGGGACGCCACAGCCGCGACCGTGACGCGTTCAAGGTCGGTCCGCTGTTCGACCGGGCTCGGGGAGGAGATATCTCGGAGGACGGGCTGGTCGGGTTCGCCGACATCCTCATCGTGCTCGCATCCTGGGGACCGTGTCCCGATCCCGACGACTGCCCCGAGGACGCCGACGGCGATGGCGAGGTTGGCTTCAGCGACGTCCTGATGATCCTGGCGAACTGGGGGTAGGCACGCCCGCGGTGCCCCGCGGGCCTCCGGCGAATTGTGCTCCGCCCCCATCGCGCACGGCCCCGAACGTCTTCACACCCCCGTCGCGCAACCCCCCGGACGTCCGTCACACCCCCATCGCGCACGGCCCCAAACGTCCCAAAGCAAGGCGGCACGGACGCCGCCGGTCGCCGCGCGACTTCTGCAGACCCGGAGGGTCTGCGAAAACCAGCCCGACCCAGCCCCAAACGTCCCACGCGCAGGCGGCAGGATGCCGCCGTCGCACTAGCGGGTAGGGACGTCGAAATGTGAGCTGCAGGATGCAGCGTCGCCGCGCGTGACGGGCAAAGGTGTGAACACCGTGTCACGCCAGAAGGGGCTGCACGACGCAGCCCCCCGAACGTTCGAAAGACCTACGCACCACGTGTTACACCCTCATCGCGCAGGGCCCCAAACGTCCC
>CAZXBB010000079.1:0-7569 GCA_964638815.1 uncultured Isosphaeraceae bacterium
CACGGAACGCGATGCCGGTCACGTTCGTCGGGAGCACGGGTCCGTGACGACAACGACATCGACAGCGATTCGCGACAACGGTGCGCGACGCCGACCGTCCGTGTGCGACGCCGACGTCTCCGGTCCGGGTTGCGTTGTCTCAGGGTCTGGTCCGCGAAGGCGGTCGCACCCCGCAAAGGAAGCAGGACACGCGCTTCCCGTGGCCGGCGAAGCGCGTGTCCCTGCTTTCCTGTGTCCCCCGGGCTCTCCCTCCCTTAGGTAACTCTCAGCATTCACCGAGTGCGAACACAACGATGAGCAGGTCGTTGACCCTCACCCGGCAGTCGCCGTCGAGGTCCGCGGGACAATCGTCGCAGTCGTCGCACCTGCCCCACGACGTCAGCACTGCGAAGATGTCGCTGATGTCCACGACCCCGTCGCCCGTGACGTCGCCCAGGCAGGTCGGCCCCGTCAGGAAGTTCTCGAACACGTAGTCCGCCAGGTCGCGCCCGTTGTTCAGGCCCCACTGGTTGTCGTACTGCCAGTGGATCCCGCCGTAGACGCGGCTCTGTCCAGCCTCTTCCGCGGCCTGCGAAAGGGAATCCCAGCAGCGAACGACGCCCGGAAGCACGTCCGGCCAGCGCTGGGGGTCCGGCGACTCGGCGCAGAACGCGAAATCGTCGCTGCCGAAGAAGTGGGCAAGCAGGCGGGACGAACCGCCGCTGAACGTGCTGTGGCCCGACGTGTACGACGGGAACGGCGGCGTGGGAATCAGGTTGAACCAGGTCGGATCGGATTCCGTGTCGGGATTGCCGTCATCATCGGCTTCCTCCGTGATCCCGGTGTACGGGCGCACGAAGTCGTGGTGATACTTGTTGTCCCACGAGCAGATCGCGCCGTCCGCCTGCACGAAGCTCAGCAGGGCGAAGAGCCGCGCGTTCTCGAGCAGGGTCAGGTCGTGCTCGGCCGAGAGCTGCTGCGCGATCACCTGCCAGTGGCCCGGAGGCGTGACGGTTCCCGGACCGTCCTCCCAGAAGTACGCAATGACCGTCTGGTCTTCCGTGCGCGCGGCGCTGTCCATGCCGCCGTAGTCCTTCACCTCGTTGTACGCCTCCGCGTGCTCCTCGGACGTGAAGTCGGGCGGGGCGGGTGCGCGCAAGGCGTCCCCGCTCGGCATCGCGAACGGCGTGACGTACGGCCACTGCGGCAGCAGCGCCGACGCAAAGCCGGGGGGCGTGGGCTTCCAGCGTCCGAACTCGCCGGACGGCTTGTACGAGACGGTCGCGTCCGCGCCGTCCCGCTTTCGCAGCGCGATGATGTCGCGCGCGACGCGCTTGCCCCAGGAGCGACCCTTGTTCTTGGCAGAGCCATTGGGGATGGCGTCCATCGACGCCTCGTAGCGATCACCGAGCTCGTCCTTCATGTCGGGATAGAGCTTGCGGAGCACCTCGTAGGCCGCCGTGACGGCCGCCGCCTCCGGGGAAGCGCCCGCGGGAGCGCGCGAGCGCACGTGGTAGGGCTCGTACACCTCCTCGATCCCGTTCACCGCGTCGAATACGGCGGCGTGGATCATTGCCAGGCCGCGTGTCGCCCGCGGGGGGTTGGTGTTGCCGGCCCGGATGGCATCGAGGGCGACGTTGTTCCAGTCGATCACCTCGTCGGCCATGGCCGGCAGAGCCAGCGGCAGCGATAAGAGGACAGCAGGCATGAGGGCGCGTCGCGGTAGCATCGGGTCTTTCTCCGATAATCTCGTGGTAGATCAATAAAGGCAAAAAACACGGGCAAGACAAGATGGGCAAAACAAGATGGGCAAGACAAGATGGGCAAAACAAGAGCCCCGCTCGCGCGACCAAGGGTGGCGCAAACGGGGCTTCTTCGCCCACTTGAAAACAGGCTCACCCTCCATTGGGTGAACAGGGAGAATGTACCCACGCCGGTCGGCGAGTCAAGGGAAAAACCGACGATCGCCCTCCATCGGCGTCCACCCCGGCGGCAACCGGGTGGGCCTCAGGGGCAGCCCGGCGTCCGACGCCGTCCGACGCCGTCCGTCGCGGCATCCGCCAGTCGCGCACACTTGTCGAGCATCGTCATCGTCGTCGTTGTCGTCCCACTCTTCCCCTCGCGCGTCCGTGCTCTCGACGCGCCTGACCGGATTGCAGACGTGTTATCGTGGTACGGCAGTTCGCCGTGGCGGCGGACTCGAGACTCAGGACTCAAGACGAGCCCCAGGCCCAAAGCCCCAAGACCCCAGGCACCATGCGCCTCCTCCTCATCGATAACTACGACTCGTTCACGTACAACCTCGTCCAGCGGATCGGCGAGCTCGATCCGGCGATCGAGATGCACGTGGTGCGGAACGACAAGATCACGGTCGATGAGGCGGTCGCGCTCGCGCCCTCGCATCTTCTCCTCTCGCCCGGGCCGTGCACGCCGAAGGAGTCCGGGATCTGCGGCGACCTCATCCTGCACTTCCGCGGCGCGATCCCGATCCTCGGGGTCTGTCTCGGCCACCAGACGCTCGCGGACGTGCACGGTATGAGCGTCGTGCGACACGACGTCCTGATGCACGGCAAGACGTCCGAGATCCACCACGACGGGCGGGGCATCTTCGAAGGCGTGCCGAGCCCGTTCACTGCCACGCGATACCACTCGCTGATCGTCGACCGCGATACCCTGACCGGCGAGTTCGAGGTCAGCGCGTGGACCGCTGACGACGAGGTCATGGGTCTGCGCTGGCGCGGCGGCGACGCGAACGCCGCGCCGCTCGACGGCGTGCAGTTTCATCCCGAGAGCTTCCTCACGGTCTGTGGGCCGTTGCTGCTCGCGAACTTCCTCGCGCTGCCGCGACCGGACGTCTCGCGATGCTCCGCATGAAGTCCGCCGCGACGATCGCGTCTGCCGTGCTCGCCGCCGTCGCGGGGATCCGCGTTGCGGCGCGGCAGGACGCGTCGTCCGGCGCCGGGCCGATCATGATCGTCGAAAACGTGGCCTACACACGCGCCGGCGACGACGAGCGCGCGATCACGCTCACGGCGGCGTTCCCGCGTGCGCACGCCGGGGGGCCGTTGCCGGTCGTCGTCTACCTCCACGGCGGCCGCTGGAGCGCCGGCGCGAAGGAGGACGGCCGCGCCGTCACCGAGCTCTTCGCGCGCGGCGGTTACTTCGCCGTCACCGTGGACTACCGGCTCGCCGGCGAGGCGAAGTTTCCGGCCGCGGTGCAGGACGTCAAGGCCGCCATCCGCTTCCTGCGGCGGAACGCGGAACCGCTCGGCATCGACCCCGATCGCATCGGCATCTGGGGGCACGCGGCGGGAGGGCACCTGGCGGCGCTGTCGGCGCTGTCGGCGAACACGCCGTCGCTCGAGGGCGACATCCGCACGGATGGCGTCGTCGTCTCGAGCGCCGTGGCGTGCGCGGCGAACGTCTCCGGTCCCGGCGACCTGCTCCGCGACGACTTCAACGAGGCGGGCCGCGGCATCATCGCCGGCTGGCTGGGCGCCGCGGACGGCCCGCGCGCCCGCGCGCTCGCGCGGCAGGCGAGTCCCGTGACGCACGCCGACGAGGCCGATCCGCCGATCCTCATCATCCACGGCACGAACGATCCGCTCGTTCCGATCGCCCAGGCGCGGTCGTTCCACGAGCGTCTGCGCGAAGCCGGCGTCGCGAGCGAGCTGTTCGCGGCGCCGGACGCGGAGCATCACATCGACGACGCGATCGTCCTGCCGCGCGTGGCGGCGTTCTTCGACAGGCATCTCGGGGGCGGTGCCGCGGCGGCGATCGAAACGCCGGGCGAATGACCGGACGACGGCGCGAACGACGGGGCGGGACACGCGCACCCGGCGCACCCCGTGACACCGCGCACCCGGCGCACCCCGTGACGCGCGGAACGCTCGCGACGCTCAGCGCCGAAGCCCGCTCAGGCGTCTGTCGAGTTCGGCGCGAAGCTCCCCGGCCGCCTCGCCGGTGCGTCCATCGAGCAGCCCGAGCGCCTCGCGGATGGTCGTGCTCGCGAGGTCGGACTGACCGCCCTTCTCGTAGGCGAGTGCGAGCAGGGACAGCACCCACGGATCGTGCGGATCGTCCATGTCGAGCCGGATCCGGAGGTGCCCGACCGCCGCCTGCCAGTTCTCCATGTCGAGACATGCCTGACCCGCGCCGTAGCGGTACCTGGCGAGATCCTGCCCGGGACGAACGTCGTCGTGATCCTCGGCCGCGAGCTGCTCCGTCTCGACGATCGCCTGCTCGAAGCCGCCGCGGGCCGCATCGGGATGACCCTGCTCGCGCTCGAAGTCGGCGAGGAGCGCTCGGGCTGTGGCGAAATCCCGCCGTTCGCGCCGTGTGTCACCGCGTGTCACTCGCGCCGCGCCCTTCTGGCGTATCGTGAGGTTCGTCATCAGGTACGAACGGGCCTCATCGATGCGCCCGATCGCCGGCAGGTGGGCGCCGAGCCTGCTGCAGATCACGGCGAGATCGCGATCGGCCCTGTCGCGCTCCTCCTGCGTTCCCTGCTCGTAGGCGTTCACGAGCGCCAGCCTCAGGTTGTACGAGTCCTCGAAGTCGTCGATCGCGGCCGCCACGTCGCCGTTCGCCACGCGGCAGTCCCCCGCGGTGATGAGAACCGCTGCCCGGACGCGCCTCGCGTCCAGGTCGTCGGAGTGCCCCTCCTGGAGCCGCTGGGACAGTCCGAGTGCGGGCTCGATGATCCCGAGCGCGGCCTCGGCCTCGCCTTCCTTGCGCAGTTCGCCGGCCAGATTTATGTGGCTGACGATCGTCTCCCGCAGAAGCCCCCGGTCGTCGGGCCGCTGGTCGGCGAGCGACCGGCGAATCGCCAGCGCCTCGCGGTAATGCCCGATCGCGATGCCGGCGTCCCCGTACGTCGGGTTTCGGATCCCGTTCAGATCGCCGTAAAGCTGGTGGGCCGACGCGAGTTGGCGCTGGACGGTCAGATCCTCGCCCGATTGCGCGGAGAGACGCTCGATGTGTCCGAGCACCGTCTCGGCGATGATCTTGCGGGCGGGCAGGGCGTTTGTGAGCTTCGCGATGCTGCGGCTCGCGTCGCCGAACGAGTCCAGTGTCCCGATCACGAGGTCGCGATTGAACTCGGCGCGGTCGCGCTGCACCCGCTCCGCGTCGCGCGCCTTCACCGCGTCCACTTTGGCCGACCACACGCCGATGATGCCGCCCACCAGGATCAGCACGATCACCGCCGCCGCGGCGACCCCGGCGCGGTTGCGCTTCACGAACTTCGACGCGCGATACGCCAGTGTGTCCGGCCGGGCGATCACCGGCAGGCCGTCGAAGTGCCGCCGGATGTCCTCTGCGAACTGGAGGGCCGAGGTATAGCGCCGCTGCGGCTCCTTTCGCAGCGCCTTCATCACCATGGTGGCAATGTCTCCCGCGAGGGCGCGGCGAAGGTGGTGCGGGCGGCTGTCGCGTGCGTCACCGACGGACTTCGGCGTGATCGTCGTCGTCCCGCCGCCGCCGTCCGCGGCTTCGAGGGCCTCGACCGTGCCGACCGCCGTGCTGGGACGCTCCGGCTCGGTCTCGCAGATGAGGCGCACGAGCTCCTCGCGCACGCGCGTGCGGATGCGGTAGGGGGGATGGCCGCAGACGAGCTGGTAGAGCAGCACACCGAGCGAGTACACGTCGCTCGCGGTCGTGATCGTGTCGCCGCGCACCTGCTCGGGGCTCGCGTACTCCGGGGTCATGACCCGGAACTCCGGGGCGGTGGGATCGCCGGTGACGAGGCTGAACTGCGGGTTGATGATCTTCGCGATGCCAAAGTCCAGCAGCTTCGGCTGCCCGTCCTCGGTCACGATGATGTTGCTCGGCTTGAGGTCCCGGTGCACCACGAGATTCTGGTGCGCATAGTGCACCGCTTCGCACACCTTGCGGAAGATCTCCAGCCGTTCCGCGACGTGCAGACGCCGCGTGTCGCAGTAGGTCGCGATGTCGGTACCCTCGACGTACTCCATGACGAAGTACGGCGTGTCGTCATCGGTTTCGCCCGCGTCGTAGAGCCGGGCGATCCCGGGGTGATTCATGGCGGCGAGCACCTGCCGCTCCATCTCGAAGCGGCGGAGGACATCCTCGCCGTCCATGCCCCGCTTGAGAACCTTGAGCGCGACGAGCCGGCGGAACCGGTCGCCCTTGCGCTTCGCGAGCCAGACGACGCCCATGCCGCCCCGGCCGATCTCGCGGATGATCCGGTACGGGCCGATGACGCGTGTCGAGGGCGTGGGCTGCGTGCCGGCCGCGTCGGATTCGACCCAGTCGATCGTCGGGGCGGACCAGAAATCGAGGAGCGAGCGAACCTCCGCCCGCAGCGCCTCGTCGCCGCGGCACTCGCGTTCGAGGGCGGCGGCGCGCTCCGCCTCGGGGAGATCGCCGATGGCGTCGAGGATTCGCTTCGCCCGTTTCTGCACGTCCTCGTTCATGGATCTTCTGCTTCTTCGGCTTCGAGCAGCTCGCGGCGGAGCCACGCCTGCGCCCATTTCCAGTCGCGCTCCACCGTGCGCTCGCTGACGTCGAGCATCCGGGCGACGTCCTCGTTGCTCAGGCCTCCGAAGATGCGCAGCTCCACGATGGTGGCCGCACGCTCCGCGATCCCGTGCATCTTCTCGAGCGCGTCATGAAGGGCGATGACGTCGATGTTGCGATCCCTCGTCAGGGCATACGCGTCGTCGAGCGTCACCCGCCGCCACCCGCCTCCGCGCTTTTCGCGTTTCTTCGCGCGGGCATGATCGATGAGGATCCGGCGCATCGCCTGGGCGGCCACCGCGTGGAAGTGCGTGCGGCCCTGCCACTCGACCCGCGTCTGGTCCACGAGCTTCATCCACGCCTCGTGGACGAGCGCCGTGGGCTGAAGCGTGTGGCCCGGGCGTTCGCTGCGAAGCTGATCGGCGGCGAGGCCGCGCAGACCGTCGTAGACCGCGGCCAGGAGCTTGTCGCGATCCACGCGGCCCGACGCGACGTCGCGCAGCATGGTCGTCAGTTCCTCGTCGGGCATCCGGCACCTCCCGCGGCTCGAAGGCCTCGCCACGCCGATCGCCCCATTCTGACCGGCGTGGGGACGGGTGGCAACGGCCGTCTGCCGCGACCGTCGTGGAGCGACCCGCCCGGACTTCGGGATTGCAGCCATCACGCTGTCGCCCGGCGCGGCGCCGCGTCGCGTTGCATCCGAGGCCGCGGCGACCCGGAGGCCGCCGAGGGCGGGGGCGTGACTCAACCAGGTGCGGGAGTGGAGCGATGCAGGACTTACGGAACTCGGTGGAGCGTCAGGTTCGGATCGCGGGCGATCTCACGAGGCCCGTCCTCCTCGACGCGTTCATCACGCGGGCGCAGCGCGGGATCGAGGCGGCGCCCGTCCGCCTCATCGTGGATCTCGAGTCGGTCGATACGGCCGACACGAAGGCGGTGGCGGTCCTCGTCCTGGTATTCGCAGAAGCTCTCCGTCACCGCGTCGAGGTCGAGCTGCGCGTGTCGGAGGTGCTGTGGCGCTGGCTCGTTCTGTGCCGCGTCGATTTCCTGTTGCGTGTCGCCAGAACGCCCGGGGCGGGCATAGGTACTTCTCCCGCCCCGATCGGGGCC
>CAZXBB010000080.1:0-13663 GCA_964638815.1 uncultured Isosphaeraceae bacterium
TGGGGCGGCGGCATCTACGAGTCGCGGGCGTTCTACGACGCGTGCGACGAGCTCGGCATCATGGTGTGGCAGGACTTCATGTTCGCGTGCGCGACGTACCCGGAGGAGGCGCCGTATCCCGCGTCGATCGAGGCGGAGGCGCGCCACCAGGTCGCGCGGCTCTCGCCGCACCCGTGCATCGTCCTCTGGTGCGGCGGGAACGAGAACACGGTCGCCTACGAGAGCTGGGGCTGGAAGGAACGTCTCGCTCCCGGACAGACGTGGGGCGAGCGCTACTTGCTCGAGACGCTGCCGGCGATCGTCGCGACGCTGGACCCGACGCGGCCCTACTGGCCGGACAGCCCGTACTCCGGCACGCGGGACATCCATCCGAACGATCCGGACCACGGCGATCGCCACACCTGGGACGTGCGGGTCGAGGGCTACCGCGACATGGTGCCGCGTTTCGTGAGCGAGTTCGGTCACCAGGCGCCGCCGAACCACGCGACATGGCACGCGGCGGTCGGGGACGAGGGGTGCGTGATCGACGGCGCGGCGAGCCGTCACCGCCAGCGCGCAGGCGGCGGCAACGCGCGGCAGTACGACGAGCCGCTCGCCGCGCACTTCGAGCCGCCGGCGGACTTCGACGAGTGGCACTACCTCGCGCAGGTCCTCCAGGCGCGGGCGATCGCGCTCGGCATCGAGTGGCTGCGCGTCCATCGTCCGCGGTGCATGGGCGCGCTCTTCTGGCAACTCAACGACGTCTGGGCCGGGCATTCCTGGTCGGCGATCGATGCTGCGAACCGACTCAAGCCGCTGTGGTACGCGGTGCGGCGGGCGTTCGCGTCGCGACTGCTGACGATCCACCCCGATGAAGGCGGGCCGACGCTCTTCGCCGCCAACGATCTCGCCGCGCCGTGGCGCGAGACGGCGCGCGTGCGCCGGGTCGGGCTCGACGGCGGGGAGCGCGCCGCGGCCCGGGTTCCGATCGACCTCGCGGCCGACGCTGCGGGCGTCGTCGCGTCGCTCGCGGACGTCGTCGGCGCGCCGTCAGACCCGCGCGACGAGCTGATCGTCGTTGACGCCGGCCCCGCCCGCGCGCTGTGGTTCCACGCCCGCGACCGCGACCTGTCGCTGCCGCCGCCGCGGTTCACGGCCGAGGTGCACCCCCGCGCCGGCGGCGTGACGCTGCGGGTGCGGGCGGAGACGATCCTGCGGGACGTGGTGCTCGGCGTCGATCGGCTCGACCCCGCCGCGGAGGTGGACGAGCACCTCGTGACCCTCCTGCCGGGCGAGACGTTCGATTTCGGGATCCGCACCGGGCGACCGATGACACACGCGGAGCTCACGCTGCCGCCCGTCTTCGGATGCGTGGGCGGACGCCGGGCCTGAATCAACGGGCCCTTTCACGTTTTTTTCCAATCACCGCGGCGGCTTTGCCCGAGAATGAGTCCATGAGCATGCAACGAAACAGCGTGATCTTCGGCGGTCTGCTCCTGGTGGCCGCGGCGTTCGCCGCCGGCGTGAGCGCC
The DNA here is from genome assembly GCA_964638815.1 of uncultured Isosphaeraceae bacterium. Classification (GTDB taxonomy): domain Bacteria; phylum Planctomycetota; class Phycisphaerae; order Phycisphaerales; family SM1A02; genus CAZXBB01. Next base: position 1,512 of record CAZXBB010000080.1, read on the forward strand.
GCCCCCCGCAACGCGACGATGCAGAGCGGTCCGTACTGGACCCCCCTTCGCTACTTCGAGGGCGTGTGGAACGGCGCGGGCGACGGCATCGGGGGGCGGTCGAAGGTGGACCGCGCGTACCGCTTCGTCCTCGACGGCCACTTCCTTCACATGACGACGAAGGCCGTGTTCCCGAAGCAGGAGAAGAACCCCGAGGGGGCCGTGCACCAGGACTGGGGAATGATCAGCTACGACGCGGGGCGCGAGAAGTTCGTGCTGCGCGAGTTCCACTCCGAGAAGTACGTCAACACGTACGTCGCTGAGCTCTCGGAGGACGGCCGCACGATCGTCTTCACGACGGAGCACATCGAGAACATCCCGAAGGGCTGGCGAGCGCGGGTGACGATGAAGATCCTCGACCCCGAGCACTTCGAGGAGATCTTCGAGCTCGCCCCGGTGGACCAGGACTTCTTCCGCTGCAGCACGAACACCTTCGAGCGGAAGGTGACGACGCGGGAGTGAGCCGGCCGCGGGTTCAGTCCATGAGCTCCCACAGCGCCGCCAGCGTCTCCGCACCGCCGGAGGCGATGCGGTGCTCGACGATGTCCGAGAGTTCCGATTGCGCCGGGTTGATCTCGACCGTCGGCACGCCGAGCGCCCGGGCGCGGAGGACCGGCTCGAGGATGTACGGGAAGAGGGCCGACGTGCCGACGACGATCACCAGGTCCGGCTCTCGCGCCACCACCTCAATGAGCTGCGCCACCGCCTCCTCCGGGAGCGTTTCGCCGAAGAGGACGACGTCCGGGCGCACGACCCCGCCGCAGCTCAGGCACAGGGGCGGCAGCGACGGCTGCTCGGTGTAGCGGACGATGAACTCGGCGCGGGTGAACGCGTCGCCGCATTGCGGGCAGCGGAACGACGCCGAGCTGCCGTGGATCTCGATGAGCTGCCGCGACCCCGCGTCCCGATGGAAGCCGTCGATGTTCTGCGTGAGCACCCAGGTGCCCGGTTTGCGGCGTTCGATCCCGGCGATCACCGCGTGCCCGTGGTTGAACGTCGCGCGGCGCCCGGCCTCCGCGATCTGCCAGAGGTACTTCCACGTCACCTCGGGACGCCGCGCCAGCGTCGCGCCGCTCAGGGCCTCCTCGATGGCCATCCCGTCGTCGGTCGCCCGGTCGTCGTAGAGCCCGCCGGCGCCGCGGTAGGTCGGCAGGCCGGAGTCGGCGGAGAGCCCGGCGCCGGTGATGAAGAGAATGCGCTCGGCATCCTGGATGAGCTTCGCCACCGTGATGAGCGCGTTCACGTCCGGCACCGCGAAGCATAGCCTGGCGCGCGCGGCGGAACCACGGCTGCTTGATGTTCCGGGTGGCGCCCGGATGCGTCATGGGTCATGGGTCATGCGTCACGCGTCATGGGTCATGCGTCATGGGTCATGTGTCATGGGTCATGCGTCATGGGTCATGCGTCATGCGTCACGGGTCATGCGTCACGGGTCATGGGTCACGGGCGCGGCGACAACGCAGCGTCACGATCCGGAAGGGCCCGATCGCGACGATCGTCGTCGCGCGAGCGCCGTCGTGCGTCACCGTGCCGTCGCACGGCCGCTCGAGCGCATCGACGGCGTCCACGCCGGTCATGGGCAGATGCCACGCCACCTCGAGCGCCCCGCGGCGTCCGTGGGTCTCGACCAGCCGCAGCACGACGCCGTCGCCGTCCTCCGCGGGCTTGAACGCCGAAACGACGACGCCGGCCGCGACCTCGCCCGAGAGCGTGAACGGCGCCCACGCCGTGTCGATCGGCCCCGCCTGCCCGGGCAGGAGCCCCCGCGCGATGAGCGGATCGTTGAGGTCGCTCGCCGCGCGGTCCACGCCCGCCGCGCGCCAGTCGCCGTCGTGCGGCATGAGAGCGTACGTGAACGCGTGCAGGCCGCGGTCGGCGTCGGCGTCGGGAAAGGCGGGGCCTCGCAGCAGCGACAGGCCGAGGACGTTCTCCTCGCACGAGTGGCCGTACTTGCCGTCGTTGAGCAGGGCCACGCCGAACCCGGGCTCGGAGAGATCGGCCCACGTGTGTGCGCACACCTCGAACATCGCCTGCTCGCGAGCCGTGTTGCGATGCGTGGCCCGTTCGACGTGACCGAACTGGATCTCGTAGGTCGCGCGCGTCGCCCGGACGGCGACGGGAAAGAGCGCGCGCAGGAGACGGCGCCGCTCCCGCCAGTCGACGCTGGTCTCGATGTCGAGTCGCGGCGACCCGGCGGTGAGCACGTAGCGCTGCACGATGCGGGAGGCGGCACCGAGCGGGCGCTCGACCTCGATGGAGGCGCGCAGGGGGCCCGCCTGCACGATGTCGATCCGCTCCGCGCGTCCGGTGACGAAGTCCGGCTTGTCGGCATGCTCGGCGTCGATGTCCCACGCCTCCCACGCGCGCGGACGGTCCTCGTACAGCACGAGCCGGTTGAGCGGGCCGGCAGCGGCCTCCCGGCCGTCGCGGGCGCGGCGCAGCGACGCGATGCAACCCGCTTCGTCGATCGTGGCCTCGATGACGCCGTTCGCCAGCGTCCGGCCGTGGACGCCCACCGGGGCGACGGCGGGCGGCGCGGCGCGGTCCACGATCGCGACCCCCAGAGCCGGGACGTCCGCGACGGAATGGTCGGCGCCGTCCACCGCGACGACCCCCGTGCGCGGGTGCGAGCCCGGGTTGAAGACGATCATCGGCTTCGCGAGACCGGTCGCGTCCGCCTGCGTCGCCCAGTGGCCGAGACCATCCTCGACGCCGAGCTCGTGGATCGATCGGATGCGGGCATACTGGCTCCGGGCGTCGTCGTAGACGGCGGCGATCGACGAGCCGGGAAGGATGTCGTGGAACTGGTTGAGGAGGACGAGCCGCCATGCCTCGCGCAGCTCGGCGACGAGCTCCGCGCGCCGCGCGACGGGGAGCGGAGCCGGCGAACCGGCGCCGAGCCACTCCGCGCGACGCAGCCCGAGCTCCGCGCGGCGATTCGCCGCCTTGAGCCAGGCCTGCGTCGTGTACGTGCCGCGGTGCAGCTCGAGGTAGAGCTCCCCGTCCCAGGCGGGCAGGTCGTCGCCTCGCGTCTGCAGACGCTCGCGCGCCTCGTGCAGCGCCGCACGGAATGCCCGCGCGCCATCCAGCGTGACGCGCGGCAGCCCCTCGGCGCCTGCGGCGAGGTGCGCGCGCTCGATCATCGCCGCGGTCGGGCCGCCGCCGCCGTCGCCGTAGCCGAACGGCTGAAGCCAGACGCCGGTGCGGCCGCGATCCTTCCTCGCCTCGTTCGCCGCGCCGCGTCGAAGCTCGGCCGCGGTGTTGGCGGCGTTGTAGTCGTGCCCCGGCGTGCAGTGCGCGAGGACCTCGCTGCCGTCGAGCCCGCGCCACCGGAAGCTGACGAGCGGGAACTCGTTGCGTTCGTTCCACGAGAGCTTGTTCGTGATGAACGTGTCGAGGCCCGCCGCCGCCATGATCGTGGGCAGCGACGCCGGGAAGCCGAACGTGTCGGGCAGGTAGAGGATGTCCTGCGGCGCCGCGTCGCCGAACTTCTCCCGCCAGTACTGCACGCCGTAGATGACCTGACGCAGAAGCGCCTCACCGGAGGGCACGTTGCAGTCCGGCTCGATCCACATCGCCCCGGCGGCCTCCCACCGTCCTTCGCGTACGCGCCCGGCGATCTCGCCGAACAGCGCCGGCGCGTCCTCCTCGACCCACGCGTACTGCTGCGGCTGGCTGCACAGGAACCGGAAGTCGGGATACCGCTCCATCAGACGCAGCACGGTCGCGAAGCTGCGCAGGCACTTGCGACGCGTCTCGCGGATCGGCCAGAGCCACGCCGTGTCGATGTGGGCGTGCCCGACGGCGAAGCAGCGCGACGCGCCGTCCGCGCCGCTCGCGGCCAGGGCCGCGGTCAGGATCGCCGTGGCGTCGGCGGCGCCTTCGGTGACGTTCCGGTCGTCGAGGCGCTGTGTCGCGCGACGCAGGGCGTCGAAGAGCGCGTGCCCGCGCGGCGTGTCCGCGGGAAGCCCGGCCGCGAGCTGCTGAACGAACTCGTACGTGCGCCAGAGACGCCACACGCCGGCGTCGTACGCGGCCAGCTCCGCCCGCTCGAGGATTCCGGGCAGATCGCTCGCCCAGCGCTCCTGCGTGCCGGGCGGGTCCCACCAGAACGCGGTGATGCCGAGCGGGCGGTTGCACGCCGCTTCGATGAGCAGATCGACGTCGTCCCCGGGCTTCGCACCCGCGATGACGTGCGTGTCGCGGTTGACGTCGAAGCCCTGGGTCGGCCTGCCGTCGCGCCAGAGCAGCGCCTCGGTGCCGCACGAGAATCGCAGGGCGACCTCGCCGCTCGTTTCCGGCACGCGGCCGCGCAGGCGGAACCACGCCGTCGACCACGCCGGGCCCCAGCGCCAGCCGAGCGGCGCCGGCTCGTACGACGCCGCGAGCGCCGCCGCGAGCGGGATCGGATCGGGGCACTGGTGCATGGCGACATCGAGGTCGGCGCGGGCGCCGAAGACGGCGGGTGCGATCACTTCCTTCGCGTAGCCGGCGTATCGGTGCGCGGCCGATTCGAGCTCGCTGAGCATCGCGCGAGTGTACCGCGTTCCCGCCCGCGCGGCTCGGCGTCCGCTCCCCCGGTCGCGCGGAGCGGGACGCGGGCGGCACGGCGTTCCGTTCGCCCTACGCCAGCAGCTCGGTTGCCACGCGCCCGTGCACGTCCGTCAGGCGGAAGTCGCGTCCCTGGAAGCGGTGCGTCAGCCGCTCGTGGTCGAGCCCCATCAGGTGGAGGATCGTCGCCTGGAGGTCGTGCACGTGAATCGGCGTATCGGTGATGTGATAGCCCAGCTCGTCGGTCGCGCCGATCACCTCGCCCGACCGCACGCCCGCGCCGGCCATCCAGATCGTGAAGCAGTGCGGGTGATGGTCGCGGCCGAGGTACTTCGAGCCGTTGCGCTCCTCGTTCATCGCCGTGCGACCGAACTCCCCGCTCCAGACGACGAGCGTGTCGTCGAGCAGGCCGCGCTGCTTGAGGTCGAGCACCAGCGCCGACACGGGCCGGTCCATGGCGCGGCACTTGCGGGGAAGCTGCGTCACGATGTCGTCGTTCGGGCCGGTACCGTGCGTGTCCCACCCCCAGTCGAAGAGCTGCACGAAACGGACGCCGCGCTCGACGAGACGGCGGGCGAGGAGGCAGTTGTTGGCGAGAGACGGCGCGCCGGGCTCGGCGCCGTACATCGCGCGGACCGACGCCGGCTCGAGACCGATGTCCATCACTTCCGGCACCGACATCTGCATCCGGAACGCCAGCTCGTACTGCTCGATCCGCGAGAGCGTCTCCGGGTCGCCGTGCTCGGCCTGCCGCGCCTCGTTCATCGCGCGGAGCGTGTCGAGGCTGCGTCGCCGCAGGTCGCGGTCCATGCCCTTCGGGTCCGAGACGTAGAGCACCGGCTCGCCGGACGATCGGCACTGCACGCCATGGTGCACCGATGGCAGGAAACCGCTGCCCCACACGCTCTGGCCCGCGCTCGGCGTCTTCCCGCCGGAAACGAGCACGACAAACCCGGGGAGGTTGCGGTTCTCGGAGCCCAGGCCCCACGTCAGCCACGAGCCCATCGACGGACGTCCGAGCCGCGGCGAGCCGGTGTAGAGGAAGAGCTGCGCCGGCGCGTGGTTGAACTCGTCGGTGTGCATCGATTGCACGAGCATCACGTCGTCGACGATCGTCGAGAAGTGGGGGAGCAGCTCGGACACCCACGCCCCGGATGCACCGTGCCGGCGGAAGCGGTAGGGCGAGCCGAGGATCTTCGGGTGTCCCCTGATGAACGCGAAACGCTCGTTCTCGAGGAAGGCCTCGGGGCACGGTGCGCCGTGCAGCTCGTTGAGCCTCGGCTTGAAGTCGAAGAGATCCTGCTGCGGCGGCGAGCCCGCCATGTGCAGGTAGATGATGCTCTTCGCCCGCGGCGGGAAGTGCGGCGTGCCGCGGGACGCCGCGCCCGCGCCGAACAGACCCTCGTCGAGCAGCCCGGCAAACGCGAGCGCGCCCATGCCGGCGCTGCCCCGACGCAGGAAGTGTCGTCGCGTGATGGCGCGGGCGTGGTCGAGATGCGGGTCCATGGTCATCGCTTCACGAGGAACTCGTCGAGGTTGAGGAGCACGTTGGCGACGACGGTCCACGCCGCGAGGTCCGCGCAGTCGGCGCCGGCGAGATCAGGGGGAAGCGGCCCGAGGGGATCGGTGGCGAGGGCGAGCGCCGCCTCGGGATCGGCGCGAAGCCCGGCGCGGGCATCCTCGTGGAGCGCGACGAGCGCCGCGATCTCGTCGGCTTGCGCCGGCCGCGCGAGGCAGAGCCGGACGCCGCGGGCGGCGCGGGCTTCGGCCGCCGGCGGGGCCTCGGTCACGATGCGCCGCGCGAGCGCCTGCGCCGCCTCCACGTAGACCGGGTCGTTCAGCGTGACGAGCGCCTGGAGCGGCGTGTTGGTGCGGATCCGGCGCGGGACGCAGAACTCGCGGCTCGGCGCGTCGAATGTGACGCTCGAAGGGTACGGGCTCGTGCGTCGCCAGAACGTGTAGAGGGCGCGGCGATGCCGGTCGGGACCCTCCGAAGTCGTCCAGAGGTCGTTGCTGTAGATGATGCTCCATACGACGGCGGGCTGCGGGGGGAAGACGGGCGGGCCGTACAGGTCCCTGCTCAGCAGCCCGGCGACCGCGAGCGCCTGGTCGCGGATCATCTCGGCCTCGAGCCGCAGCCGCGGTCCGCGCGCGAGGAGACGGTTCCCCGGGTCGCGCTCGAGGAGCGCAGCCGTCACCGCCGACGACTGCCGGTAAGTCGAGGACGTCGCGATCGTGCGCAGGATGCGCTTGAGGCTCCAGTCGCCGGCGACCAGCTCCGTGGCGAGCCAGTCGAGCAGACGCGGATGGGTCGGCGGTGCGCCCCGGATGCCGAAATCCTCCTGCGTCTCGACGAGCCCGGTGCCGAAGAGCTGCGCCCAGAGACGGTTGACCGCGACCCGCGCCGTCAACGGGTTGTCGGCGCTCACGAGCCACCGCGCGAGACCGAGGCGGTTCCGCGGGGCTTCGGCGGGCAGCGGCGGGAAGATCGCGGGCACGCCGGGCGTGACGACATCGCCCTTGTCGAGAAAGCTGCCGCGCCGGTGCACGTGCGAGGTGCGACGCTCGGACGGCGGCTGCTCGCGCATCACCGGAACGTGCGGCACTTCTCGTGACATGTGACGCAGCTCCGCCGCAAGCCGGTCGGACTCGAGCAGCAGCGGCTCGATCTGGCGTCGCGTCGGCCGATGCACGTTGCGCAGGTAGTAGGTCCGCAGCAGCTCGCGCTCTTCGCCGGAGCGCTCTCCCGCGGCGACCGCGAGCGCAGGCACCACGTCGCGCGGCAGAAGCGCCGGATCGATCTCCTTCGCGCGGTCCTCCCACACGAGCTGCGACGCGAGGTGGCGCTCGTCGTGACGCGTCGTGCCGCGCACGCCGGCGCGGTCCCAGCGGACCGTGCCCCCGTGGTGGGTGAACGCCCAGCCAGCGACCGCGTCGCCCGGCGCGAGCCCGACGTCCGCCGCCGGGACCTCCAGACGCACCCAGCGGCCTGCGTCCGGGAGCGGGCCGCGCGCGAGGCGGCTCGGCGTGCCGTCCGCGCCCCACGCGATCACGTTCGCGCCCCAGTACGCGCGGTGCTCCCAGTCGCGGGTGTCGTGCCACTGGAGCATGATCTGGCGCGGCGGATCACGGGGGTCGAGATGAACGTCCACGAACAGCACGTCCCCCGCGGCGACCACCGGGGGGAAGTGCGCCTTCATGAAGAAGTGCTGCGCCGTCACGCCGGCGTCGGCGCTGCCGCCCCAGGTGCGCACCCCGCTGCGCGCCGGGGGCCGGTGGTCGTCCGCCCACTGCCACTCGCCCGCGGCGGACCCGCTCGTCTCGGCCTCGACGCCGACCGGGAGATCGTCGTCGATCCAGACGGAGTCGCGCGGCGCGTCGTGCGCATCGTGCGCGTCGGCGCCGCCGTCCGCGGGCGTCTCCGTCCCGACGTCGGAGGTGACGCCCGCAAGCTCGCGCTGGATCAGGACGTCGAGATGCACGCGCTCACGGTTGATCTGGGCCCGGCGCGCCGCCTGCGCCTCGTCCGGCACCTCGAGCGTGGGCGCCTCGTCCATCGCGTCCGTGTCCTGCGTCGTGTCGAGGAACGCGTAGAGCTCGTAGTACTCGCGCTGCGAGATCGGGTCGTACTTGTGATCGTGACACTGCGCGCAACTCATCGTGACGCCCATCCACACCTGCATGGTCGTGTTGACCCGGTCCACCACCGCGGCCGCGCGGAACTCCTCGTCGTCGGTCCCGCCCTCGTCGTTCGTCATCGTGTTGCGGTGGAAGGCGGTGGCGAGCTGCTGGTCACGCGTCGGCGTCTCGAGGAGGTCGCCCGCGAGCTGTTCGATCGTGAACCGGTCGAAGGGAACGTCCCGGTTGAGCGCGCGGATCACCCAGTCGCGCCAGGGCCAGATCGTGCGGCGGCGGTCAACCTCGTAGCCCTTCGTGTCGGCGTAGCGGGCGAGGTCGAGCCAGACGCGGGCCCAGCGCTCGCCGTACGCGGGATCGTCGAGCAGGCGATCCACGACGCGCTCCCACGCGTCGGGCCGGTCGTCGTTCACGAATGCCTCGACGTCCCCGGGGGTCGGCGGCAGACCCGTGAGGTCCAGCGTGACGCGGCGGATCAGCGCGGGGCGGTCGGCGGCGGGGGCGGGGCGCAGACCCTCCTCCTCGAGCCGCGCGAGGACGAAGCGATCGATGTCGTTCGCGGGCCACGCGGCGTCCTCGACCGGCGGGGGGGCCGGACGCTCCGGCGCGACGAACGCCCAGTGCGGCTCGTAGACGGCGCCCTGCGCGATCCACTCGCGCACGAGCGAAATCGTGCCGTCGTCGAGACGCGGGCGCTCCTCCGCCGGCGGCATGCGGAAGTCCTCGTCGTGCGAGGCAAGTCGCGCGACGAGCGCTCCGGCGTCGGGATCGCCCGGCACGATGGCCGGGACGCCCGACCGGAGCGGCGCGATCGCGCCGTCACGCGTGTCGAGACGCAGCCCCGCCTTCCGCGCGCGGGCGTCGGGGCCGTGGCACTTGAAGCAGTTCCCGGCGAGGACGGGTCGAATGTCGCGGGCGAAGTCGATCGGGCCCGCGCCGGGCGCTCCCCCGGCCGCGCCCCCCGCGCCGGGCGCCGTACGCGCCGCGCCGGCCACGCCCCCGGCGCCCCCCGCGCCCCCGACGGTTTCCGCGCCCCCGACGCCGACGACGACGACGGCGACGGCCGCCGCCGCGCGCAGTACAAGCCAGGAGCTGTCGGGCCCGTGCCTTCCTCGCATGACAATCCTCGTCGCTGCCATCGTAGCAGGACGTTCCTGCTCCTCGTCATTCTTTTATCGGTCGATGTCACAGACGGCTTTTACCTTGCGGGCCGGAGAGGTCCGCCGTAGCCTCGACCTGCGAAATCCCCTGACACGACGGAGTCCGATCATGTGCAGGCTTGCCCTTGCCGCGTCCGTCACGCTTCTCCTTGCGATCGCCACGACCGACGCACAGGTCGCCGGAGGCGATCCGTGTACGCAGTGCCCGTGCCCGGAGGACCTCGATCGCGACGGCCGCGTGGGCTTTCCGGACCTGCTCGCGCTGCTCGCGGCCTGGGGCGGATGCCTGGAGCCCTATGCGTGCGAGGTGCCGTGGACGTGCGAGACCAAGGGCACGATCTGCAACGACAGCCCGCTCTGCGTCTGCTTCGAGCTGTTCGACGGCGAGACGTTCTGCGTCGATCTCCTCGCGGACTGCAACGACATGCCGTTCTGTCCGGACGGCACGTGCCCGCCCGGCCTGGTGTGCCTCATCGACAGTTGCTGCGGGGAGACGCGGTGCATCTCGCTCGAGTGGGCGTGCCTGCCGGGCGCGACCGGGGCGCGTCCGCGTCCGGCGATCGGCACGCCGACGGTCACGGGCACGGCCGGCGCCGACGGCAGCGCGAGCGTCGGCCCGTGCGACCTGTGCTTCTGCCCCGCGGACCTCGACCGCGACGGCGCGGCCGGCGTGCCCGACCTGCTGCGCGTGCTCGGGGCGTGGGGCGCGTGCAGGTAGCCGCGAATGCCGTTGAGTGAGCGCGCAACGGATTTCGCGAGTTGCAGTTGTGAGGTTGTACTCCGAGATTCCCGACTTCCCGTTTCCCATTGTTCAATTGACTGTTCTGAGGTTCCCGATTTCCCGTTCCCCGTTCCCCGTCGAGGCTCGAACGAGCGGTCACGCGGCCGGATCGCCCGCTGGACGACCCGCTTCACGGCTCATCCGGGCTAAGGTGTAGGCGAAGGAGCGATCGTTCATGACACCGGATGTTTTCCTCGATCTTCTCGCGACGGCCGCCCCGGCATCGGCCCTGACCCCGAGCGCCGAGCCCGCCGCGATCCTGCGCTTCGCCGGTCGCCTGCATCCGGCGGTCGTGCACTTCCCGATCGGCCTGCTCATCACGGCGGGCGTCGTCGAGGTGCTGCGCCGGTTCCGCGGCGACGCCGGTCGCGGGATCTCCCCGGTCGGGTACACCTGCGTGGTCGTCGGCGCGCTCGCGGCGGCGCTCGCGGCGTGGCTCGGATGGATCAACGCCGACGTCGAGCCGCAGACGCGGGCCGCGGCGGGCACGCTCTTCTGGCACCGCTGGACCGGGGTGGCGGTCGCGGGGACGGCGCTCCTTGCCGCGTTCGCCGGCCTGCTGGTGCGCATCGCCGACTGGTCGTGGCTTCGGAACACCTACCGCGGGGCGCTGATCCTGTCGGCCCTGCTCGTCGCGGGCGGGGCATACCTCGGCGGCGAGCTCGTGCACGGGCAGGGCCACCTGCTCGAGGTGTTCCGGACCCCGGCGCCCGCGTCCGCGCCGACCGACGCGCCGGCGCCCCCGGTCGTCTCGGTCGTCGCCGGGACGCCGCCGGCGGGTCACGCGGCCGTGCAGGCGATCTTCGACGCGCACTGTATCAAGTGCCACGGTCCGAAGAGACAGAAGGCGATGCTGCGTCTCGACGCGCCGGAGCACTACCTCGGCGGCGACCCCGCGCTCGCGGTGATTACGCCGGGCGACGCGTCGGCCAGCCTGCTCATCGAGCGCATCAGCCTTCCCGCCGGGCACATCGACCTCATGCCCAAGAACGGCGAGCGACTGACGGACGAAGCGATCGACACGGTGCGCGCGTGGATCGACGCCGGGGCGCCGGCGGCCGGGAGCGCCCTGGGTCGGCTGAACGATCGGCTGAACGATCGGCTGGACGATCGGCGCGACGATCGGCCGGACCGTCGGCCCGACGGCGCCCCGGACGTCGCCCCGGCATCGCCCGGGACCGCGACGATCGCCCCGGCCCCTCCGGCGAACACCGGGCCCGCGCGTCCGGCGCCGCAGCAGGAGACAACCGATCCGCTCGGCGTGAAGCCGGTCGATGCCGCGACCGAACAGCGCGCGCTTGCGGCGATCCGTGCGCGCGGCGGCGTCGCGGGGCGCATCGCCGCCGACACGAGCGCGATCGACGTCAACCTGAGCGTTCTCGGACGCGACGCGGCGGACGCCGACCTCGCGCTGCTCGCCGGTCTCGAGCCGTCGCTCGCGTGGCTCAACCTCGCGCGCACCGGCGTCACGAACGACGGTCTCGCGCGGCTGTCGCCGTTCACCGCGCTGCGGCGGCTGCGGCTCGAGCAGACGCCCGTCGGGGACGGGGGCCTCGCCCACCTCGCCGGTCTCGGGCGGCTGGAGTACCTGAACCTCTTCGGTACGGAGGTCACGGACGAGGGTCTCGCGCTGCTGACGACGCTGCCCGCGCTGAAGCAGGTCTATCTCTGGGAGACGAACGTCACCGACGAGGGCGTGGCCGGTGCGCGGGCCGTGCGCCCCGACCTCGAGATCGTGCTTGGCGCGCCGGCGCCGCCGCCAGTGAAGGAGGGCGAGACCGGGCCGGCCGCCGCGCTGCCCGCGTGCTGCGCCGAAGCCCGGGCGGCAGGGGGCGAGTGCGAGCACGAGTGCTGCGTGGCGGCGGCGAAGGAAGGGCTGATCTGCCCGAAGTGCGCGGCGCCGTAGGGACCGCTCGCATCGCACGACTTGAAGACGTGTGCCCGGGTCTCGTCGAAGACAAGGCCGGGTGGCGTTCGCACACTCG
>CAZXBB010000081.1:0-9567 GCA_964638815.1 uncultured Isosphaeraceae bacterium
CTTCGGCCTGATCCTCGCCTTCGCGTGCCGCTATGACCGCAAGCTCGGCATCGGCACGCTCATCGCGACGATGCTGCCCTACAGCCTGCTGTTCCTGCTCGGGTGGATCGCGTTCTTCTACCTGTGGGTGTTCGGGCTGGGACTGCCGGTGGGACCGGCGGCGCCGACCTACTACGAGTTCGCGCGGTAATCGACGACCGCCCGTCCGGAATCACTCGCAGGACGCGGCGCCCCGATGGCGCACGATGAGGAAGGAGAACCACGAATGCCCACCCCCGCCGAGATGGAAGCCACGATGGTCGCCAACCTGAAGGAGAAGACCGGCCGGACGCTGCCGCAATGGTTGAAGGTCGCGAAGGCGTCCGGGCTGGCGAAGCACGGGGAGATCGTGAAGCACCTCAAGGCCGATCACGGCCTGACGCACGGATACGCGAACCTCGTCGCGCATCGCGCCCTGCGCTCCGCCACCGGGGCGGCGGAGACGGACGACCTCGTCGGCTCGCAGTACGCCGGGAAGAAGGCGGAGCTGCGCCCGATCTACGACGCACTCGTGTCCGCAGCCACCGGATTCGGCGCGGACGTCGAAATCGCGCCGAAGAAGGCATACGTCAGCCTGCGCCGGTCGAAGCAGTTCGCGATCATCCAGCCGTCCACCGCGACCCGCGTCGATCTCGGCCTGAACCTGAAGGGCGAGCCGACCACCGACCGCCTCGAGGCGTCGGGCAGCTTCAACGCGATGGTGTCGCACCGCGTGCGGCTGGAATCGAAGCAGGACGTTGACGCGGAGGTCAAGCGCTGGCTGAAGGAAGCGTACGCGCGCGCGTGAGTGTCACGCGTCCGTGTGCGCGTCGTGTGCGCGACCGTGTCCGTGTGCGCGTGCGCGTGCGCGTCCGTGTGCGCGTGCGTGTCCGTGTGCGCGTGCGCGTCCGTGTGCGCGTGCGCGTCCGTGTGCGCGTGCGCGTGCGCGTGCGCGTCCGTGTGCGCGTGCGCGTGCGCGTCCGCGTGCGCGTGCGCGTCCGTGTGCGCGACCGCGTCCGGCTGCGCGTCCGCCTCCGCGCACCTCACACGCAAGGTCCCCAGTCCGCCAGCACGCGCAGGAGGTCCGCGAACGTCACCGAGCCGTCGCCGTCGAAGTCCTCCGGGCACGCGCCGCACGGTCCCCACGCCGCCAGCACGGCCACGATGTCGCCGAAGTCCACCGCGCCGCTGCCGTCGAGGTCCGCGACGCAGTCAAGGGCCGGGACGCTGATCGAGAACACGCTGCGTCCGTAGGTGCCGGCGAACAGATCGCGATTCGTGGCGTTCAGCGCGAGCGACGTCACCACCACGTTCGGCAGACCAGCGCCGAGCGCGTGCCACGTCGCGCCGCCGTTCGCCGTCTCGTAGACGCCGAGGTCGGTGGCGACGAAGAAGCGGTCCGGCTGCCCGGGGTCGGGGAGGATCTCGTTCGCCGGCGCGTCGGGGAGGTTGCCGTCGATGGCGAACCAGACCGCGCCGAGGTTGTCCGTGCGATAGACGTGCGCGATCGATTCCGACCAGCGGAAGCCGGAGATCGTCACGTAGGCCGTCTCGCGCACGAATGGATCCGCCCGCACCGAGGTGATCCACCGCACGGGCAGGTCCTGCGAGACCTCCGTCCAGCTCCCTCCCCCGTTCGTCGTCACGTGGACGAGACCGTCGTCGCTGCCGGTCCAGATTACGTCGGGATCCGGCGCGGACACCGACGCGGTCGTGAGCGTGCCGTTCACCTGGCCGCCCTGCTGGCCGGGGCCGCCGGTGAGGTCCGGGCTGATCGCGGTCCAGCTCGTGTTGCCCGTGCTGCGGTAGAGACGGTTGGTGCCGAAGTACCGGCGGTCGGCATCCGTCGGGTCCTGTACGTGCAGCGTGTTCCAGTTGAAGCGGTCGGCGCCGCTCACGCCGCCGGTCGCGCCGGTCCACGAGCCGCCCTGGTTGCTCGAGTAGGCGAGGTTGCCGTACTGGTATTCGGCCCAGACGCGGTTCGAGCTCTCCGGGTGCACGAGCGGCTGAAAGCCGTCGCCGCCGTAGATGTGATCCCAGTCGTCCGCCTGGCCGGTGAGCGTGCGGAGCGTGCCGTTGTCCTGCGCGCCGATGTAGCACGCGTTCGGGTTGTTCGCGTCGAGCGCGATGCGGTACGCCTGCGTCACGGGAAGGTCGGGCAGCTTCGTCCACGCGCTGCCGCCGTTCGTCGATCGGTAGACGCCGCCGTCGTTCCCGGCGTACATCACCGGGTTCGCGCCCGGACCGAACGCGAGCGCGTGGTGGTCCACGTGCATGCTGTCCGATGCGTTGCCGTACGATCCGCCGCCGTTCGTGCTGCGGTAGAAGGGCAGGCCGAGCACGAAGATCCGGTTCGGGTCAGTCGGGTGCGTGCGCACGTTGCCGAACCACCAGCCGTACGACGCGAAGACGTCCGACAGCGAGCCGTCGTTCGTCCGGCTCCACGTGAAGCCGCCGTCGGTCGATCGGTAGAGCCCGTCGAAGTAGCCGATGCGGTCGGCGTAGACCGCGTGCATGACGTCCGGGTCGGATGCGCACAGGCTCAGCCCGATGCGGCCGCCCCCGCCGTCGGGCGCCGGGAGGCCGCCGGCGACGAGCGTCCACGTGCCGCCGCCGTCGAGCGTGCGGTACACCGCGCAGCCGGGCCCGCCGTAGTCGTAGGACTCGGGCTGGCGGAGACGCTCCCACATCGCCGCGTAAAGCACGTCCGGATCATCGGGGCGCATGACGAGGTCGACGCAGCCGGTGCGGTCGCTCGTGTGCAGCACGCGATCCCACGTCGCGCCGCCGTCGGTCGTGCGGTACACGCCGCGCTCCGGGCTCTCCTCCCACAGGCGCCCCATGACCGCGACGAAGATGCGGTCCGAATCCGTCGGGTCCACGCGGATGCGGCCGATGGCCGCGCTCTCTTCGAGTCCGAGCGATTCCCAGGTTGCGCCCCCGTTGACGGAGCGGAACAGGCCGACGCCGCCGTACGCCACGCCGCCGCCGCCCGGGTTTACCTCGCCGGTGCCGGCGTAGACGACGTCGGGGTTGGCCGGATCGATGGCGAGGGCGCCGATCGAGATCGCGGGCTGGTCATCGAAGAGCGGCGTCCAGCTCTGTCCGCCGTCGTCGGTGCGCAGCACGCCGCCCTCGGCGGCGCCCGCGTAGACGACGTTCCCGTCGGTGGGGTGCACGGCAATGTCGGTGATGCGACCGCCGATGTTCGTGGGGCCGCGCGGCGTCCAGGTCGAGGCGGTCAGCGGGGTCTGCCGCCGCAGCGCCGCGGCCTGGACTCGCGCCGCGTGCCATTCGTCCATCGGGATCCGTCCGAACGGATACGCGCGCTCGTTGAAGAACCAGGGGTTCGGCGACTTCGGCGGAAGACCGTCGCCGCGCCGCGTCGCGTAACGCTCCCCGGCCTCCTCCCGCTCGCGCCACGCGTCGGACGCGGGCCTCAGCCCGGTCGCGCCCGTCGCGGCGACGAGGATGATGAGCGCCCCCGCGAGACGGGTCCGGTTCGGCGATCGTGGGTGCATGCCTTCCTCCTGCGGCCGGGTGTTGGCCCCGGGGCGATCGTACCGCCGTTCGGCCGCTGCGGGCGCGGGAAACGTCCGGGAATCGCCGCGGCGCCCGCTCCAGTCGGGCGGGCGGGCAACCGATAAGGAACCGGTCGTTCCCATGAGCAGAGCCGTTTCCGATAACCGCACCGCCGTCCCGCCGCCGCACGCCCTCGCACCGCGACGCACGACGCGTCTCCGCGCGCTGCTCGCGTCGGCGGAGACCGAGTTCCTTCTCGAGGCGCATGACGGGCTCAGTGCCCGCATCGTCGAGGAGGCGGGATTCCCGGCGATCTGGGCGAGCGGCCTCGCGATCTCCGCCCAGCTTGGCGTCCGCGACAACAACGAGGCGAGCTGGACGCAGATCGTCGAGGTCGCCGAGTTCATGGCCGACGCCACGACGGCGCCGATCCTGCTCGACGGCGACACCGGCTACGGCAACTTCAACAACGTCCGGAGACTCGTCCGCAAGCTCGAGCAACGCGGCATCGCCGGCGTGTGCGTCGAGGACAAGGTCTTCCCGAAGACGAACAGCTTCCTCGACGGCGCGCGCCAGCCGCTGGCGTGCCCGGAGGAGTTCTGCGGGAAGATCCGCGCGGCCCGCGACGCCGCCGAAGACCCCGACTTCTGCGTCGTGGCCCGCGTCGAGGCGCTCATCGCCGGCTGGGGCCTGGACGAGGCGCTGCGTCGCGCCGAGGTGTACCACGCGGCGGGGGCGGACGCGATCTTCATCCACAGCGCGAGCTTCGACGCCGACGAGGTCCTCCGGTTCGTCGCGGAATGGGGCGGCCGTGCGCCGCTGCTCATCGCACCGACGAAGTATGCGACGACGCCGACGGAGGTGTTCGTCGAGGCCGGCATCAGCGTCGTGATCTGGGCGAATCACACGATCCGCGCCGCCGTCGGCGCGATGCAGTCCGTCGCGCGCGACATCCGCGCGGCGCGCGCGGTCGTCGGAGTCGACACGCGGATCGCGGGCCTCGACGAGCTGTTCCGTCTCCAGGGGGTTGACGAGCTGGCGCTGGCGCGCGCGCGGTACCTGCCCGACGCCGGACAGGCTCACTCCGAGGCGCCGTTCCGACGGGCCGGCTGACGGCCGCCGACACGGCGAGGCACCATGATCGACGCCGCGACATTCCTGGAACGGGCGCGCCGGCGCGGGCTCTCGTGGTTCACGGGCGTGCCCTGCTCGCACCTCGGGCCGCTCATCGATGCGATCGTCCGCGACGCCGCGCCCGACTACCTCGCCGCGGCGAACGAGGGTGACGCGGTGGCGATGGCGGCGGGGGCCTTCCTGGGCGGCCGCCGCGGCGTCGTCTTCATGCAGAACTCCGGCCTCGGCAACGCGGTGAACCCGATCACATCGCTGACGTGGCCGTTCCGGATCCCGGTGCTCCTCCTCGTGACGCTGCGCGGCGGCCCCGGGGAGGGCGACGAGCCGCAGCACGAGCTGATGGGCGCGATCACGCGCGATCTCCTCGGGCACATGCGGGTGCCGTTTGACGACCTGCCGCACGACGAGGCGGATCTCGACCGCGTCCTCGACGGCGCCGACCGGCACCTTCGCGCCGAGTCGTCGCCGTACGCGCTGATCGTCCGCAAGGGGACGCTCGCGTCACCGCCGTCCCGGACCGCGGCCGCTTCGCCGCCGCGCCTCGGGCGCCGCGACGCGGACGCGCAGCGCGGCTATCACGCCGAAGGCGCTCACGCGCCGCCGACCCGCGCCGACGCCTTGCGCGAGATCGTCGCGCGCACGCCCGTCGAGGAGACGGTCGTGATCGCGGCGACCGGCTACACGGGACGCGAGCTGTTCGCGATCGCGGACCGCCCGAACCACTTCTACATGGTGGGATCGATGGGGTGCGCGGCGTCGCTCGGCCTCGGCCTCTCGCGGGCGCGACCGGATCTGCGCGTCGTCGTCGTGGACGGGGACGGCGCGGCGCTCATGCGCATGGGCAGCTTCGCGACGGTCGGCGCGTACGCCGGGCCGAACCTCGTCCACGTCGTCCTCGACAACGGATCGCACGAGAGCACCGGCGGACAGGCGACGGTCGCCGCGACGACGTCGTTTCCCGGCGTCGCGGCGGCGTGCGGCTACACGGTCTTCGGCGGCTGCGGCCTCGACGCGCTCGCGCACGCGCTCGCGTCGCCGCGGAGCACGGGCCCGCGCTTCGTGCACGTCCCGATCCGGCGCGGCGCAACCGGCGGTCTGCCGCGACCCGCGCTCGCGCCGGATGCCGTCCGCGCGCGGCTCATGCGTCACATCGGCAGCGACGGGAGGGCGGCCGCGTGATCCTGCTCAACCCCGGCCCGGTCAATCTCTCGCAGCGCGTGCGCAGGGCGCTCGCGGGACCGGATCTCTGCCACCGCGAACCGGAGTTCGCCGCGCTCCAGACGCGCGTCCGGCGCGCGCTGCTCGCCGTCTACGGGCTCGATCCCCGGCAGTGGACCGCCGTCGTGCTCACCGGGTCCGGTACGACCGCGGTCGAAGCGATGCTGACGAGCCTCGTGCCCGATGCGTCGCCGACGCTCGTCGTCGCGAACGGTGTCTACGGCGAGCGGATCGCGGCGATCCTCGGCGTCCACGGCATGCCCGTCGTGCCGGTGCACCACGCCTGGAGCGCCGCGCCCGACGTCGACGCGGTCGCGCGGGTGCTCGACGGGCGGCCGGACGTCCGCCACGTCGCGGTCGTCCACCACGAGACCACGACCGGGCGGCTCAACGACCTCGCCGCGCTCGGCGCCGCCTGCCGCGCCCGCGGCGTTGCGCTCCTCGTGGACGCCGTGAGCAGCTTCGGGGCGGAGGCGATCGACTTCGAGGGGTGGGGCGTAGCGGCGTGCGCCGCGTCATCGAACAAGTGCCTGCACGGCGTGCCGGGCACGGCGTCCGTGGTGGTCCGGCGCCAGGCGCTGGACGACGAGCACGTCCCCGTGCGCACGCTCACGCTCGACCTGCGCCGGCACGAGGACGCGCAGGCGACGGGGGGCACGCTCTTCACGCCGGCGGTGCACGGGTTGCACGCGCTGGACGCCGCACTGTGCGAGCTTGCCGACGGCGGCGGCTGGCGGGGGCGCCGCGAACGGTACCGCTCGCTCGCCCGACGCGTGCGTGACGGGCTGGCGGGCCTCGGCGTCGCCGCGCTGCTGCCGGAAGGGGCCTCGTCGTGCGTGCTCAGGTCGTACCGGCTGCCCGGATCGCTCCCGTACGACGCGCTGCACGACGAACTCAAGCGACGGGGCTTCGTGATCTACGCCGGGCAGGCGGTCCTGGCCGACCGCATCTTCCGTGTCTCGACGATGGGGGCGATCACGGACGAGGATGTCGCACGGTTTCTTGCCGCGTTCGGGGAGGTCGCGGCGTCACGCGCCGCGACGGGTCAGGATCGGGTTGACGAGGCCGCCTGACGCTCGGACGAGGCTTCCGCGTCGAGACCGAACCGGCCTGCGAGGCTCGTGTCGAGGTCGGCCGCATCGTCCTCGTCCGACCGCCGCCGCGCGCTCACGCGTCTCTTCTTCCGGATGAGCGACGACAGGATGAGGACGGCGATGCCGAGCAGCACCATCGTCACCCGGAGCTGGTTCCGCGCGAGCACGAGCAGCAGTTCGTCCATCGGGTTCATCCTCTCACCCGTCTATCGGCACGCGCGGGGGGGCCTGTCCGGAAGAGCCCGGAAGAGCCGGGGTTTGCGGTCGATCTATGCCACGCGGGCCGATGACACGTCGTCCAGGGCGTCGAGCTTCCCCCGCAGGAAACGCGCGAGGCTCGTGGTGTGGGGCAGCACGTACTTTGCGAGGGCGTCCTGGTCCTCGCCCGTCATGTCGAAGACTGTGCTGAAGAAGCCGATGCCCGCCATGCCCGGTTTCGTGTTGATCTCCGCGAGATAAAGCTCCCCGGCGGGATCGAGCATGAAGTCCAGGGCGATCTCCATGAGCTGGCCCGGGAAGCCGCGGTCGAGGTGGGCGGCGAGGCTCTCGGCGGTACGGACCATCGTGTCCACGATCTGCGCCGCGCGCGCCGGCCCGAACAGCGCCGGGAGGACGTCCTCCGGGGCGAGGAACCGCCCGCCCTGGTGAATGTTCGAGACGTCGCTGCCCGGGGCGCCGATGCGCGCTTCGGTGATGCACTGCCACGCGCGACCGTCGTCGAGCACGATGACGCGGATGTCGAACGCCGATCCGTCGCAGCGCATCGTGTTGACGCCCTCCTGCACCACGTAGGGGCGGCGCGCGGCGGCCGCATCGAGGATCCCGACGACGCGCTCCGGGGTCGGCAGCTCACGCACCTCCCGGTCGCCGCTCCCGTACCGCGCGAGCGACAAGCGCCCGCCCTCCCGGCGGAGGACGAAGATCCGATTGCCCTGGCTTCCCCACCGCGACTTGATGAACACGGCCTCGCCGCGCTCGAGAAACGACTCCAGCTGCTCCACCGATCCTGCGTATCTCTCCGTGTGCGGATGCAGCGCGGGATCGAACTCCCGCACCGCCTCGTAGGTGCGGAGCTTGTCGCTGGCGAGCGCGGCAAACTCGAACGGCACGTAGATCCCGACGTCGTTGCGCTTCGTCCAGCGGCGGAATCGCCGGTAGCCCATGCCCTTGTCCATCAGTCGCCGGAACCGGTAGACCCAGTTCGCGTTGACGCGCGGGACGGGGGCGCTCGCGGCGATGAACGACCGATCCTCGATGACGTAGCCGGGCACGTCGGTCGCGATGTCGACGATCGCGTGCGGCGAGTAGACGAACAGCCGGTCGCCCGACCGTCGCAGGAATGCGTCGATCAGGATTGCCCGGTTGAAGACGGAGTTGCTGAAGGTCTGCGCCGGGCCCCTGCCGGAGCCGCCGTTATAGAGAAACCCGACGTGCGTCATGGGGACCTCACGCGGCGCGCCGCGCCCGGAGCTTCGAAAGGAGGAAGGTTGCCAGGGCCCGGCCGTGCGGCGCGACGTACTTCTCGTAGAGCGGCCGTTCGTCCGGCCGGAGGTTGAAGAAGTCATGGAACGGCCGATCGACGTTCATCCCCGGCTTCATGAGGCCGGGCTGCACGTCGAACTCCGCGATCCACACGCGGCCCCGGACATCGACGAGGAAGTCGAACGCCAGCTCCATGTTCATCCCCGGGTGGAGCGTGTCGATGAACGCCGTCAGGTCGAACGACGCGCGGCGGAGCGACCCGGTCACGCGGAGCGCGTCGCGCTCGCCGAAGATCAGCGGCAGCGCCTCCTCGAGCGTGTGATTGGTTCCGCCCTGCGAGGTGTTGGCGACGTCGCCGTCCGCGGCCGTCATCACGAGCTTGTGCGTCCACGTCCAGTCGCGACCGTCGTTGAGCATGATGACCCTGACGATGAACGTGCACCCGGCGTGCCGCATGACCTTCACGCCTTCCTGGATCACGTAGGGTCGGTCGGCCATTCGCGCGGCGAGATCGTCCCGCAGATCGTCCGGCGAGGTCCACGTCACCGTCGTCCGCTTCTTCCCGGCGTAGCACGAGAGCGTGGGGGCGCTGCCGTCCTTCCGGATGACGATGACCGACTCGCCCTGGCTCCCGAAACGCGGCTTGAGGAACACCGTGTCGCCGCGGTCGAGGAAGCGTGCGAGCTGCGCCGACGTGCCCGCGTACGCCTCCGTGTGCGGCGTCAGCGCCGGATCGTACGTCGCGACCAGCCGGTACGAGAGGTACTTGTCGAGCGTGAGCTGCCGGAACTCGCGCGGCGGATAGATCTCGATGCCGTTCTTCCGCGTCCAGTCGATGAACGCCGTGACGCCCATGCCGCTGATGTTGCGGGCCTTCGTGTTTGCCTGGAACCAGTACCCGTTGACCGGCGGCACTGGCGCGATCACCGGCGTGAACCGGTCGCCGACGGTGTACCCTAAGGCCATGCGCGTCTCGGGGTTGACGTGACGCGGCGAGTAGGCGAGGAGCTCCACGCCATGCTCGCGCAGGGCGTGGGCCATCGGCACCGCGCGTTTCAGTCGCGCGGATCCGACGATCTTCGTCGGGTTCGACGTCTCC
>CAZXBB010000082.1:0-33007 GCA_964638815.1 uncultured Isosphaeraceae bacterium
GCGCAACCAGCGCGGCAAGCCGATCGCGTGAGCGTTCGGGCGAGCCGATGGCATATCCTCTCGATACGTCGAGGCTCGAACGAGCGCTCACGCGATTGGATCGCCCGCTGGACGACCCGGTTCATGCATAATGCGGGCTAGCCCGCGGCGCCTCGCGATCCGTCGAATGCGCCCGGTCTCCCGTTCGATGTGCGCGCGGTCTCACCTCGCGGGGCGCCGGGAAGGCCGCGGTCGTTCGTGCGCGGACTCCCGGCGACCGCCGGCCGCGGGCTTCCGAGCGTCCCGCCAATGCCTCTGGTACGCTGGCGCCATGTTCTCCAGGGTGCTGATCGCGAACCGGGGCGAGATCGCCGTGCGCGTCGCGCAGGGGCTCCGCGAGCTCGGGATCGCGCCGCTGGCTGTGTACAGCGAGCCCGATCGCGCCGCGCCGCACGTGTCGGCGGCCGACGAGGCACACCCGCTCGAGGGGGCGACGGCGGCGGAAACGTATCTGCGCGGAGATCGGATCATCGAGATCGCGCGACAGTGCGGTGCGGACGCGGTCCACCCCGGTTACGGGTTCCTTTCGGAGAACGCCGCCTTCGCGCAGGCCTGCTCGGACGCGGGACTCTGCTTCATCGGGCCGAAGCCGCAGACGATCCGCGCGATGGGCGACAAGGTCCGGGCGAAGGCGCTGATGCGGGAGGCCGGGGTGCCGGTGGTGCCCGGGGTGGAGTCCGCGGCGGAGGATCGCGCGCAGCTCGAGGCGGACGCGGCGGCCATCGGGTACCCGGTGCTCGTGAAGGCCGCGGCCGGTGGCGGGGGCAAGGGCATGCGGGTGGTGGGTGAGCCCGCGGCGCTGCGTGCGGCCGTCGAAGCCGCTCAGCGGGAAGCCGGCGCGGCGTTCGGCGACCGGCGGGTGTTCCTCGAGAAGTACGTCGCGCGGGCCCGGCACGTCGAGTTCCAGATCCTCGGCGACGAGCACGGTGCGGTCGTGCACCTCTTCGAGCGCGAGTGCTCGATCCAGCGGCGGCACCAGAAGATCATCGAGGAGGCGCCCGCGCCGGGGCTTGCCCCGGCGATCCGCGACGAGATGGGCGCGGCGGCGGTCCGCGCCGCGCAGGCGATCTCGTACACCAACGCCGGTACGGTCGAGTTCATGGTCGATGACGCGGGCGCGTTCTACTTCCTCGAGGTCAACACGCGGCTCCAGGTCGAGCACCCCGTGACCGAGCTGACGACGCGGCGCGATCTCGTGCACGCGCAGGTGCGCGCGGCGTGCGGCGAGCCCCTCCCCTTCAGGCAGGAGGACCTGACGCAGGAGGGGCATGCCATCGAGTGCCGCGTCTGCGCGGAGGACCCGTCGCGCGACTTCCTGCCCTCCACCGGGACCATTCACGTCTACGTTCCGCCCGCCGGCCCCGGCATCCGCGTCGACAGCGGCGTCACGGAGGGATCGACCGTCACCGTGCACTACGACCCGATGCTGGCGAAGCTTGTGGTGTGGGGCGAGACGCGGCCGGCGGCGATCGCCCGCATGCGTCACGCGCTCGACAGCTTCGTCGTCCTCGGCGTCACGACGAACATCGGGTTCCTGCGATCGGTGCTCGATCATCCCGCGTTTACCGCCGGCGTGCTGAGCACGCGCTTCCTCGAGGAGCACGCCATCGCGACGACGGCCGGCGTCGCGCCCGAGGCGATGATCGTCGCCGCGCTCGAGTCCGGCGTCACGACGCCGCCGGCCGTCGTCGCGGCGGGCGCGATCACGCCGTGGTCGTCCGGCGGCGCGTGGAGGATCGTCAAATGACCGTGCGCATCCGCGCCGACGACGGTACGACGACCGACGTCGCGATCGAGCGCGCGGGCGCAGCGACCGCCGGCCCCTGCCGGGTCACGATCACGCCCGAGGGCGCCGAGGGGGAGGCGGCCCGGGCGATCGAGGTCGAGATCGAGCGCCGCGCGGGCGGGGCGGGACGCCTGCGCATCGGCGGCCGCGTCCACCCGTTCCACGCCCGCCGCGACGGTCAGCGGGTCTGGGTCTGGATCGACGGACGCACGCACGCGTTCGACATCGTGCCGCGCACGGCGCGCCGCGCGAGCGCGGCCGGCGCCGCCGGCGTGGAGGCGGATCTCAAGGCGCCGATGCCGGGCAGGATCCTCGAGGTGAGGGCGACGGCCGGCAGCGTCTACGAGGCCCACGCCCCGCTCATCGTCATGGAATCGATGAAGATGGAGATGACGCTCTCCACCCCCAACGCCGTGATCGTGCGCGAGATCCTGTGCGCCGAGGGCGCGCTCGTCGAGATGGGCGAACTGCTCGCGCGGCTGGAACCGCCGCCCGCGTTCGGCGGGAGCCTTCCTCGAGGCGCGGACGCCGCACGATGACCGATCTCCCGGAGCGCGTACGGATCGTGGAGGTGGGGCCGCGCGACGGGCTCCAGAACGAGGCGCGGCCGATCCCCACCGCGCGAAAGGTGGCCTTCATCGACGCGCTCGTGACCGCGGGCCTCTCCTCGATCGAGGTCACCTCCTTCGTGCGTCCGATCGCGGTTCCCCAGCTCGCCGACGCGAAGGAGGTGGTCGCCGGCATCGCGCGCGCCCCGAACGTGACCTTCTCCGCGCTCGTGCCGAACATGGAGGGCCTCGAGCGGGCGGCCGCGGCGGGGATCCGGCGCATCGCCGTCTTCACCGCGGCGTCGGAGACGTTCGCGCAGCGCAACATCAACATGACGATCGCCCGCTCGCTCGAGGTCTTCCGCGAGGTCATCGCCGCCGCCGCGGCACGCGCCATGACGGTGCGGGGGTACGTCTCGACCTGCTTCACGTGCCCGTACGAGGGACGCATCGGGCGCGAAGCCGTCCGCGACGTCGCGGAGCGCCTGATCGAGCTCGGTGTGGACGAGGTGGCCGTGAGCGACACGATCGGCGCCGCCGCGCCGAACGACATCGAGGAGACGGTCGGCTGGGTGCTCAGGACGATCCCGCGAGAGCGCGTCGCGCTTCATCTGCACGACACGTACGGCACCGCGCTCGTCAACGTCCACGCGGCGCTCGGGCTCGGGATCACCACGTTCGACGCTTCGGCGGGCGGCCTGGGCGGGTGCCCGTACGCGCCCGGCGCCGCGGGCAACCTGGCCACGGAGGACCTGGTCTACCTGCTCGACCGCCTCGGAATCGCGACGGGCGTCGATCTCGAGCGGTTGTTCCTCGCGACGCGGATCATCGCCGGGGAGCTGGACCACGAGCTGCCGGGGAAGCTCTACCGGCGGATGGCGTCGCGGGGGGGGGAAATGAGCTGATGCGCGTGCTCGGCTACGACACGCTCGACTCGACCAACGCCGAGGCGCGGCGTCTGCTGGCGTCGGGCGCGATCTCGCCCCCCACGTGCCTCGTTGCGCGCGAACAGACGGCGGGGCGCGGCACGCGCGGACGCGCGTGGTGCTCGCCGCGGGACGCCGGCGTGTACCTGTCGATGATCACGCGGCCGCCCCGGGGCGGGCCGGCGACGGTTCTCTACACCCTGGCTGCCGGCGTCGCGTGCGCCGAGGCGATCGAGCAGGTCGCGGGCGTGACGGTCGAGCTGCGGGCGGTCAACGACCTCTGGGTCGCCGGTCGCAAGCTCGGCGGGATCCTCGTCGAGACGGTCGCCGAGGCCGGGGTCGTCACGTCGATCGTGACCGGGGTGGGCATCAACGTCCGCGACGCCCCGCGCACCGTCGAAGCCGGCGCGTCGCGTCCGGTCTGCCTCGAGGAGCTGGTGCCGCCGCCCGCGTTCGCCGCGCTCCGGAACGAGACGCTGGTGCGAGAGATCGCCCGGCGGGTCGAGGCGTGGATCGCCGTCGCCGCGCGGGAGGAGACCGAGCGGATCCGCCGGAGCTGGTCGCAGCGGAGCGTGGCCGGTGCGGAGACGCCGACGATCGCGTGATATGATCATCCCGGTCTCCAGAAAGGAGAAGACGGCATGCCTGGTGCACTGACGATGCAGAGGATCCTCACGAAGATGTGCGAGGTCGAGGCGTCCGATCTCCACATCAAGGTGGGATCGCCGCCGGTGCTTCGGATCGCATCCGTCCTCCACGCGATCGATGCGCCCTCGCTCACGCCCGACGACACCACGCAGCTCCTCAACCCCCTCATTCCCGAGCATCTGCGCGCCTCGCTGGAGGAGCACGGCGGCATCGACTTTTCGCACCACGAGGGAGAGACACAGCGTTTTCGCTGCAGCGTCTTCCACGCGGGTCACGGGCTGCACGCCGCGATCCGTCGCGTCAGCCCGAAGATCCCGAACTTCGTCGAGCTCAACCTGCCGCCCATCTACGAGAAGATGACCGACAGCGCGCACGAGGGGCTCGTGATCGTCTGCGGCGTGACCGGTTGCGGCAAGTCCTCGACGCTCGCCGCGATGATCGGCCGCATCAACGAGCTGCGCGCGTGCAACATCATCACGGTCGAGGATCCCGTCGAGTACCTGTTCCGCCCGAGCAGGTCGTACATCAGCCAGCGCGAGATCGGCATCGACGTCGCGGACTTTCCGCTCGCCCTGCGCTCCGCGGCGCGCCAGGATCCCGACGTCCTCATGATCGGCGAGATGCGCGACCGGGAGACGATGCTGGCCGGCATCCAGGCCGCCGAGACCGGACACCTCGTCTTCGCCACGCTCCACACGGCCGACACGATGCAGGCGTTCGCGCGCGTGCTCGAGTTCTTCGACACGAAGGACCACGCCTTCATTCGATCCGGTCTCGCCGCCGGCCTGCGGGCCGTGATGGCCCAGCGGCTCATCCCGTGCGTCCGCCCCGGCGTGCAGCGCGTGCCGGCCACGGAGGTGCTGCTCAACAATAGCACCGTGGCCGACAAGATCCGCGAAGGCGACGACGACGATCTGCCGGCCGTGCTCGCGTCGTCGGTCCACGAGGGCATGCACGATTTCACGTTCAGCCTCGCCCGCCTCGTCGAGGAGGAGTGGATCGAGCTGAAGGTCGCCGAGCGCTATGCACCGAACGCCGAAGCGCTGCGCTCGCGCGTACGCGGGATCCAGGTGAAGGCGGATACGCTGGTCCAGCGGGTGAAGCGGTAGGCGCGTCCCGCCGCCGCCGCCGCACCCCGGCGCCCCTCCAGGCGCCGCCCCCAGGCGCCGCCCCCGGCGCCCCGGCGCCCGCAACTCCCCCCCGCAAAAAAGGGCCAGGCGATCCAAGGAGGATCGCCTGGCGTTCGATTCAGCGGACTGCACACCGTGCAATCCCGTCGGCTGCACGGAATTAGCTGTGCAGTCCCCTCGTACAGTCACATAAGATCGTCACTAGACCACCTCCTTTGAAGAAAGGGCCGATCCCAGCCGTCGCGGATGTGTGCGCATCCGCCGCCGGGTTTCTTTCCCCCTGGGCGTCCCCAGGGGCTCATCGCCCGCACTGCACCGCAGCACGGTCGTCACGCTCTGCGATTGCCGCCCGGCAGGGACTTCCTTCCCTGGTTTGGCGACCGCCTCGGCGCGATACACGATTATCGCGTCTCGATCGACCGAGGCAACAAAAAATGCGGCAGAGCGTGGCCCCGAAGGCATATCCACTCGATCCGTCCAGGCTCGAGCGGGCCCTGACGCGGGCGGATCGCCCGCCGGACGGTCCCCTGCGGGTGATCCTGCTAGCCCCGATACTCGTCGTCGTACTCCGCCGGCACCGGCTCGCGACCGGCCGTGACCTCGACGACAGCCCCGTCCCCGTCGTCGTCCCCGTCCTCCTCCATGGCCTTCATCCGCTCCCAGTCCTCGAGCGAGATGAGCACCTCGCGGGCGACGGAGCCCTTGTGGTCGCCGACGATGCCGGCCGCCGCCATCTGGTCGACCAGGCGGGACGCGCGGCCGTAACCGATCGAGAGG
This sequence comes from uncultured Isosphaeraceae bacterium, assembly GCA_964638815.1. Lineage (GTDB taxonomy): Bacteria > Planctomycetota > Phycisphaerae > Phycisphaerales > SM1A02 > CAZXBB01. The sequence continues at coordinate 5,855 of CAZXBB010000082.1, forward strand.
CGTCGCTGGATCAGCGAGACGGAGCCGCGGCCCGATTCGATCATGACGCGCACGGCAGCATCGAAGAGCGGATCACGGGCACCCGCGGCGGCGGCCTCTTCCTCGCTCGCGTCGCGGGCGCGGAGCGTAATCAGGCTGCGCTCGAAGCTCGGCGCCGCGACGGTCTTGAGGAACTTCGCGACCCTTCGGATCTCGCCGTCCTCGACCAGCGTGCCTTGCGCCCGCAGAATCTCCGACTGGTGCGGGGTGAGCATCATCATGTCGCCTTGCCCGAGCAGCAGTTCCGCGCCCTTCGAGTCGAGCACGATGCGAGAGTCCATGCCGCTCGACACCTTGAAGGAGACCCGGCAGGGCATGTTCGACTTGATGAGACCCGTGACGACGTTCGCCTGCGGCCGCTGCGTGGCGAGGATCAGGTGCATGCCGACCGCCCGGGCCTTCTGTGCGAGCCGCACGATCGAGTGCTCGACCTCCTTGCACGTCATCATGAGGTCCGCGAGCTCGTCGACGACGAACACGAAGAAGGGCAGCTTCTTGGGGACCCGCGCCCGCTCCTCCGGCGTCCGGGCGTCGAAGAGCTCGTACAGCTCCTCCTCCGTGAGCTGGTTGTATGAACTGACGTCGCGCACCTGCGCTTCCTTCATCAGCTCGTACCGCTCCTCCATCCGCTCGACCGCCCACTCCAGGATCGCCGCCGCCTTCGCCGACTCGGTGACGACGGGGCACATGAGATGCGGGATCTCCGCGAACTGGCTCATCTCGACCATCTTGGGGTCGACCAGCACGAGCTTGAGCTCGTCCGGCCGCTTCGTATAGAGCCAGCTCATGAGGATCGAGTTCATGCAGACGCTCTTGCCGGAGCCGGTCGTGCCGGCGATCAGCATGTGCGGCATGCGCGTCAGGTCGGCGACGAGCGGCTCGCCGGACGAGTCCTTGCCGAGGAACATCGGCAGGTTCATGTTGGTGGCGTGCCCGCCGCTCATGAGCTCCTTGAGACGCACGCGTTCGCGGAGCACGTTCGGCACCTCGATGCCGATGGCGCTCTTGCCGACGATGTTCGGCACGATGCGTATGTTCTGCGTCCGCAGGGCGCGGGCGATGTCGCTGGAAATCGCGCTGATCTTGGCGACTTTCGTGCCGGGCGCGAGCTGCACTGAGTAGAGCGTGACAGCGGGGCCGGAGTCGATGCCCACGACCTCGGCGTCGATGCCGTAGGTCTGGAGAGCCTCCTCGAGCAGCTCGGCCTGCTTGCGCACGCTGCTCTCCATCTTCGCGGAGTAGTTCGTCTCCGGATCGGCGAGGAGATCCAGCGTCGGGAACTCGTAGCCGGCGAAGCTCTCCGTGCGGGGGATGTCCTCGTCGCGGGCGACCTGCTTGGTGCGCCCCGCCATGCTCACCGGCAGACGGGCGATCTTCTCCCGGAGCTGGGCTGCGCTCAGCCGCCTTCGTGCGGGGTCCGCGGTCCCGGGCTCCTCGTCCTCGTCCTCTTCTTCGTCTTCGTACTCGTACCCGTCGTCCGCCTCGTCCTCGTCCTCCTCCTCGTCCTCGTATTCGTAGTCCCCCTCGTCCTCGTCCTCGTCCTCGTACGCGTCCTCTGTCTCGTCGTGCGCCACGCGACCACCGCCCGCGATGGCCACCGCGGCGCGGGGGCGCGAGATCAGCTTGCCGACGGAGGCCATCGAGCCGCGTGCCGCCCCGACGACGCCGGCCACGCGGAAGAGCCCGCGGGCGACGACGAGGACGACGCTGTCGACGGCCACGATGAGGCCGATCGCGAGCCCGGCGAGGAGCAGCAGGAACGTGCCGACGGTGCTGAACCGCGGGACGAGCTCGGCCACGATCGCCGCGGCGGTGACCCCCGCGGGCGCCCCGGCGAGCGGGCCCGCGGTCGGCCAGAGCAGGGCGTGAAAGGAGGACAGGGCCAATGCCGCGATCACCAGGCCGACCGTGCGCACGAGCGGGTGCCCGATTCGCCGTTCAAGCATCGTCGTGACGAGGAATCCGGCGGCGACGGCGAGGACGAGCCAGGCGCCGACCCCGACGACCTTGTAGACGCCGAACGCCGCGATCGCCCCGGCCCTGCCGCAGAGGTTGCTGACGGGGTCGTTGTGGACGGCTACGACATGCGACGGCGCATCGGCGGCGTCGAAGCTGGCGAGCGCCACCACGAGGAACACCCACATCGCGGCCGCGACCACCCACGCGACCCGAAGCAGGATCGCCGACGTCCGGACCGCGTCGTCGGCGATCCGTTCGCCCTTGCGCGCACTGACACCTTTCTTCGTCATAGCTTGCTGGTATCGACCATCGCGCACGGATCGACGCAGGATTCGGTGCGCAAGATTGGCCGCCCCGCGTTACACGAGCAACGAGCGTCCCGTCATCTCGCGCGGCTGGGGGAGCCCCATCATCTCGAGCACGGTCGGTGCGACGTCTCCCAATCGACCGTCGGGGCGCAGCCGACGATCGGTGAAGGCCGCCCCCGCCACGTGCAGCGGGACGTCGTAGACCGTGTGCGCCGTGTGCGGCGATCCCGCCGCAGGATCCCACATCTGCTCCGCGTTGCCGTGGTCGGCGGTGACGACGACCGACCCGCCGCGGGCCAGCGTCCGGTCCACGATGCGTCCGACGCACGCGTCCACCACCTCGACGGCTCGCGTCGCGGCCTCCAGGTCACCGGTGTGGCCGACCATGTCCGGGTTGGCGAAGTTGACGAGAATGAAGGGCTCTACGTCCTCGGCGGCCAGGCGGGCCAGGACGCCGTCGCGCACGCCGGCGGCGGACATCTCCGGCTTCTGGTCGTACGTCGTCACGTCCTTCGGACTCGGCACGACAAGCCTGCTCTCGCCGTCGAACGGCTCCTCGCGGTAGTCGTTGAAGAAATAGGTGACGTGCGGGAACTTCTCGGTCTCCGCGCAGCGGAACTGCCGCAGCCCGCGCTCGGCGAGCGCGGCCCCGAGGATGCCGGTCATACGCGGGGGGCGCTCAAACGCGACCGCCACGGGGAGGCCCGCTTCGTAGTCCGCGAACGTGCAGAAATAGAGATCGGCGATCTTCGGGCCGCGCGGGAATCCGCCGCCCTGGACCGCCGCCCACGCGTCGTCGTCGTACACGAAGGCCTTGGTGATCTCCCGCGGGCGATCGCCGCGGTAGTTGAAGAAGACCACGGCGTCGCCCGGGCGGATTGCGACGGCGGCGGGCGTACCGATCCGCGTCGGCACGATGAACTCGTCACCGGTGCGGCTTCGTTCCGTCGGCGCGTCGTAATACGCGCGAACTGCGGCCTCGGCCGACTCCGCCGTCCGTACGCGCACGCCCTCGGCCGCCTGCTGCTCGGGGCCCGGATCCGTCCCGGTGAGACAGGCGTACGCCAGTGCGACGCGGCTCCAGCGGTGATCGCGATCCATCGCGTAATACCGGCCGATTACCGTCGCGATCCGCCCGATGCCGGCGTCGCGCAGCTTCTGCTCGATCCGTCCGATGAAATCGATGCCACCCGTCGGGGCGGTGTCACGGCCGTCCGTGATCACGTGCACGAGCAGCCGGTCGGCGTCGATCGATTGCGCCGCGGCGAGATCGATCAGCGCGAAGAGGTGGTTGATGTCGCTGTGTACGAGGCCGTCGCTCGCGAGCCCGAGCAGGTGCACGCGTCCCCCGTGCTCAAACGCGTGGGCGAAGGCCCGACGCAGCCGCTCGTTCTTCATGAAGGACCCGTCGCGGATCGTCCTGGTGATGCGCATCACCTGCTGATCGACGACGCGCCCCGCGCCGATATTCTGGTGGCCGACCTCCGAGTTCCCCACGGTGCCCGCGGGCAATCCCACGTCCTCGCCGCTGGTCCGCACCAGCGTGGTCGGCCAGCTTCGCTCGAGGCGATCGGCGACAGGCGTCGCCGCGAGACGCACGGCATTGAACGCGTCGTGCGCCGCGTTTGGATTGCGGCCCCAGCCGTCACGGATGACGAGGACGGCGGGCGTGTTGCGAAGCTGGGAGGAGGGCATCGATACAGCCTACCTTCTGTGAGCGTGTCGGGGATTCCTCTGGCCGGCATTGTGCATGAAGCGAACCGTCCGGCGGACGATCCGATCGCGTGGTCGCACGTTCGAGGCTTGATGTGGTGTCAAACACGTCGGCGCCTCGCCCGAGCAACCACGCGATCGGCTTGTCGCGCCGGTTGCGCATCGCACGTTCGTGGACCGCCGGGGAATCATCGCTTCACTCCGGGATTGGCTGTGTATTCCAGGACCCACCGGCTCGCTTCATACATAATCCGGGCCAGGGCGCCGGCCGGTGTTGTAGCCGCTCGGATCTCCTCCTATCCTCACTCCATGGTGACTGCCGCCCGCGACCGACAGACGACGCCCTCCGGCGATTCCCTCCACGCCCGTTACGACGACGTGCGCCGACGGATCGAGGCGGCGGCCGCCCGCAGCGGGCGCCGGAGCGAGGATATCCTCCTGATCGCGGTCACGAAGAACGCGTCGATCGACCAGATCCGCCAGCTCATCTCGCTCGGTCACGTGGACCTCGGCGAGAACCGGGCCCAGGGTCTCGTGCAGCACGCGGCCCAGGTGACCGAGTTCCTTCAGCGACACCGCGAGCTTCCAAGCACCCGCCGTGGCAAGGTGCCCGAGCAGGTGCGGTGGCACATGATCGGCCACCTCCAGCGCAACAAGGTGAGGAAGATCATCGAGCTGGCCCGGCTCGTGCACTCGGTCGACTCGCTGCGCCTGGCGGAGGAGATCCAGACCATCGCCGCGGCCAGGTTGACCAGGCCGGTCGAGGTGCTGATGCAGGTCAACGTCTCCGGCGAGAAGCAGAAGTACGGCGTCGCCCCGGCCGCGACGCGTCACCTGCTCGAGCAGATCGACACGATGTACAACGTGCGTGTGCGCGGCCTGATGTGCATGGCACCCGACACCCCCGACACCGGCGATGCCGCCGTCGTCCGCGACGTCTTCGGACGCGCACAGGAGCTCTTCGACGATATCCGTCGATCCGGGACCGCGTCGGAGCGGTTCAACATCCTCTCGATGGGGATGACGAGCGACTTCGAGACCGCGATCGAGTGCGGCGCGAACGTCGTGCGGGTCGGGACGGCGATCTTCGGCGAGCCGGAGACGCCGCCGACCGACTGAACCGCGGGCTAGCGCGCTAGCGGGCTAGCGGGCCGGCCGGTCGTCCTGCGACCCGGTCATGCCGAGCACCATCTTGAACGCAAGCTGCTCCAGCGACACCGTGAGATCGACGCTCACGATCGCGACGTCGTTGCCGACGTTCAGGCGTCGCGGCGCGAAGTTGAGGATGCCGCGGATGCCGGCGGCGATCATCGCGTCGGCCACCTCCTGCGCGGATTCGGCGGGAACCGCGAGGAGCCCGATGCGGACATCGTGTTCGCGCACGGCGCCCGGCAGCGCCGCCACGGGAAGCACCTCGTGATCGTCTATCGTCCGGCCGATCAGCGCGGGATCGCTGTCGCATACGGCCTTGATCTCGAAGCCCTTGCGCCGCAGTCGCCCGTATCGCAGCACGGCCCGCCCGATATTGCCGGCGCCGACCACGACGACCGGCCACGACCGATCCGTGCCGAGGATGTGGCGCAGCTCCGCGATGAGCTCCGACACCTGGTAGCCGATGCCCGGATGGCCGAACTGCCCGAAGTACGCGAGATCCTTGCGCACCTGGGCATCGGTCAGCCCGAGCGAATCGCCGAGCTGGCGCGAGTTGATCGTGCTGCGATCGGCTTCATCGAGCGCTTCCAGCTCACGCAGGTACAGGCTGAGCCGCTTGACCGTCGGACGGGGGATCTTGCCGTGGGAGGGCATGGGCGCGGCGAGTGTACCCGATGCGCGGATCCACGGGTCAGGGTCGGAGGATGAAGGGCCGCAGGATGAAGCGTCGAACGATCACGGGTCGGACGATCACGGGTCGAAGGATCACGGGTCGAAGGATCACGGGTCGGAGGATCACGGGTCGAAGGATGCAGCGTCGGACGATCAAGCGTCGAGCGATCATGGCAAGCAGTCGCAGCGCACCTCGCCCCCGCGTTCCCCCGTTCGCGTTCCCCCTGTCCCCCGGTCCCGGGCGCCGGGCGCCCCTCCTCGAGCTACACTCCCGGCGTGCACATCCACGACATCTTCCAGCGCGACTCGATCACCTTCAGCTTCGAGTTCTTCCCTCCGAAGAGCGAGGAGGCGTGGGGAGCGCTGTTCGATCGGATCAGCGTGTTCGAGGCGCTGGCGCCGTCCTTCGTGTCGGTGACGTACGGGGCGGGCGGGTCCACGCGCGAGCAGACGCACGAGCTCGTCGTCAGGCTGAACCAGCTTCCGCGACTCGACGCGATTCCGCACCTGACGTGCGTCTGTCACAAGCGGCCCGAGATCGAACGCATCCTCGAGCGATACTGCAATGCCGGCATCAGCAACATCCTCGCGTTGCACGGTGACCCGCCGCGCGAGATGGCCGGATACGACCGCGCGCAGGACGACTTCCGGTACGCGATCGATCTCGTGAAGTGCATTCGGAAGTTCAACGACGCGTCCGGTCATTGCGATCCGCGCGGCTTCGGCATCGGCGTCGCCGGCTTTCCGGAGGGGCACCCCGAGACGCTCAACCGGCTGCGGGAGATGGACCATCTCAAGGCCAAGGTCGAGGCGGGCGCGGACTACGTGTGCACGCAGATGTTCTTCGACAACAACGAGTTCTACGACTGGCGGGAACGGTGCGAGCTTGCCGGCATCGGCGTACCCCTGCTCGCGGGCATCATGCCGATCATCTCCGTCAGGGGCATGCAGCGGATGGCCGACCTCGCGGCGGGCACGCGTTTCCCGGCGCGGCTGCTGAAGGGCATCTACAAGCGGCAGGACGACCCGGAGGCGGTGGAGCAGTTCGGGGTCCTCTGGGCCACGGAGCAGTGCCGCGACCTCCTCGACAACGGCGTGCGCGGCATCCATTTTTACACGCTCAATCGTTCGGACGCGACGAAGCGGATCTTCGAGACCCTGGGGGCCAAGGATTCCGCTGCCCTGCGCTGACCCTGCGCTGACCGTCGGGTCACCGCCGCCGCTCCCTTGCGGGGGCCCCGTGACCGTCCTATGCTGCGCCCATGCGAATCGCCCGAGGCTGCCTGCGAACGTTCAGCCGCGTCACGAGTGCTCTGGCATACGCGCTCCTGCTGGTCGCGCCGATCGTCGCGCACGCCCAGGTGACGGCCCCGCCGCAGCCGACGCTGAACCGCTCTCCGGCGGCGTGGATCGGCTACATGATCATGATCGTGCTGCTGGCGATGGTCATCGTGGTCAGCCTTCTGCCCAGCAAACGCGGACACCAGGATTGACGCCCGGCTCGGCTGGCGCGCTTTGGAGCTCAACATGAAAGACACGGAGATGGTTCCGCGAAGCCGGAGCCGGTATCGGCTCTCCGGGCTGCTCGCGGTGAACGGGTCGTTGCTCGCACTGCTGGCCATGGTGACGTTCGCGCCGACCTCCGAGGCGCAGAATCGCGTGCGTGGCGAGTACGCCATGGTCGGCGGCGGCATCCAGGGCGCCAGCGCCAACGCGATCTACATCGTCGACACCAGGAACCAGGAGCTGATCGCGCTGGGATACGAGCCGAACCAGAAGGAGCTTCTGGGCATCGGCTATCGCAACCTCGCCGCCGATGCGGCCAGCATTCAGCGCCGCGGAAGCTCACGTTGACCGCGCGGAGGGGACGCACGATGAAAAGCATCAATACCGCGGCCGCGGTTCTCTGGGCGAGCGCGTTCGTGCTCGCGGCGATGGTGATCACCCAGGCGGGTCGCCTTCCCGTCAACCCGGCCTACGCCGACATGGGCGTCGAGAACGGCGGTTTCGCGATGGTGACCGCCAGTTCGGGTCGCGGCGAGGACGCCGCGCCGTACGAGCTTCTCTACGTGCTCGACAGTCGCGACGAGGTCCTGCTCGTGTACGAGATCGAGGACCTGCGTCAGCGTCAGATCGTCATGCGCGGCGGGGCCGACCTCCCGGTCTGGTTCCGCAACGCCCGCCGGTAGCACTTGTGCCCGCAACCGGAGCACGTCCGATGACGTCGGAGAGCGTCCGCCGCGTGGACGCCGCCGTGCCCGGGGCGGCGATTGCAAGCGAGTGGCTGCTCACGAACACGCTCGGCGGCTTCGCGCTCGGAACGGCCCTTGGGGTCAATACGCGGCGTTACCACGGCTGGCTCGTCGCCGCGATGTCGCCGCCGGTCGATCGGGTCGTCGCGCTCCACTCGGTCGTGGACGAGCTGGTGCTTCCGGACACGAAAATCGACCTCGCCACGTTCCAGTTCGGTGACGACCTGACGCGATACCCCGGCGGCTGGCGCCACCTCAGGATGTTCGAGGTCGAGACGCCGCACCGCGTGACGTGGACCTTCGTCGTCGGCCGCGTCTCAGTCACCCGCACGCTGAGACTGGCCCGCGGCATCAACGAAGCGTCGGTCACCTACGACGTCGATGGCGCACCCCCGGGAACGCGGCTCCGGCTGCGTCCGCTCGTTCCGCTGCGGGGTTTTCACACGCTCGACCGCGAGGCGGAGCACCGCGACGTCTTTCGCGTGCTCAACCACGCCGGCGGCGCCCGTATTGTCCGGGAAGATCGCTGCATGTGGTTGACGGCGGACGCCGCGTCTCCCGGCGTCTGGGAGAACGCCCCCCAGTGGTGGCGGAACTTCGCGTATCCGGAGGAGCGATCTCGCGGACAGGATTGGCGCGAGGACGTGTTCTCCCCGGGTGTCTTCGACTTCACGCTTGCCGCGGGCGCCTTGACGGTCACGTTGAACGTCGCGGCCGGCGCCACGAGGCCGATGCGACCGGATCCGACGCCGACCGCGTGCCCCGAACCCGCGTTCGCGTCGGCGGACCAGTTCATCGTGCGCCGCGGCGACTCGACGTCCATCATCGCGGGCTACCCGTGGTTCGCGGACTGGGGACGCGACACGATGATCAGCCTGCCGGGGCTCCTGCTCGCGACGGGGCGGTTCGCGGAGGCCCGATCGGTCCTCACGACATTCGCGTCGCGTATCGAAGGGGGTCTTCTGCCGAACTGTTTCGACGATTGGGGCGGGGCGCCGAACTACAACACGGCGGACGCCGGGCTGTGGTTCATCCACGCGGTGCGGGCGTACGCGCGGGCTTCCGGAGACGAGAACCTCGACCCGCTCCTCGATGCGTGCCGCGCGGTCGTGAGCGCGTACCGCCGGGGCACGCGGCACGGAATCGGTGTCGGAGCGGACGGTCTCCTCATCGCCGGCGACGGGCGCGAGCCCGTGACATGGATGGACGCGCGGCGCGGGGGCATCACCTTCACGCCGCGGGACGGCAAGCCGGTGGAGCTGAGCGCGCTGTGGTACAACGCGCTCCTCGGGCTGGCGGAGTTGGTGGATCGCAGTGAAGCGGACGCGGACGAGGCCGCGGAGCTGCGCGAGCGCGCCGGACAGACGGCGCTGGCGATGCAGATGTACTTCTGGTGGCCGGAGCGATCGTGCCTGCACGACGTGCTGCGTCCAGGCGAGCATGACTGGGAGGGCGACGCGCGGTTGCGTCCGAACCAGATCTTCGCGGTGAGCCTCCCGTTCTCGCCGCTGACGGCCGGGCAGCAGGCGTGCGTGGTGGAGGTCGTGCGGGAACGGCTGTTGACGCCGTACGGACTCCGGACCCTCGATCGCGACGACCCGGAGTACCGGGCCCGGTACGAGGGCGATCTCATGGCGCGCGACGCGGCGTACCACAACGGGACGGTCTGGCCGTGGCTGATCGGGGCGTACTGCGATGCGCTGCTGCGGGTCAACGGCGATTCGCGGCCCGCACGGGCGGAGGTCCGCGCCGTGCTCCAGCCGCTGCGGGACGAGTTCGACCGCGGTTGCCTCGGTCAGATCGCCGAGGTCTACGACGCCGATCCGCCGCACCGCGCGTCCGGCTGCCCGGCGCAGGCCTGGTCGGTGGCGGAGGTGATGCGCATCCTCGGGCTGCTCGATCCCTGACCGCCGGGCGCAAGAAAAGACCCGCGGGCAACCCGCGGGCCTTTCGTGATGGATCTGGTCACGTCGTCCGGAACTACTCGATGATCTTGGGCCCGGCCCACGCGACGGACTTCGACGTCGTGTCGTCGGTTTCCTCGTCGGCCTCGATCCCGGCGTCGCCCGCGAATGGGTTGACGTCGGTCGTGGTGCTGTCGAGGTCGAACCGGGCACGCTCCTCGTAGTCGTAGTGCACGCCGCGCTTCTCGAGCGTTTCGAGCTGAGCCTCCTGGAAGGCCGCGATCTCGGCGAGCTTCGCCTCGAGCTGCCTGAGGTTGTCGATCTGGCCGAAACGGTCGAAGCTGTCGAGCGTGGCCTGCTGCTGCTCGGTGAGCTCGATCAGCCGCTCGTTCCGCTGGACCGCGTCGATCTGGCGCTCGAGCTGCCAGAGCTGCGACTGGTACGTCCCGAACTCGGTCTCGAGCTTGCCGAGGATCTCGACCAGGCGAGCCTTCTGCTCCGTCAGGAACTTGATCTGGAACTGGTCATGCGCCAGGCGATCGTCGTAGGTGTTCCGCACGTTGTTGATGCGGCGACCCTCGTTGTAGGCTTCCTCGAGATCGAAGCGAACGCCCTCGTAGCGGATCGCGACCTTCCGCGTGCCGGACTGCGCTTCCGCCTCGGCCCGCGCGACAAGCTCCTTCAGCTCGGACAGGTCCTCGGTGGTCATCGCGACCACCCGCTGGGAGATCTCGACGTCGCGCTCGAACTGGGCGAGCTGGTGCTGGACCTCGGCGATCTCGCCCCGAACCTCGGCGATCCGGTCGGGGTACTGGTCGGCGAGCTGCTCGAGCTGTCGCCGGAGCGCCACCGGGTCGTCCACGCACGAATCGACGACGTCCTGTGCCTTGTGACGGATCTGGGAGATGCCGTTGGCGACACGCTCCGGGCCAACCAGGAGCGTCACGCCACCCAGCGCAAGAGCGCCGATCACGCCATACCTGAGAATTCCACACGTAAAGCCCATGGTTTGCTCCTTTCGATGCATCAGCCTCTGGCGGCTGCGAGCGTTTGCTGGGCGAATCGCGCCACCGCGATCCGTTCGTTCCGGGAGCCTTCTTGGGACCCGGGGGGCGGCCCTTTCAGCGGCAGGAGAAGCCGACTCCCGCCGAAGCGCCCGCCGGGACCCGGGGGGGGCGGGGGGAGGGGGCCGTGGCCGGGGGACCGGGGCGGTGGGGGCGGCCAGGGGCCGGACGAGGGCGATTACCGGACCCGGTTCGCGAGTCGCCAAACCGGGCAGACGGGACCGCTGGCGGGTGGGGGGCTGCCGTAGACTTGCACCAAAGCGGCACGGGACCCGTGAAACGCGGGTTCGGGTCGGCCCAACAAGGAAGGTGCGGTGATGAACACGCTTACGACATCCTTCGTCCGTCGCCTGCGCGAACGCGACGAGGCGGCGTGGTTCGAACTCTGGGTCATCTTCGGCCCGGTGCTCCGCGCGCAGCTCACCAAGTGGGGACGGGGCCGGATCGGCGTCGAGACGGTCCGGGACCTCACCCAGGAGACCCTCGCCGCCCTTTCCAGCTCGATCGAGCGCTACGACCCGAATCGCGGCGCGCGATTCAGCACGTGGCTGCTCTCGATCGCGAAGCACGCGCTGGGCGACGAAATCGATCGTCGCATGGCCCTCAAACGGGGCGGCGGCCGCCGGCCGGCGGAGTTCGACGAGCGATTCATGGGCCATGCCGCGATGGTCGAGGCGGACGACGTCTATCACCAGAACGTCTTTCGGGCGAAGGTCTACGCGTCGATCCGGCGTACGGAGACCGAGGCGGAGTTCATGCAGTTCCAGGTCTACCGGATGCGGGTGTTCGACGGAGTGTCGGGCAAGGAGGTCGCGGAGCAGCTTGGCATCAGCGAGCCCACCGTGAGCCGTTACCTGCACAAGGTGCGCGACCTTCTGCGCCGCCGTCTCGGGGAAGTGGTTGCAACTTACAGCTTCACTCCCGAAGAAGTGTCGGAGCCCGACCGAGCCGGCCTCGGGGGTGACGATGCGATGTTCGATGAGGGGCTCGCGGAGATTTACCACCGGCAGTCGCGGTTGCTGCTCGAGGACGAGGCCGGGGCCTCACGAATGTTCTGAGTCGAGCGAGGGCGCGGTCGGCCGCGCCGGAGCGTTCGAACTGGAGATGATGCGATGGCGGGCTCTCTATTTGGCGTGCTGCTCTTTGCACTGGGGCTGGCGGTCGCCGTCCTGGTGCTGATCTTCGTGCTCGTGCCGATCCTCAAGGGCCTGGGCTCGCTGATCGTGTGGCTGTTCAGGGGCATTGGCTTCCTCATCGCGCACGTCTTCCGGTTCATCGGGGGCATGATCAGCGACACGCTGCGTTTTGTCGGCTCACTCATCGCCGTGATCCTGCTCGCGCCGATGAGCCTCCTCAACCTGGTGATCGGGCGCTGGTCCGCCGCCGGACACTTCGCGGATTCGGTCAGGCGTGAGTTCAAGGTCGGCGGGCTGTGCCTTTACCGGGTCCTCCTCGGTCACCCGCTCAAGTTCCTGTTCCTCAGCCGCCTGCTCGAAGGCGTCGAGGAGCGCGTGCCGGAGGCCATGGCCGCGGCGCCCACGGCGGACCGGCCGCGCAAGCGCGTCGGGCAGTTCCCCGGCTACACGATCGTCGGATCCCTCCGGGGCGGAGGCTCCGGCGCGAAGCTCTACATCGCACGCCCGGATCACTCGGTCCTGGCCCGCTACCCGGGCATGCCCGAGCGGGTCGTCATCAAGGCATTCGCCCTCAGCGAGGGCTCGACGCTTCCACAGATCCTCCGCGAGTCGCGGGCGCTCGAATGCGCGAAGCAGCTCGGGCTCGTCTTCGAGCACGGCATGGACGAGAAGCGGTTCTTCTATGTCATGCCGTACCACGCGGGCGATCACCTGGGGATCGTCACCCGGCAGCTCCACGGCGAGACGGACGGCAGGGGTCTGGGACGCCGTCAGCTCGCCACCGCGCTGGGCCACGTCGGCGACCTGGTGAGCACACTGTCCGCCTACCACCGCGGCGGCCTCTGGCACAAGGACGTGAAGCCCGAGAACGTGATCATCGACGAGGGTCGCGCGCACCTGGTCGATCTCGGTCTCGTGACGCCGCTGCGCTCGGCGATGACCCTGACCACGCACGGCACGGAGTACTTCCGCGATCCGGAGCTTGTCCGGCAGGCCATTCGGGGCGTCAAGGTGCACCAGATCGACGGTGCGAAGTTCGACATCTACGCCGTCGGCGCCGTCCTCTACTTCCTCGTCGAGAACACTTTCCCCGCGCACGGCGCGCTGAGCCGCTTTGAGCGAAACAGCCCGGATGCGCTGCGGTGGATCATCCGGCGCGCGATGGCCGACTACACGCATCGCTACGCCACGGCGGACGAGATGCTGGCCGACCTGCGGCACGTCGCGCAATCGAGTGACTTCTTCGCAGTCAGGCCCGCGGACCTTCCCTCGATGGCCGCCGCCGGTGACGCGCTGGCCGATTTCGGCGTCGAAGAGGAGCCGGTCGAAGCGACCATCGCCGGATCGCCGGTGCCGCCTCCGCTGCCACGACCCGCGGCGCCGGCAGCGGTCGCCGCCGCCGGTGCGGCGCGTCCGAAGCTCGAGGTCACCAACTGGTGGACCGGCGCGTACCGCGTCGTTGACGGCGGCGCCGTGGCGGTCGGCGTCGACGCGCCGGCCGGTGGACACGAGTCGGCCGCGGCTCGCGCGCAGGCTCGGGCGTTGCGTCATCAGAGCGTCGATCTGCGGAACCAGGTGCGCGCCGGTGCGATCACCGCCCGCCGCGCGGCGCGCGAGCAGGTGAAGATGGCACGCCGGCGCGCCAGAGAGATCCGGGCGCAGTCGCGCGCGCACCGGCTCGGTCGGCGCGCCGTCGCGGAGCGCCAGCCCTCGTTCACGCTGGTCGCCATCGGGGGGGCCGCGATCCTCGGCGTCGCCGTCCTGGTGGCAGGCATCGTCATTTCGAACCGCGCGCAGACGCGGGTCGCGGCCGCGGCGGGCGCGACCAGCGGTGCGCCGCTGCTCCTGCTCGTCGACGACGCCGACGCCGACAGCGGCCGCGTGCAGCGCGCCGTTCAGGATGTCGTCGATAAGTACGATGACACGTACGACGTGGTCATCGACGATCGCCTCGTGAACGGCGGCTTCCGCGAGCTCGTGAGCGAATGGGTGCGCACCCGCAGCCGCGATGACCGCCGCCACCGGGAGATCGACACCGCGCTCGAGCTCTCCCTCCAGGAGCATGACCTGTACGGACTGCTCGTCGTCGGCGGCGCCTTCGACCCCGGGATGGACGGCCGATTCATCCCGTCGAGCCTCGATGGCGCGGCTCGCCGTCGGTACGCCCGCGTGCCCGAGGCTCCCCCGGTCGACCTTCCGTATCTTCTCGTGAACGACCATCCGACGAAGTACGACCCCGGCGTGGAGCAGCAGGTTCGGACGCTCCTCGATCGTTACGGCGAGGCGGGCTGGACGATCATCGAGAATACCGAGCTCGAAGCGCTGGTCCGCGCGTCGCTCCCTCCGGGTCGGGTCGATGCCGGTCTTCCCGTGCCGGCGACACTGAAGCCGACACTTGCGCACGCGAAGCTCGGTGGCGTGCTCTACATCTCGGGACCATCGGGCGATGGCGCCGAAGGCGACGCGGTGACGGTCAACGAGATCGACATGGATCAGGACGAGTCGGACGAGGAGCGGGAACCCGAAACTCCGAGGGAGGTCAAGCAAGGCTGATCGTCCGGCTCGTTCGCAAAAAATGCAACAGGCCCCGCGTCGCGCGGGGCCTGTTGTCTTCAATTCGAACGTCGTGCTCAGAACGCGAAGATGGTGTCGAAGATCTGCGCCAGCAGCCCCTTGCGGTTGCTCTCGCGCAGCTCGCCCTCGTGCATCTTGTCGATCATCAGGTCGTGCATCGCGCTCGACAGGACCGTGTTGGCCGCGGAGATGTCGTCCGGGCGGCAGATACCGGTCACGCGGATTTGCGCGATCTCGTCGTCCGTCTTGATCTTGGTGCGCGCCTCGAGGACGAGGTTGCCGTTGGGCAGGATCTCGATGATCTCGGCGCTCAGTCGTGCAGTCAGGTTGTCGCGCCGCTTGTACTCACCCTCGCCCTCGAATTCCTTCGACGCCCCGACGCGAGCCATCGGCAGATTGTCGTCGCGGCCGGCGTAGAGCTGGAACTGGAGGATGTCGCTGAGCTGGAGATGGGGGAACGCCGTGACGCTCGCATCGAGGTCGTAATCCTTCTGCGTCTCGAGCTCCTGCTTGCTCGTCGCCTCGCTCGCCTCGCGCACGATGATCTGCACGAGGTCATGCATCTTGAACTCGCGCACCTCGGGCGGCGCGATCGCGAACATGCTCGTGTCGAGCAGCAGGTGACGCTCGCCGTTCGCTGCGAGGGGCGGCGGGTTCGTCATCACGCTCGCCATGAGCGAATCGGGGCGCGTCGGCCGTTCCGGCGGTGCTTCGCCCAGGCTCGTCGCCGCGAACAGCTCGAGGGCCGCGAGGGCCAGGAGGAGGGTTGCCAGCGTGGTTTCGTCTTGCTTCTTGCTCATGGGTTCCTCGCGACTCAGGTGCGATCTGGTGTGATTCAGCTTCCGCCGACGTCGAAGACGGCCTCGCCCCGCTCGGTGACGGTGGCGAGGAACGTGCTGCGTTCGCCGAGCTTCCGGAACTCGATGGTCTCGCCCGCGGCACCGTCGGCCCGGGCTTCGGCCTGGAGGGAGAGCACGATGCCTCCGATGAGACACCGCACGACGACCCGGTCGCCGCGATCGACGAGGGTCGGGCTCCGCAGGAGCGGGCGGCGGAGCGTTGCGCCGGCGCCCAGCGGCTTGCGCGAGAAGCGGCCTTCGACCTCATCGATTCCGGCGACGAGCGACGCCTGCGACGGCGGCAGCCAGGCGTCTTCCGCCGTGACGTCCGCGCGCGTGAGCAGCTCCTCCCGGCCGACGTCGCGCACGAGGACCGCAGTCGTAGTGAGGAGCTGCGGTCGCACCGCGACGTGCGTGCCTTCCGTGATGCGTCCCTCCCGCCAGGCCCGGACGGTGACGGTCACGCGATCGCTCCAGGCATTGCCTTCGAGACGGATCTCCCACGTGACGCCGTCGTCCGGATCGTCGAGCGCTTCGGCGGCGGCGGCGTCGAAGGCGAGACGCAGGCGATCCGGTTGAACGCCGAGGTCACTCAGGAACCGGCGCGCGATCGTGCCGCGCAGTGTCGGTCGATCGAGCAGCGCGCTCGCCATCACCGTCTCCGGCAGGCGTTGGCCGGCCTCCCCACGATCGTGCGGGTCGGCCAGAAGCGAAGCGCCGGTCATCGGGCGCGGCGCCGCGGCGGCCGATCGCGCCGGTGGCCGGATCGCGACCTTGTTCCCGGTCAGGTTGATGCGGCCCCAGTGCACGCCGGCCGCGTCGAGCGCCGCACGCACGTCGCGGACGGAGAGCTCGGTCACCGCGTCGGTCCGGTGCACGGCGGCGACGACGAGATCGGCGAACCGCTCGGCGTCGGGTCCCTCGATCTCGGCGATGTCCGCGAGCCGGACGTGCTCGGCCCCTGCCGGGAGCCGCGCGGACGCCCGCAGGCGGATGTCGTCGGCGCGCGTCGAGGGCACGAAGGATGCCGCCAGCATGGCGGCGACGGCCGGGACCAGGATCGGGCGGCCGGGGGGGATCATGCGGGCCATGCGGGCCATGCGGGCCATGCGGGTCATGCGGATCATGCGGATCA
Source organism: uncultured Isosphaeraceae bacterium (assembly GCA_964638815.1). Classification (GTDB taxonomy): domain Bacteria; phylum Planctomycetota; class Phycisphaerae; order Phycisphaerales; family SM1A02; genus CAZXBB01. The sequence goes on from CAZXBB010000082.1 coordinate 22,602, forward strand.
TGCGGATCATGAGAGCCTCACTCCATTCTCAGAACGACCGGAGACGGCCGACGGTCTGAAGCACCTCGTCGGCGGCCTGGATCGACTGGCTGTTGAGCTCGAAGGCGCGCTGTGTCTTGATGAGGCCCACGAGCTCCGTGACGGGGTCCACGTTCGACCCTTCAAGCACCCCCTGCTTGAGACGCCCGCGTCCGCCCTCGGCCGGCTGCCCCACCTGGGCTTCACCCGAAGCGGCGGACGGCACGTACAGGTTCTCGCCGACGCTCCGGAGGCCCGCGGGGTTGACGAAGATCGCGATGTCGATCTGTCCGACTTCCTGGGTGTCGTTGGAGCCGGAGATGGTGGCGAAGACGCGCCCGTCCTCGCTGATCGCCACGCCCGTTGCGAACTCGGGCACCTGGACGGGCGGCGAGAGCCGTCGGCCCTGCGAGTTGGCCATGACGATCTCGCTGTCGCGGTTCAGCGCGAAGTTCCCGGCCCGCGTGTACGCGAGCCCTTCGCCGAGCTCGTCCTCCACCTGCACCTGGAAGAAGCCGTCGCCCGCGATCGTGACGTCGAGTTCGCGTTCGGTGAGCTGCTCCGATCCCTGCCGGAAATCGAGCTGCGTGCCCGAGATCATCGTGCCGAGACCGACGTAGGTCCCGGTCGGCCGCTGGTCGCCGTTGATGTTCTCGGTGCCGGGCTGCGCCTTCTCCTCGTACAGGAGATCCTGGAAGTTCACGCGGCTTCCCTTGAAGCCGTCGGTGTTCACGTTCGCGAGGTTGTTCGCGATGACGTCGAGCTCGGTGCTCAATGCGCTGAGGGCCGTCGAAGCGGAATGGAGGGCGAGAAGCGCCATCGTCGGTTCCTTTCAGAATCAGGCGACGCGGCCGAAGGTGTTGAATGCCTGGCCGAGCAGCTGATCGTGGTACTGCATCATCTTGAGGTTGGATTGCGCGCTCTTCGCCGCCGCCATCATGGCGTTGAGCGTCATGATCGGATCGACTGCGCTCGCCTCGGTGTGGCCCTGGTGGAGCCGGCCGGTGACGGGGCCGGGCGTCGGCCGCTGGCCGTCGGCGAAGCGGAGGAGGTTCTCGCCCTCCTTGACGAGCGCCCCCGCCGGGGCGTTCACGAGCCGAAGCTCCGCGACGACCGCGCCGCCCTGGCGGACTCCGCCGGCCGCGTCGATCGTCACCGGCGCGCCGGTCGTAAGGGTGATCGGCCGGTTGTCGATGTCGAGCACGCGGCGCCCCGTCGCCGCCATCACCAGCTCGCTGTCGTCGTTGAGGGTGAAGCGTCCGTCACGCGTCATGCGCATGTGCTCGGGCGCGGTGCCGCCGCGACCCTCGACGACGAACAGCCCGTCGCCCTTGATCGCGAGGTCGAGGTCGTTGCCCGTCGCGACGAGGTCGCCCTGGCCGACCATCACGCGTGTGGAATCGACGAAGTGCCCGCCGCCGAGCTGCTCGAGCAGCCACTTCGGGTCCACGAAGCCGTGCGGAGACTCGAGACGCTCGGGCAGACGCTGGCGCGTGATGACCTGGTCGGGCTTGTAGCCGACAGTGTTCATGTTCGCGAGGTTGTTTGCGAGGACGTCCTGCCGGTGCATGCTGCTCAGCGCGCCGGCGGCGGACAGGTACAGGCCGTAGCTCATGGAGCCGCCTCCCGCGTTGGCGACGCGTGATCGACCTCGGCGGCGACGCCGGCCATGTACCGGGCCGCGTTCGCGAGGTGAATCGACGTCGCCAGGCGGGCAAGGCGGATCGAGTCCGCCGCGAGCCGGTGGGGCTCGCGCTGCGCTCCATCGACGCCGATCCGGTCCCCGGATCGCCGTGCGTTGTCAATGATCGTGCGAACGAGATCCCGCATCCGGCACTCCTTGCCTGCAAAGGGGGGAACTCCGGAGCACGATGCAACCTGCGCGCCACCGCGCGGGCGCGGCCCGCGCGGCGGCGAGAGCGTTCCCGGGACGACCCCCGGCGCAGCGACTGCGGAGTCGGCTGCGCAACGCGCAAGGGATGCCGGTTTGCTCATTTGTGCGGCGGACCGGGCGATGCGGACGATGACGATGGGAGCCGGAGACGACGGCCACGAGACGAGGACCGACCATGAAGTACGGTGGTTTCCGATCCGGTATGCGCGAACGAGCCGTCAGCGCATGCCCGCACGTCAACCGGAACGATCCGCGTTGCGCGACGCGGTTCTGCCTGAGCCGGATCGACCAGGCCTTCTCCGTGTGCTTCGGAGCGTACCACGGCTGCCCGATGTACCACCGCATCAACGCCGAAGCCGTCCCCGGCGAGCGGACTCCCGCGCCGATGGTGGCGATCACGATCTCGTGCAATGCCGTCGAACCACTTCGCGCAACCGGTACGTGACTTCCTGAACTACCTTCGCATCGAGGCCGGGCTCGCGCCGGCGACGCTCGAGGCGTACGGGCGTGATCTGCGCGATCTCGCGCGGGATCTCGAGGCGGCGGGCATCGGCGATGTCGCGGCGGTCGGTCCGACGCACCTGGTGGACCACGTGCGGGCGCTTCATCGCGTACGGAATCTCCAGGCGACTACGATCGCGCGGCACCTTGCGACCATCCGGGTCTTCTTTCGTTTCCTCGCCGCCACGGGACGCGTCGATCCCGACCCGGCGCGACTGCTCGAGACGCCGACACGGTGGCGTCGCCTGCCGGGCGTGCTCACGCCGGGCCGGATGAAGCGTCTGCTCGCGGCGCCGACGCCGGAATGCGGCCGTCTCTGGCTCCGCGACAGGGCAATGCTCGAGATCATGTATGCGGGCGGCCTGCGGGCGTCCGAGGTCGGCTCGCTGACGCTGCGCGACTACAGCGACACGCTCGGTGTGCTGCTGGTCAACGGCAAGGGAGGCAAGCAGAGAGTCGTCCCGATCGGCACGCCGGCGCGCGACGCGACGGTTCGTTATCGCCAGGAACTCCGTTCCGCGCTCGCACGCGACGACGGCCGCGACGCGGGGCGTCTGCTGCTGTCGAACACGGGTCGTCCGCTCGAGCGCGTCGCGGTCTGGCAGATCGTCAGGCGCGTCGCGGCCCGCGCGGGGCTCGGCGATGTCCACCCGCACATGCTCCGCCACAGCTTCGCCACCCACCTGCTCATGGGCGGGGCCGACCTCCGCGTCGTGCAGGAGCTGCTCGGTCACGGCGACATCGGGACGACCCAGCTCTACACGCACGTGGACCGCACGCGTCTGCGCGAGGTCATCAGGATGCATCACCCGCGAGGGTGAGCCTCCCGCCGCGGCCGCGGCCCGGAGCCTCCGGGTCCGCGCGCCTACCATGCGACGCCGTGCCGACGAGGCTTCACCTCTTCATCCCGATCCTGCTCATCGTCGTCGCCGCCGCCGCCGCCGCGCAGGTGGGTGTCGAGAACGTCGAGCCGCGGGTGGAGCGGACGGTTCTCGCGCGGGCGCTGGCACACGTTCCCATGGACGACGACCAGCGGCTGATCAGCGACATGCTGTACGCCGACTACGCGGCCGCGCTTCAGCGTGTCGCCGAGAAGGCGAGCGAGCGCGCCGACGACGCCGGCCGCCGGCGGGTCGAGGATGCGCTGTCCGGCCGGGTGTTCCTCGATCCGGACGAGCTGCGACGCATGCGGGTCGCCGTGGCGCGCGCGGATCTCGAATCCTGGGAAGAGGCCGACGGGCTCGCCCTCGCCCTGCTCGCGGATACGCGTCTGGCGCTCGACGCGGAGGCGGCGCGCCTCTTCGATCTCGCGGTGCGGGACGTTCGCAGGGCGATGTACCTGGCGCCGCGCCGGGAGCGTCACCAGGACGACGCGTACGCGGGCGACGGCATCGACGTGATCGCGCTCGTCGCGGAGGCGGCGGCGGACGGGGGGGCGATCGAAGGCGCGCCGGTCGATCGGCTCGCGGAGAAGCTCGAGCACTACGCGGCCGCGATCGATCGGCACCTGGGCGCAACCGCCGCCGCGGAGCGGCAGGGTCAGACCGCGCTGGCCATCGCGCGGATCGAGCGCAACGAGGCGGCGCACCGCGCCGAGGAGCAGGCGGCCGTCGGGCGGTGGCGCGTGCAGCACGCGATCACGACCTCCGCCGTCGAAGCCGTTGCGGCGTTCGTACGCGACACGCTCGGCGGGGCGCACGAGGCGCAGTGGCGCGATCTGGTCGAGGCGGAGACGTTCCCGCGTCTGTGCCGGCCCACGTCCAGCGACCGGGCGTACGACTGGATCGACTCCCGCATCGACGATGCGACCGTGCGGGCGGAGGCCGGCAGGATCTTCCGGGAGTTCGCGGCGCGCGATCGCACGCTGCGGCACCTTTCCATCGCGATCATGAATCGCGGCCGGCTCGAGCGAGGCGTGGCCCTCCACCCCCGGATGGATCCCGCGGCGATCGACGACCCGGTGGTGCGAGAGCTGTACCAGTTGCTCCTGAGGAATTCCGGGCAGCGCGCCGCGCTCGCATCCGACGCGACCGGCGCGCTCGAAGCGCTCCTGACCGACGCCCAGCGCAAGCAGATGCAAGCGGACATCACGGCGGCCGCGTACGGGCGCCGGCGACGCTGACCATGGTGGACGAGCTGCGGTTCCTCCTGCTCCAGGTGCGTGACGCGGGCGACCCCATGCGCGGGCATGAGCTCATGTGCTTCGCCCGGGCTCTTCGCTGCGAGCCGGCGCACATCGAAGTCGCGGATCTCCTGGACGGCCCACCGTCGCCGGCCGCACTCGCCCGCGCGGACGTCGTGCTCCTGGGAGGCAGCGGCGACTACTCGGTGGCCGAGGGAGGTCCGTGGCTCGAGGGTGCGCTCGACGCGATGCGCGGGCTGCACGACGCGTCGAAGCCCACCTTCGCGTCGTGCTGGGGCTTCCAGGCGATGGCGAGGGCGATGGGCGGAACCGTGGTGACGGACGAGTCGCGCGCGGAGCTCGGCACGCATCACGTCGAGCTGACGGACGCGGGCCGGGACGACCCGGTGCTCGGGACGCTGCCGGCGTGCTTCCGGGCGCAGATGGGTCACCAGGACATCGTGGACGAGCTGCCGCCGGACGCCGTGCGGCTCGCGTCGACGAAGCTCGTCGCGAACCAGGCGTTTCGATTCGAGGGGCGTCCCATCTACTGCACGCAGTTCCATCCGGAGCTCGATCGCCACGGACTCCTCGATCGCCTCCGGCGCTATCCCGCGTACCTCGAGCGCATCGCCCGGATGCCGCTCGCGGAGTTCACGGAGCGGCACGTGCACGACGCCGACACCGCCGGCATCCTCGAGCGTTTCGTGACGCACGTCTTCGACGTTGCCGCCCCGGGCTGATCGTGAACGTTCAGGGCGCCGGGTGCGCCAGCAGCCGGAGGCTGTTGAGCACCACGAGCAGCGTGGACCCCTCGTGTCCGATCACACCGACGTACAGCGGCACCTCGCCGAGCAGCGTGAAGAACGCGAGCAGTGCGATGACGCCGGTCGCGAACGCGAGGTTCCCGACCATGATGCGCTTCACCCGCCGGGCGAGGCCGAAGGACCAGGGGATCCGGTCGAGATCGTCGTGAAGGAGGATGACGTCGGCAGTCTCAAGCGCCGCGTCGGCCCCGATGCGACCCATCGCAAGACCGACATCGGCGACGGCGAGCGCGGGGGCGTCGTTGACGCCGTCACCCACGACGGCGAGGCCGCCCTCCGCGCCGGCCTCGGCCCGCAGACGCTCGATGTGCGCGACCTTCTCCTCCGGCAGAAGCTCGGCCTCGAAGCGGTCCAGCCCCAGCTCGGTCGCGAGCCGCTGGGCGATCGCGCGGTGATCGCCCGTGAGCATCGCGACGCGGTCGATGCCGACCGCCGCGAGCTGCCGCTTGAGGTCCTTCGCCCCGCTGCGCGGCTCATCGGCCATCGCGAGCACGAGCGCGGCGCCGTCGAAGGCCACGACGGTCGGCAGGCCGCCCTCGCTGCGGATCCGCTCGACAACCTCTTCCGTGTGCCGGCGGAAGCACATCGGGATGGTCGATTCGCAGAAGGCGTACGACCCGATGCGGATCGGCCGGCCGTCGTACTCGCCCGAGATGCCGCCGCCGGGGATGTTCGTGATCGACACGACGTCGGCTGGCGTGATCTCGCGCTCCCGCGCGAGTCGCACGATGGCCGCCGCGATCGGGTGGGTGGACTGCTCTTCGGCGCCGAACGCGATGCTCAGGAGCGCGTCGGGATCGCTGGCCGCGATCGGGTAGACGTGCATCACCTCGATCTGGCCGCGGGTCAGCGTGCCGGTCTTGTCCATGACGATGCGGCTCACGCCCGCGAGCCGCTCGAGGGCGTCGCCGCCCTTGATGAGCACGCCGGCGCGGGCGGCGCGGCTCAGCCCGCACAGGGTGGCGGTGGGCGTCGCGATGACCAGCGCGCACGGGCTGGCGACGACCAGCAGCGTGATGGCGCGGTAGGCGGCCTCCGTGAACGAGAGGCCGCCGAACCAGGTGAACCCGACGAGCGCGAGGATCGCGATCGCGAACACGGTGAGCGTGTACGGCGTCGAGAAGCGATCGATCGCGCGCTGGACAGGCTGCCGGTTCTCCTGCGCCTCGAGGACGAGCTCGAGGATCCGCTGAAGGCTCGACTCGTGCACGGGGCGGACTACGCGCACCTCGAGCGCCGCCGGCTGGTTGAGCGTGCCCGCAAAGACCTCGTCCCCGGGGCCGACCGAGCGCGGCATCGACTCGCCGGTGAGCGTCGACTGGTCGATCGTGCTCGAGCCGCCGACGACCTCTCCGTCGGCCGGGACCGTCTCGCCGGGACGCACGAGCACCAGGTCGCCGGCGGTCAGCGCTTCGGGCTCGACCGCCGTCCACTCGCCGTTCGTCCGGCGAAGGGCGGCCTTCGGCATGAGCCGGTTGAGCCGGCTCACGGCGTCGCGCGTCTTCTCCATCGCCCGGTGCTCGAGCGCGCCGGCGAGCGTGAAGAGGAACAGGAGCAGCGCGCCCTCCTCGGGATGACCGATCGCCGCGGCCAGCGCCGCCCCGACCACCATCAGGACGTCGATGTCAGGCCGCAGCTCGCGCACGGCGTCCCATGCGGCGTGCACGCCGTGAATCGCGCCCAGGCCGAGGCTGATCCAGATGAGCGTGCTTCCGACGGTGCCGGCGCCGGACTCGGGCCAGTTGAACGCGAGGACGAAGCCCACGAGGAGCGCGAGCCCCGCCGCGACCGCCAGCGGAAGCTGCATTGCTTCCCCGGTCAACCTGGCGAACGTGCTCGCCTCCGGCGTGCCCGATCCGCGGGCCTGCGCCGTCGTGCCATGGGTGCCGGACATGTGCATCGGATGATAGCTCGTGCCTGCGGTCCGCCATACATCGGTTATCATCCGCGGCTCGACCACCGAGACTCCCGAATGCAATTCGATATTCAGCAGGTCCACGCCCGGCAGATCCTCGACTCGCGCGGCAACCCGACGCTCGAATGCGAGATCGCGCTCGAGGGCGGGGCGACGGGTCGCGCGGCTGTTCCGTCGGGGGCGAGCACCGGCGAGAACGAGGCCGTCGAGCGTCGCGACGGCGACCGCTCCCGCTACGGAGGCAAGGGCGTGCTCGAGGCGGTGGCCTGCGTCAACGACTCGATCGGCCCGAACCTCGAGGGCCTCGACGCGCGCGACCAGGAGATGATCGACGGCCTCATGTGCCAGCTCGACGGAACGCCGAACAAGTCCGGCTTCGGCGCGAACGCGATCCTCGGGGTGTCGATGGCCGTCGCGCACGCCGCGGCCGCGGCGACGGACCAGCCCCTGTACCGCTACCTCGGGGGTACGGCCGCGAAGACGATGCCCATCCCGATGCTCAACATCCTCAACGGCGGCAAACACGCCGACAACACCGTTGACTTCCAGGAGTTCATGATCCTGCCGAGCGGCTTCGACGACTTCGGCGAGGCGCTCCGCGCCGGGGTGGAGATCTACCACGCGTTGCGCGGCGTGCTGCACGACAGGGGAATGTCGACGGCGGTCGGTGACGAGGGCGGCTTCGCTCCGAACCTCGCCGACAACGAGGACGCCCTGCGCGTCATCGAGGCCGCGGTCGGGAAGGCCGGCTACGCATTCGGCGAGCAGATCTTCGTCGCGCTCGATCCCGCCGCGAGCGAGCTCGCCAACGAGGCGAGGAAGAAGGGGGTCGAGGGCTACTGTTTCTTCTCGAGCGATCCGGATCGCGTGGTCGGCAGCGACGAGATCATCGACCTCTGGGCGTCCTGGTGTGCCAGGTATCCGATCGCCTCCATCGAGGACGGCCTGGGCGAGGACGACTGGACCGGCTGGGCGAAGCTGACCGAGCGTCTCGGCGACAAGGTGCAGCTCGTCGGCGACGATTTATTCGTCACGAACGTCAGGTTCCTCCAGCGCGGTATCGACGAAGGGTGCGCAAACGCGATCCTGGTGAAGGTCAACCAGATCGGGACGCTCAGCGAGACGTTCGATGCCGTGAGACTCGCCCACCGCAGCGGGTACGCGGCCGTCATCAGCCACCGCTCGGGCGAGACGGAAGACGCGACGATCGCGGACATCGCGGTTGCGACCAACTGCGGGCAGATCAAGACAGGCGCTCCGTGCCGGAGCGATCGCAACGCGAAGTACAACCAGCTCATCCGCATCGCCGAGGACCTCGGGTCGGGCGCCGTGTACGGGGCGATGCGACACGTGTCGTGAGACGCGGAGGCATGCATCGTGTCCGCCAAGGATGATACTTACGGGATCGAGCCGGAGGACGAGGGGCCGGAATCGCCGCCGCCCGCGTCGCCATCATCCGCAACGCCGCGCGAGAAGTCGGTGCACGCGCTCGACATATGCCCGAACTGCGGCGCGCCGATGCGGGGCCGCGACTCGCTGGTCTGCCTGCGCTGCGGCTACGACCTGAAGACGATGCGCGTCGTCAAGACGAAGACCGGCGAGACCACGGTCGCCGACGAGCCGGACGAGCCGGACGAGCCGGCGCCCCCGCTGGCGCAGCCGGGCGGCCCGGGCTGGCTGCCGACGGCCCTTCTCGCGGCGGGTCTCTTCGTCATGGCCGTCGCGACGCTCGCGGGCTGGCGCGGCCTGTTCCCCGCTGCGGAGGAGGCGATCCCGTTCGGGGAGCGTCTGCAGGGTCTCGTGCGGCTCCCGGTCGTGCTTGCCGTCTGGACCACGTGCGTGATGACGGGCCTGACCGTCGTCGCGTGGCTGAACCAGCGTGCGCTCGGAGACCTGCCGCTGGCGCTCGGCCGCGCCGCGGGTATTTCGGCGGTGGCGATGACGGTCATGCTCCTGCGTCTGCCGTGGCGATTCGGGGAAGTGGCGGCGGAGTGCGTCGCCGCGACGATCGCGATCCTCGCGCTGACGTTCCTCGTGTTCCGGCTGACGCCCCGCGACGCGGGCAAGACCGCGCTCTTCGCCCTGGTCGCGTTCATCGTCGTGGTGGTGGGCGCGCGGCTGGTGATCTGGGCGGTCTGACCCGGTCAGTCGCCCGGCCCGATCCGGGTGGTCCACAGGCCCGAGGGGACATCCACCACGCCGCTGTAGGGATCGAGGGGATCGAACACGGGTCCTTCGTCACGCGGCGCGAGGCGGTAGCGTACGTGGTCGATCGTCGTGACGTAGTGCACGGTCGTGCCCCCCGCGTCGAAGTGGACGCGGAAGTAGCGTGCGGACGGCACACGATCGATGCCCAGCTCTGCACGTGTGTTTCGGCGGAGCGTGTGAAGGGCGGGGCCGGGGCCGGGGCCGGTGCCGGTGCCTGCGCCGGGGCCGGGGCCGGGGGCGCGGTGAGAGGAGTTGGCCGGGCTTTCTGTGTGCGAAGGCCGGAGCGCGTCGCGCGTGGCACGGTCCCTGTCGGGCTGCCCGCTCTTCCGCGCGGCCTCGCGCTGCATCTGATCGATTCGCGCGCGGACGGCCGCGTGGCGGCGTCCGTCCTCGGCGCCCAGACGGGCCTTGTCGCGAGCCCGTTCTTCGGCGCGCCGGCGCGTCTGGGCACGTTCCCGCTCATCCGCGCGGCGTCGCGTCTCCTCCGTGCGGCGACGCTCGTTCTCGCGTCGGTGCCGTTCGGCGCCGGTTCGGTCCCTGTCGTCGTCACGGGTGACACGCCCGCTCGTCGCTTCCGCGCGGACCGGTGTGACGGGAAGGCCCGCGATCACCGCTGCGCCGAACAGCATCGCGATCGTCAATCGTCCGGGCATGCGGGGCACCTCCGCGACGGCCGACACATGCGGGCCGGCGTACATTCCGCCCTGCGGAGGACCAGCCCGACGACCCTGCGAGCACTCTACCCTCGCCCCCTCCCTGCGAGCCCCCCCCTGCGAGCCCCCCCATGCGAGCCCCCCCATGCGAGCCGCCCTCATCACCCGGGGCGGAGAGCCCGTGGCCGAGAACGTGACGCTGGTCGAGGATCACCCCGATCCCGTGCCAGGCCCCGGCGAGGTCCTCGTCCGCACCGAGGGCGCGGCG
>CAZXBB010000083.1:0-1756 GCA_964638815.1 uncultured Isosphaeraceae bacterium
GCTCGGCTCCCTGCACCAGGGACAACCGCGCGAGCTGCGTGCCCAGCACGAGCACGACGATCGCCATGACGCCCGTGAGCAGAAGCAGGCGGCGGTGGAACATGGGGATGGTCGGGTGCTTGCTCATCGATCAGGGCACGAGACGCGAGGGCACGAAGGGTGTCGGGAGCGTCTGATACTCAGCGTCTGGTACTCAGCGTCTGGTACTCAGCGTCTGGTACTCAGCGTCTGGTCCTCACGTCTGACCCTCAGCGTCTGAGCCTCCGCGTCTGATACTCCGCGTCTGATACTCCGCGTCTGATACTCACGTCTGGTCCTACGCGTCTGGTCCTCCGCGTCTGATCCTCACGTCTGATCCTCCCATCGACCGTTGCCACGACGTCGTCCCACTCCCGACCGGCGTGGGGGCCGCTGAACCGCGGCGCGCCTCGTCTTCCGTGCCTGCGTTGCTCCGCGCCTCCGTCCTTCGTGCCCGTCCTACACATTGAAGAGAAAGTGCACGACGTCCCCGTCGCGCATCTCGTAGTTCTTGCCCTCGCTGCGGAGCTTGCCCGCCTCGCGGATCGCCTTCTCGCTCTTGAGCGCGAGAAGATCATCGACGTGGTAGCACTCGGCGCGGATGAAGCCGCGCTGGATGTCGGAGTGGATCGCGCCGGCCGCGATGGGCGCGGGCGAGCCGAAGCGGATGGTCCACGCCCGGACCTCCTGGTCCCCCGCCGTGTAAAAGGTGGTCAGCCCGAGCAGGCGGTGCGCGGCCCGGGCGAGCGGACCGATCGCCGGCTCGGCCAGGCCCAGCGACCCGAGCATCTCCTGCCGGTCCGCGTCGTCGAGCTCGGCCAGCTCCGCCTCGAGCTTCGCGCACAGGGCGACGGCCTCACCGCCGTGGGACTCCGCGTGCGCCCGCACCGACGCGACGTAGGGCGAGTCGGCGCCGATGGCGTCCTCTGCGATGTTGGCGACATAGAGCACCGGTTTGGCGGTCACGAAGCCGTAGCTGCGGAGCCGCTCGACGTCGCCCTCGGCGCGGTCGGTCCTCGCGCGGATCGGCGTCTCTGCCTCCAGCTCGGCGACGACCTTCTCGAGCAGGTCGCGCCGGTCGATCGCGTCCTTGTCCCCCGATCGCGAGGAGCGCACGGCCTTGTCGTACGCGCTCTCGGCCACCGCGAGGTCCGCGAGGATCAGCTCCGTCTCCATCGTCGCGATGTCGCCGGCGGGTTTGACGGCGCCGGTGCCGTCGTCGAAGCAGCGGACGACGAGACAGATGGCGTCCACCTGCCGGATCTGCTCGAGCACCGCGTTCAGCTTCCGGGCGTCGCTGCCGCCGGGCACGCCCGGGATGTCCACGAGACGCACGGTTGCCGGCACGATCTTGCGCGTCGTGATGTGCCCGGCGATCGCGCCCAGACGCGGGTCGGGCACCTGGGCGACGCCGACGTGCGTCTTGTCGCCGTGCCCGGCGGGATGCGCGCCGGTGAGGGCGCTGAAGAGCGTGGTCTTGCCGGAGGCGGGAAGGCCGATGATGCCGACGTCCATGGCGGGGGAGTCTTGGGTCTGGGGTGAATCGGGTCGCGGGTCCTGAGCGGCCCGGCTTGAGCGGCCCAGATGGTACACCGGGGGTCGCGACGGGGGCGGGAGGATCAGTCGTCGTGTGCCCGTGCACACGCGGCGCGGATCGCGGGGAACGTACCCCACGTGACGGGGAGGGCGATGGCGGCGGTCAGGCGACGGATGTACTCGTGGCGCCGGATCTCCACGC
>CAZXBB010000084.1:0-15513 GCA_964638815.1 uncultured Isosphaeraceae bacterium
GCCGCCGGAGCACGATCATTTCCGCCGTGGACGGCGTCGCCAAACCTCGCTGTATCGTCAAATACGGCGTCGGTTCGGCTCCTTGCCACGACGAAAAGCATCGCACTCAGGCAACGCCCCAGTTTTTCAACAGGCTGCTAGGCGCAGCCGCCATCCTCTGGTTTGCAGCGCGAACAGGACTTGCCCTTGCGGAGCTCGAAGTCGTAAGGCTTGCCCCTCGAATCGATGGCGACGCTGCAACAGTCGGTGAGTGCTGCATGAAGCCTGGCCCTGGCGCGCTGTGTCCTGGATTTCACCGTGGAGACGGCGACGCCGAGCTCGCGAGCAATATCGGCTTGGCTCTGCCCATTCATATCCACGCGACGGAGCAGTTCCTGATCCTCTTTGTCGAGGAGTGTCAGCATGGGCTCGAGGCATCGCGCCAGCTCGCCAGACGCATCCCCGTCTGCGTCTTCGCTGTGAAGCAAATCTGCGTCGCTACTGACCGTGACCGAACGCGAGCGATACCGATCGCTGATCGCGCGGCGGGCAACGGTGAAGAGCCACGCCGGGACGCTGCCTTCGCTTACGCTGCCAGCCCGCTCGACGAGCTTCGCAAGTACATCCTGAAGCAGATCGTCCGCATCGGCTTCGGACTCGACCCGGCGCCGGATGAACGCTCGAAGCCTGGAAAGGAACTCGTTTGAGAGGATGGTGTCAATCATGCATGCGCCAACAGGATGTCAGGGCTACGGGCGATTTTAGGGCATGTGCAAGGGTGAGTGCACACTGCGTCCCAACCCTCACCGGCAACCACACGCCCCGGAAGCCTCAGCGCTGCCGCAACACGCTTCCTTCGCCACGGGTTCACAGCACGCCGATCGGTCGCAGCATTCACTCTCGGCAGCGCTGCCCGAGTGTTTGGCGGCGGTGGCCGCGAAGTAGTTCCGCAGGTTCTCCGGCATTGTGTACGGCCCTGCAGGACGGCCGGTGGGAGGCGCGGCGTACGCCTGGAGGACCGCATCGACGATCATCGGCTTTGGAGCTTCCAGGTACTCCTTACCCTGCCAGACCCAGACGCGGCAATCAACGCCTCCTGCACACCCGCAGAGATCGCCGCAGTCCTGGCAGTTGCTTTCGCGCAGCTCGAACGCGATGTCGCGGCCGTCCACCCGGATGGTCGGCGAGGAGACGAATCGGAATCGCTCGGCCTCAGGGGCTGTTGCGATCACCCGCTTGCTGACCTTGACGGCGGCCCCGGTCTCCCGAAGCACGCTGGCGACGGACGTGATCGCTTCCTCCAGGTTGCGGTCGGTGCCGGTGCATCGGCCGCAGGTCTCGAGGTCCAACGCCAAGAGCTCAATCTCAATTGTCCGTCGTGATGCTTCCATGGCGGCATTCCTTTGGTTCGTCGAGGCACATCCAGTGGCTAGCGGCACAAGCCCCAGCATCAAGAGTCGCAGTGCGCGGGTCCTCAAAGCGGTCTCCTTTCTGACCCGATGCCACGGGTCTCATCTATAGAGACGGAGCCCGGGCCGAATGGACGCAACCTCCGGAAACGGGGAACGGGGAACGGGGAATCGGGAACCTCAAAATGGTCAATTGAACAACGGGACACGGGAAGTCGGGAATTTCGGAGTGCCGCCTCGCCGCTGCATCTCGCGAAAGCGGTTGCGCTCACTCAACGGCCTTCCTTCTTAAGGCTTCGGTCCAATAACCCGAGCCTGAGCAAGGCTGTGTGCCCCGGTCCTTGGCTCGGCAAGGGCCGGGTCGTGTCGACAGTCTCGACCGCCGCCCGAGTGTCCAACCCCACCCGGCCCTGTCAGAGCACAGGACCGGGGGCACACCGGAACCGCGATGGCGGCTTGGCCGACCGTTGAAGAAGCGGCTGTGTGCCCCGGTCCTTGGCTCGGCAAGGGCCGGGTGGCGTCGAAAGTCTCCACTACCGTCGAGTGTCCGACCCCGCCCGGTCCTGTCAGAGCACAGGACCGGGGCACACCGGAACCGCGACGCCGGATCTGGCCGCCCGTTGCTGAAACAAGACTGTGTTCCCCGGTCCTTGGCTCAGTCTCCACCACCGTCGAGTCGTCCGGCGCCACCCGGCCCTGTCAGAGCACAGGACCGGGGCACACCGGAACCGCGATGGCGGCTTGGCCAACCGTTGAGGAACTGCAACGCGCCGCAAGACTGTGTGCCCCGCGAGAGTCTCAGCCGCGTCGCCGGAAACCCGCGATGAGGCCGACCGCGGCGGATGCGGACGACGGGAGCGCGCCCTGGATGAACGTGCGGAAAGTCGCCGTCTGCGCGCGGATCCATGCGGACACCGAGTCGTAGCGGCTGCCGATCTCCGTCCAGTCCACCTGGATCAGGTCGAAGTACTGGAGCGCGAAGAGCCCGATCAGCAGCAGGCCGATCCCGATGATCGCGAGCTTCAGGAACGATCGCAACGCGTAGGCCACGCAGAACGCGGCGAAGAAGCTGAAGCCGAGCCTGAAGATCGTCGGCGACCACTCGCCGAGGAACGTGCGGTCTGGGGCGTCGGCGCCGGCCGGCGTGTCGCCGGCCGCGAAACCCTGACGCAGCGCGGAGGTCGCCGTCGGCTCCGGCGTGTGACCCGTGTCACCCGCGTCACCCGTGAACGCGCTGACCGCCATCAGGCCGCCGCCGCCGACAGTGACCACGAGCGAGAGGATCGCCATCACCTTCTGCCAGCCCGCGAGGCGCCCGGCAGCGCGGCCGGCGGAACTCCCGGATTCTGACTGGTCGAATCTGGACATGGTTGTGGCTCGTACTCGCGCGGCACCTCGTCGTGCCTCGTCCTCACCGCTGCTCGTCACGGGTCGTCGTCACGGGTCGTCGTCGCGGTTGGTCGCCGCGGTTGGTCGTCGCGGTTGGTCGCCGCGGCTCCTCGCCGCGGCTCGTCGTCGACAAGAGCATACCCACCACCGCCACGAGCCGGAACCGGGAAACGACTGTGGCGAGGAACGGGCGTTTGACCCTGCACGCACGACCGCGGACCCGCGGGTACCATCCGCGCAGCGTGGAGCTTCGGCGACGCATCCTGAAGGCGCTGCTCGTGTCGCTGGCCCTGGCGGCGGTTGCCGGCGTCGCCGCCGTGCTGCTGCCCGGTCGCGACGTGATGCTGAAGGTGATGTTCACCGGCCTCGTCAGCGCGGTGGCGGCCGGCCTGCTCGTCGTCTTCTCGTTCATGATCACGCGCCCGGTCGCCCGCCCCGGCGGGCTGCTCGGCATGGCGGCCGTGCTCGTGGAGTTCGTGCTGTGCCTGGCGTTGATCTGGCTCGCTCCGGTGCTGAGCGGTCGCGTCGAGGAGAAGGTCGCGGCAACGATCGGCGTCATCGCGCCGACGTCGCTCCTGGCGGTCGCGTACCTTGCGCTCCTCGGACGCCCCCGGATGCGTCTCGCGTGCACGGCAGGCGCGGCGTCGGCGGCGGCGGCGCTCGTGCTCTTTCTCCTCGCGGCGTGGCTGCCCGGCGCCCCGTGGTCGCATCCGGAGTGGTGGGGCACGGCGTGGATCACGCTCGGCTACGGCATCCTCGTGTTCGCGTCTCTCGCGGGCATCCGCCACGGCGTACGAGACGTCTGGCGCTGGGCGGGCATCGTCGCGACGGTCATCGGCGCGGCGGCGCTCGTGACGCTCGTGTGGCGCGACGCCGGCCGGATGCCGGACAGCCAGGCGATCAAGAACTGCGTCGCCGTCTTCACGAGCCTCGGCGCGCTCACCGCGCTCGCCGCGCTCACGCTGCTGGCGGATCTGCGGCCGGGGCAGCGATGGGTGCGCGCCGGCACGATCGCGGCGGCCGGGATGACCGCGCTCTTCGTGGACATCCTCGTCGTCGGCGGCGACGCGATCCCTCGCGAGCTGTTCGAGCGACTCGTCACGGCATCCGGCATCGTCACGGGCTGCGGCAGCCTCGCGCTCGTCGTGCTCGCGACGCTCAACCGGCGCGGCGCGATCGAGCCGTCGGCGGGCGCGCCGTCGGAGCTCGTCGTCATCTGCCCCGTGTGCCGCACGAAGCAGTCGGTGCCGGTCGGCGTCTCGGCGTGCCGGGACTGCGGCCTGCGGATGGAGATCAACATCGAGGAGCCGCGGTGCCCGTCGTGCGACTACCTGCTCTACCGGCTGACGTCCGACCGGTGCCCGGAATGCGGCGCCTCGCTTCGCCGGGAGGCCCCGTAGGGCGCCCGCCATGCTCGCCACCTACCACAACCACACCAACTGGAGCGACGGCATCGCGTCGCTGGACGAAGTCGTCGATCGCGCGCGGACGCTCGGCGTCGATGAACTCGGCATCTCCGACCACTACGTGCTGCACCCGTCGGGCCGCGTGCCGGGCTGGTCGATGAAGCCGGAGAAGGTCGGCGAGTACGCCGAGCACGTGCTCTCCCGTCGCGACGCGGACGGGCCGACGATCCGTCTCGGCCTCGAGGTCGATTACTTCCCCGGCCAGGAGCAGGCGATCCGCGCGGCGCTGGACGGCATCCCGTTCGACTACCTCATCGGCTCCGTGCACCAGGTGGACGGGTTTCGAATCGACTCGCGCGCCGAGACATGGGCGGCGCTCGACGAGGACGAGCAGAACGAGAAGCACCGCGCGTACTGGCACGCGAAGCGCATGCTCGCGGAGAGCGGTCTCTTCACGATCGTCGCGCATCTCGATCTCTCGAAGAAGTTCGGGCACCGGCCGACGATCGACCTCGGCAGGGAGATCGCCGAGACCCTCGACGCGATCGCCGCGGCGGGGCTCGTCGTCGAGCTCAACACGGCCGGCTGGCACAAGCCGTGCCGCGACGGCTACCCGGCGCTCGACATCCTCAGGCAGTGCCGGCAACGCGAGATCCCCGTGACGCTGTCGTCGGACGCGCACGATCCCGATCACCTGCTGCGCGACTTCACCCGCGGGCGGGACCGCCTGCGCGAAGCGGGCTACCGGGAGATCGCGCGTTTCGCGGAGGGTGAGGTGACGTTCGAGCCTCTCGACGGGGCGATCGCGACGCGGTGACGGGTGACCTGCGGGTGACGGGCGTCGCTGATGGCTGATTGCCGATCGCCGACGCGCGCCCCGGACTCAGACCAGCGGACCGGGCCTACAAGACCGGGCGCACAAGACCGAGCGCACAAGACCGAGCGACAAGACCGAGCGCACAGGCCGACCCGACACCACCGCGTCACCCCTTCGGCGCCAGCGTGGCCAGCCGCGTGATGCCGCCCTTCACGCGGTCGCCCTTCTTCACGTTGATGCGTACCGATCCGGGGCGCGGCAGGATCAGCTCCGCCGTCGAGCCGAACTTGATCATCCCGAACTTGGCGCCGCGCACGACGTGGTCGCCTTCCTTCAGGGGGCACACGATGCGGCGGGCGATCAGGCCGGAGACCTGACGCAGACCGATCGTCTCGTCTCCCTCGATGCGGATGGCGAGGAGGTTCGACTCGTTGACCCTGGCGGACTCCTCCGTCTGCGCGTTCAGGAACTTGCCGGGCGTGTAGGTGATCTTCTCGACGACGCCGTCGTACGGCGCGCGGTTGACGTGCACGTCCAGCACGCTGAGGAAGATCCGCACGAGCATCGCCGGACCGCCGACCGCGTCATGGTGGACGAGCTCCTCGACGGCGCTCACCTTCCCGTCGGCCGGGCTCAGCATCGTGCCGGGCGGCAGGTCACGCGGAACACGACGTATCGGATCGCGGAAGAACGAGACGAGCGCGACCCAGACGACGGCGACGGGGATCGTCCACCACCAGCCGGCGAAGAAGCCGATCGCCGCCGCGACGACCGCCGCGACGATCGTGATCGTGAGCCATTCACGCAGGCCGTAGGGAGTGAGGGGCATGCGCAGATGGTAAGAGCAACCCGGGTCCCCGGGGCAGACGCGGATCGAATCCGCCGCGGAGCGCTCGGACCGTCAACTGCTCGCCCGGTCTACTCGGACGACTTTCCGATGAACAGCCCGATCAGGCCGAACACCAGCGTGCCGCCCGCCAGCGCGCCCGCCCAGAGCCAGAGGTTGCCCGCGAACTTCATCGCGAGGTCCGGGGTGGCGCCGAAGATGCCGACGATCACGATCATCGCGACGCACACGAGCGCGGCGAGCGCGCCGACCATCAGCCCCACGCCGAGGCCGGATCCCGCGCCGTCATACGACTCGACCAGCATCGGCATCGTGGCGATGCCGGCGGTCGCGGCGGCCTCGTCAACGCCACCCATGTCCGCGCCGGCCGCCTCGAACAGACCCGACGCGTTGCTCGGGATCTCGATGTGCTCCTCGCCGGAGTACACCTCTTCGAGCAGCTCGGCGCCGAGCGATGTGTCGTCCGACTCGCGCGTGAGGTCGAGCAGGCCGCTGCCCGATCCGACCGCCTCGAGGCTCAGGTCCTCCTCGAAGGACTCACCGACACGCGTCTGCTCCGCGTCGGCATCGACGTCCATGGCGCTGCCGGTGCCGTGATCGGTGTCGAAGACGGAGATGCCCGTGCCTTCGCGGGAGTCGGTGAGCGGCATGCCCGTGCCCGTGCTCGTGCCGACGTCGGCGCCGGGGCCCGTGCCCGTGCTCGTGAGCCCGAGGGCGGAGCCGCCGGCGGTGTCCTCGAGGTCGAGGTGCACCTCGCCGGTGTCCTCGTCGCCCGCGAGCAGGTCGATCTGCTCGACCTTGAACATCAGCTTGTCGCGATCCCGGAACTCCTGGATCTGACCGGTCGAGGCCATCTCCCGGACCTCGTCCTCGTTCTTGCCGAGCTTCTCGCACACCTCATCGAGCGTGTAGAACATCTTGGCCATGGCCACGAACCTCCGCACCGCATGCCGCCGGATGGATGAAACGGACAGGCGATGGCCCCGGGGACCATCGAACAAAGGTATTTACGCTACTCGTTCGGGTCTGTTCCGGCAATAGCGACACGCCCATCCGCCCGCGCCCTGGCGAGCCGCGCCCTGAATTTTCAAAACCTTCTGAAAATCCGGTTGGCCGGCGGCCGGCGATGCCGTAGGCTCTCTCCTGCCCATGGCCCGCCGACGCGAGAAAAACCCGGCCGCAGCCCCCGCAGCGCCGAACCGGCGCGACGCTCCCGCGAACCTCGCCGCCGCGCGGGAGCGGTTCATCGCGCTGTGGGGCCAGATGGGATCGAACTGGGGCATCCCGCGCACGATGGCGCAGGTGCACGCGCTGCTCTTCGTGACCGGCGAGCCGCTGAACACCGACGACGTCATGTCCGGACTCGGCATCAGCCGCGGCAACGCGTCGATGACCCTCCGCGCGCTCGTCGAGTGGGGCATCGTCTCCCGCGTGCACCGGCGCGGCGATCGCAAGGAGTACTACCTGGCTGAGCAGGACGTCTGGAAGATGTTCCGAACGATCCTCGCCCAGCGGAAGAAACGCGAGCTCGATCCGCTGCTGAACGAGCTTGCCGCGTGCCGGCAGGAGACCGGCTCGCGCAAGGTGGACCGCGACGCCGCCGTCATCACCGAGCACAACGAGCGGCTCGATCGCCTGATCCGCTTCATGCACACAGTCGACTCCATCAGCCAGCGCTTCGACAGCCCGAGCGGCAAGGGTCTCGAGCTCGCGCTCAAGCTGCTGGACCGCGCCTCCTGAGCCGACATGACCTCTTCGCCTCACATCCTGTCGGGACGAGATGCGACTGGCCTCGACCGCGCCGGCATCGAGGTGCGATGGTCGGCCTTTCGCGCGGAGCCGGGGCTTCCGCGCGTCGCGCGCGACGGCCGGCGGAGCGTGTTCGTTCTTTCGCTGCAGGCCGTTGACGCGCGGCACGCGATCGTCGAGTGCTTCGTCGAGTCGCCCTCCGGCACGCGCGCCGTGATGCGCCGTCCGGTCACGTGCACGATGACGCACGACGACGGGCTGCTGCACGTCGACGCACAGCTCGACGGGCGTCGCGTGATCGCGATCACCTGCGAGAGCGGACCCGCGGGCGGCGCGTGCCGGTTGCTCTACGCCCAGTGCGCGCTCCTCGCGGAGGCGGGCTTCCGGCCCGGCGGGTTCGACCCTCCATCGGCCTCGCTCCGGCGGCCGGAATCCGACGCGGCGGCGGGCTGAAACGCCGACACCGCCGGTCGGGGTTCACGGCGGAGATTTCCTGTGTGAACCAGTGCAGGCGAGGTCGCCTGCACCACAATGGCCCGCGAACACGGGCGCGTCCGTGTCACGCACCACGAGGCGGACCCGGAGTTGTCCATGAGTGGGCCGGTGCGCCGCCTTCTTGTGGTGCGGGCGTCTTCGCCTGCACCCGGCGTTTCCTGTGTGAACCAGTGCAGGCGAGGTCGCCTGCACCACAATGGCCCGCGAACACGGGTGTGTCCTCGTCACGCACCAAGAGGCGGGCCCGGAGTGTCCACGAGTAGGCCGGGTCGCCGCCTTCTTGTGGTGCGGGCGTCCTCGCCTGCACCCGGCGTATACGGCGGGTGGCCGGAAGCGCCCGGAGCGCGACGCCCGGACCCGCGTGCCTTTTGGCCCGCCCCGGCAGCCGCTCGAAGTAGAATCTGCTTGACGCTCGTCCCGGGCCGCGGTGCAATGGCCCGTTGCGGCGCTGCGCGTGTCGCCGACCCCCCCGAGGCGCCCGTTGACGGAACTCCAGGTCAAGAAGATCGGCAAGGTCTACGAGATCGCGCTCGACGAGCGTCCGATCCGCGTGGGGCGTTCCTCGTCCAACGACATCGTCCTGCGGTCGGAACGGGTCAGCCGCGAGCACTGCGTGATCGAGCTCGTCGACGGCGCGCCGCGACTGCGCGACCTCCAGTCGCGTCACGGCACCCGCGTCAACGGCCGGAAGGTCACGGAGACGCCCATCCGGCCCGGGGACCGCATCGGCGTGGGCGGTTACGAGATCTCCTTCGACGGGCTCGCCGGGTCGATCGCGACATCCGCGACATCCGCGACGCCCGCGACGCCCGTCTCCGGGACCGCGGACACCGCGGACACCACGGACACCGGCGACGACGACGCACTCGAGCGGGCGGCCCAAGAGGAGCGTCTGGACGAGCGCGGGCGGGCGCTCGCGGACGAGGCGCGGAGGCTCGACGAGGAACGCGATGCGCTCGAGGCCGATCGCGCCGCCCTGGCCGGCGATCGTGCGAGCATCGACGACGACCGCGCGAGCCTTGACGACGATCGTGCGAGCCTCGACGACGACCGCGCCGCGCTCGACGAGGAACGCGCCGCGTTCGATCGCACCCGCGAGGATCTCACCGCCCGCGCGGCGGATCTCGAGCGTCGGGAGCGCGAGCTGGCCGAGGAGCGCGAGCGCATCGCGTCCGGGAACCGCGTCCTCACCGAGCGCGACGAGGAGCGCGGGCGCGAGATCGAGCGGATGACGGCCGAGGTCGCGGGCGCCGTCGCCGCGGCGGAGGCGGAGAAGTCCCGGGCCGGCCGGCTTGCCGACGAGATCGCGTCGCTCCATGCGGCGCTCGAAACCGCTCAACGCGAGACGCGATCCGTCTCCGACCGGCTCTCCGAGGCCGAAGCCGACAACGATTCGGTCCGCAAGCAGGCCGCGCATCTCTCCCGCCAGCTCGAGCGCAAGTCGAAGGACCTCACGAAGACGATCGACCGCGCCGCCGCGCTCGAGACGGCGCTCGCGCGGGCCGAGGCCGCGCGGCAGGTGCTCGGCGCGCAGGCGGGCAAGGCCGAAGCACTGGAAGTGGCGGCCCGCGCCGTGGTGGCCGCGTCCGATTACCTCGCGCTCGTGCGTCAGAGCGTGAACGGCATCGAGGAGCAGTGGCTCGAGTCGGACGAGATCGTTGACGAATCGACGGAGCTGGGCGAGGTCGACTCCTTCCAGGTGATGCAGCGCGAGCAGCTCGGCCGGCAGCTCGAGATCGCCCACGAGGCGCGCGAGAACGCCATGACCGAGTTGCAGGAGACCGTTACGCGGCTCAGCGAGGCGATCGCCCGCGGCCGCCGGGTCCCGCAACGCAACCTGCTCAGCCAGTAGCTTGGCCGCGCTCGTCCTCGCCATCGAGACGTCGCAGCGCAGCGGGGGAGTTGCGCTCCTCGCCGGGGACGGAGCCGTGCTCGAGGAGCGGATGCCCGAGCGCGTCCGTCACGACGACGACCTCATGCCCGCCATCGACCGCATCGTGACACGCGCCGGCGTCGCCCCGCGCGATCTCGACGCGATCGGCATCTCCATCGGACCCGGGGGATTCACCGGGCTGCGCATCGCGGTCGCGGCGGTCAAGATGCTCGCGCTCGCGCTCGACGCGCGAGTCGTCGCCGTGCCCACCGCGCTCGTCGTGGCCGCCGCGACCAGGGAGGAGCAGGTCGGCGCGGGGCCGATCCTCGTGACGCTCGCCGCGAAACGCGGGACCGTGTGGGCGACGACTCTCGCCCGCGCGGACGACGCCTGGCGGATCGTCGATCCTGCACCCGGGCTCGTGGACGCGGCCGCATTGCCGATCGAGGGCGTGACCGCCGTCCTTGGTGACCGGCACCTGCCGGCGTCGGCCGCGGCCCGCTGTGACGCGGCCGGCGTGCCGATCGTCGAGCCGCGCTTCGAGGCGCGGGCCTGCCTTGCCGTCAGCCTTCGGCGACTCGCCGCCGGGCAGACGATCGACCCGATGAGGCTCCTTCCTTTGTATCCACGCGAGCCGGAGGCGGTCCGTCTCTGGCACGGAGCGTGACGCGGGATTGACGCGGGATTGATCGCCGGATTGACGCGGGAGCGTAACGCGGCCATTGACGACGCGGGCGCGGCGACCGAGAATCCCGAGTTGCGCGTCCGATAACTCGCTGAAAGGGTGGGTTGCGCTCGCTGTCTGACTTCTCTCGCGCGCTCCTGCCCTGCTGCCGGATGCCCACCTCAAGACCCGAAGACGCTCTGCCGACTCTCAAGTCCAGCGTATTGGGGAACTTAGGTGAAGCTGGAGGCGGTTTCCGATCGTATTGCCCAGGGAGGGAAGAACGAAATGGCCAAGAACAACGGAACTGCCAGTTGGGCTGCGAAGCAGGTCTTCACGACCGGCGAAGCCGCGGAAGTCTGCAAGGTCTCGCAGCAGACGATCATTCGCTGCTTCGACAGCGGCCGTCTCCAGGGCTTCCGCGTGCCGGGCTCGCGCTTCCGCCGCATTCCGCGCGCGGAGCTCATCCGCTTCATGAAGACGAACGACATCCCGACCGACGCGCTCGAGAGCAGCACGCGCCGCATCCTCATCGTCGATGACGACGACCAGATCGTGGACATGCTGCGCGACGTGCTCGGACAGGACGACCGCTTCGACGTGAGAACCGCCGCGACGGGCTACGACGCCGGCCTGCTCACCGAGCAGTTCAAGCCCCACCTGATCCTGCTCGACTTCATGCTGCCGGACATCAACGGCAATCTCGTGTGCAAACGCGTGAAATCGAATCCCGATCTGGCGAACACGAAGGTGCTGATCGTCTCCGGCGTGGTCAACCAGAGCGAGATCGACGATCTCTCCGATCACGGCGCCGACGGATTCCTCAAGAAGCCCTTCGACGTGAGCGAACTGATGTCGCTCATCGAGGAGCTCATGGTTCTCTAGGCTCGCACGATGCATGATGCGCCGGGTCGTCGCAACCGGGTCGTCGCAACCGGGCATCGGAGACTGCGAATGACTACCTCCCCACGCCGACGGATCGCCCGCTGGACGAACCGGCTCATGCATGGCGCGCATGACGCGGGCCATGACGCGGATGCGGGCCGGGGCCAGGCACATCGCGTGGAGGGCCCGGGACGATGGACGGCCGGGTGAACGGTCACAGTGCGCTGAGCGGCGATCGCATCGAGCTGATTCTGCGCCGGCTGGACGCCCTGCCGACGTTGGGGGCCGTCGCGGTCCGGCTGCTCGACCTGACGGCCGATGAAGAGGCCGACGCGAGCGAGATCACGACGCTCGTCGCGTCGGATCCGGCGCTCGCCAGCAAAGTCCTCGCGATGTGCCGGTGCCACGCGCGCGGACGCACGGGCAACGTCACGACCGTGGAGCGCGCCGTGCTGCTCCTGGGGTTCGAGGCGGTGCGGTGCGTCGTGCTGTCGGTGCGCATTTTCGAGGTCGTCGATGCGCTCGGCAACGCCGCCGGCGAGGACCGCAACGAGCCGCCGGTCTTCGACCGCAAGGCGTTCTGGATGCACTCGCTCGGCGTGGCCGTGGCCAGCGAGCAGCTCGCCCCACGCGGCACGCTCACGAAGAAGGTCTCCAGGGGCGAAGCGTTCATGGCGGGCCTGCTTCACGACCTGGGCCAGCTCGCGCTGCACGTCCTCCTGCCGGACAGCTTCGACCAGGTGTGCCGCGTCGCGGAGACGCACAGCGCGTCGCTCGATCACGCGTGCCGGCAGATCATCGGGATCGACACGCACACCGCGGGCAAGCGTCTCGCCGAGCACTGGCAGTTGCCGGCGCCGCTCGTGGACGCGATCTGGCTGTGCGGGCAGGCGCACGAGGCGCTGCCGCCGGTTCCGCACCGCGACCTGATCTCGGTCGTGACGCTCGCGGACGCGCTGGTCCGGACCCGCTACATCAACCCGGCGGCGCACTGGCCCGCCGGCGAGAACATCGCGGCACGGTGCGTACCGGTCGGCATCTCGCGCGACGAGGCCGAGCAGGTGGCGGCTGACCTGCACAACGCGGTCACCGATCGCGCGACGGCGCTCGGCCTCATGTCCGAGCACGACCCGGCCATCCTTCTCCGCTCGATCTGCCGGGCGAACGACTCTCTCGCCCGCACGAACCTCGGCATGCGCCAGCGGGAGGCGGTCGCCCGCCGGCAGGCCGCCGCGCTGTCCGCGCTGGCCTCGTTCCTCGAGGCCGTCCCGTCCCGGGCGTCGGCCGTCGATGCCCTCGGCCACGTGGCGGCGTCGATCCCCGCGGTGCTCGACGCGCGGGCGATCGCGGCGGTCTACGAGACGGAGGACGCGGATCGCTGGCGGCTGGTGCGATTCGCCCGCGACGGACGCGAGGTCGGTGGAGCGGACGTCGACGCCCCCGAGCACGTTACGGCGCTCCGCGCCCTCGTGCGTGATCTGCGCGGCACGGCTCCGGCGCTCCCTTTCATGCCCTGGCTGGCCGGGGCGATGCCCTCCCACGTCGAGGTCTCGAGGCTGTACCTGTATCCGCTCGCCGGTCACGACGAGGCCTCGGCCATCTTCCTGCTCGACACCGGCGGGGAGCACCTCGAGCTTCCGCGCGGACAGGAAGGGCTGATCGAGTGCTGGCGCGCGGCTATCGGACGTGGCGTGGAGCGCGACCGCGCGGCCGCTCTCACGGAGCAGCTCGCCCATGCGAACCGCGAGCTCATCGAGACACAGGAGGCCCTGGCGCGAAGCCGCACGATGAGCACCCTGGGCGAGGTGGCGGCGGGTGCCGCCCACGAGATGAACAACCCGCTCACGGTGATCTCCGGCCGATCGCAGATCCTCGCGCATCGTCTCACCGATCCCGGACTGCGCGCGATGGCGGAGGAGGTCTTTGCGCAGTCCCACCGGATCAGCGACATGATCACGGCGTTGCGCTCATTCGCGGAGCCGGTCACGCCGAACGTGAGGGCCGTGGACATCACGGACCTCGTGGTCCGGACGGTCCAGAGGCTCGATCCGGAGAACGTTCACCGGCCGCGGATCAGCACGATCTTCCCGGCGCCTCTGCCGCCGGTGCATGTCGATCCCGACCTGCTCGAAGCCGCGCTGGCGGAACTCGTGCGGAACGCGGTCGAAGCGAAAGGTTCGAGCCATATCGAGCTGCGCGTTCAAACCGACCCCCTGGATGGTCGATTGAAGATCGAGGTGCGTGACGACGGAGCGGGGCTGGACGAACACGCGTTGCGGCATGCGTTCGACCCGTTCTTCAGCTCGCGCCCGGCCGGTCGTCAGCCCGGCCTCGGCCTGCCCCGGGCACGGCGCTTCATCGAGGCGCACCGCGGCAAGGTCTCGCTCGTCAGCGGTCCCACCGGGGGCGCCGTCGCAACGATCTGGTTGAGCAACTGGCGAGGGGAGCCGATCGAGGGATCGGAAGAGCAGGAACGCGAAGCCGCATGACCACGCCCGTCAACATTCTCTGATCCGGAACAGGAAGCGCCGTGAACCGCCGCCCGAAAAAGAGCCATCCGACGACCACGCCGCCCGCCGGGGAGAGCGCCCGTCGCACGTCCCGCACTGCCGGCCCCGCCCCCTCCACGATCCTGATCGTGGGCGGCGACCCCGAGTTCCGCGCGGAGCTCACCGGCCTGCTCCAGACGCGGCGGCACGCCTGTTCGCACGTCAACCGGCTCGACGAGGCGCGCTGCGCGATCGGCGGGCAGCGGCACGATCTCGTGGTCCTGAACCCCGATCTGCCCGACGGCGACGGCTTCGACCTGGTTCAGCAGATCCACGACATGGCCGTCTCGACGAAGACCATGGTCTTCTCCGACACCGACTCGTTCGGCATCGCCCTTCGCGCGCTCCGCAGCGGCGCGATCGACTTCGTGCGCACGCCCGCCAACATCGACGAGATCGTGGAACGCATCGACGTGGCCCTCGTGAAGAGCCACACCGAGAAGGCGCGCGAGGACCGCATCCGGCGCGTGCACCGGATCTGCCGCGAGCTCAACTCGGCGCGCGACGAGATCTCCCAGCAGGTGGACGTGATGTGCAACGACCTGATGCACGCGTACCGCGATCTCTCCGACCAGATCAGCGACGCGGCAATGGCCAGCGAGTTCCGCACGCTGCTGCGGCAGGAGCTCGACATGGAGGAGGTCCTCCGCACGACGCTGGAGTACCTGCTCACCAAGACCGGGCCGACGAACGCGGCCGTGTTCCTTCCGGACGCGGACCAGCACTACAGCCTCGGCGCGTACGTCAACTTCGACTGCGACCGCGAGTCCATCGACCGCCTGCTCGATCACCTCGGCGAGACGATCTGCCCGCAGATGTCGGACGAGCTCGAGCTCGTGGCGTTCGACGACGGGGGCGAGTTCGCCGAGTGGATCGGCATGGACAGCGCGTTGCTCGTCGACTCCCAGTTCCTGGCGTTCTCGTGCCACGACGCCGAGGAGTGCCTCGCGGTCGTGATCCTGTTCCGGTCGCGATCGAACGCGTACGACCCGGAGCTCGCGGGCACGCTCGACATCCTCCGCACGATCTTCGCCGAGCAGCTCGCCCGCATCGTCCGCGTCCATCACCGCTCCGGGCCCGAATGGCCGCGCGAGACAGAGGCGGACGACGAGCTCGACGACTTCGGCTACGGCTTCGGCGGGATCGCAGCGTAGGAAGGGCTGTGTGCCCCGGTCCCTGGCTCGGCAAGGGCCGGTTGGCGTACGAACCTGCGGCCCGTCGAGCACAGGACGTCAACGTGTGCCCCGGTCCTTGGCTCGGCAAGGGCCGGGTGGCGTACGAACCTCCGACACCGTCGTTCCATGGGTCCACCACCCGGCCCGGCCCGTCGAGCACAGGACGTCAACGTGTGCCCCGGTCCTTGGCTCGGCAAGGGCCGGGTGGCGTACGAACCTCCGACACCGTCGTTCCATGGGTACACCACCCGGCCCTGTCAGAGCACAGGACCGGGG
>CAZXBB010000085.1:0-1699 GCA_964638815.1 uncultured Isosphaeraceae bacterium
GATCGGCAGGCCGAGCGCGATGCAGCGCGCGATCATCTCGACCTCGAACTCGAACCCCTGCTCGTCGCTGTCGAGCAGCGCCCGCATGAGCGTCCGTCCGACCAACCGGTAGCCCGACTGGTTGTCCGGCACCGATCGGCCGAGTGCCGCGCCGAGCGCGATGCCTCCGAGCGTGTTTGACAGGCGCCGGACGGGCGGCATCGAGCGCAGGTCGCGCTGGCCGATGATCAGCTCCGGGCGACGGGCCGCGAACCGCTCGAGGAACGCCGGGATCTCCGCGGGATCGTGCTGCCCGTCCGCATCCAGCGTCACCACGGCTGGCGCCCGCGCATCGAGCGCGTGGCGGAACCCGGTTCGCAGCGCCGCGCCCTTGCCCGCGTTGGGGACGTGCACCAGGACCGTCGCGCCGGCGGCCCGCGCCCGTTCCGCGGTATCGTCGTGCGAACCGTCGTCGATCACGACGACCGGCAGCGTCCGGCGGGCGGCCTCCACGACCGCGCCGATGCGCGGCCCCTCGTCGTACGCCGGGATCAGCGCGAGGATGGGTCCGTCAGGGGTCGGCACGGGCAAAGTATCGCCGCCGCCGCCGCCATTCTCATGACCGACTCAGGAACCGACTTCAGGCTGCAACACAGTCCACGCCTCCGATGAGGGGCTGCCGCAACGGAGACCCACGATGACATCGACTCCTCCCGACGCCGCGACCGACGAGGTCGCCTTCACCACCCGGACCCCGGGGCCCAATCGGCTCCGCGTGGGTCTGATCGCCGGCGCGGCACTCGTCCTGGCCGTCGGAGCCGTGGCGACCTCGTTGGCCGCTTCCCCTGCGCCCTCGCGCAGCCCCGCCACGAACGGCACCGTGCCGGCCCCGTTCGTCGCGGCCGGCCCCTTGCTGGATGGGGAGACCTTCGATCTCGATCACGGTCGACTTGGGGGCCACGGCTTCCGCGAGATCACGATCACCGCGATCAGCGGATCGAACGTGACCCTCGGGACCGACGATGGCTGGACACGCACGATCGCGGTCACGGACGCGGTGGACCTGACCAAGGGCGGCCAGGACATCGAGGTGTCCGACCTCGCCGTCGGCGACCAGGTCCGCTTCCGCCAGACCCGCAACGACGACGGCACCTACACCGTGAACGCGGTCGCGGTCGTCGTGCCGAGTGTCCGGGGCGAGGTGAGCGACGTCAGCGCCAGCGGCTTCAAGGTCACGGGCCGGGGCGGCGCGGTCTGGACGATCGCCGTCAACGCGTCGACCGAATACCAGTTCGGCACGGGCGCCGGATCGCTGGCCGATGTTACGAACGGGACGACCGTCGTCGTGCTGGGAACGAGCACCGGCGACAACGCCCTCACGGCGCTGACCGTTCGCGCCAAGCCGGACCGGGCGGTCGGTAGGGTCACGGCGAAGACCGCCGACTCGATCACGCTCCAGACGCGGCGGGGTGCGGCCGTCACGGTCCACGTGGACGGCGACACGACGTACCGGGTCGCCGGCGTCGAGAACGCCGACCTCGGCGACGTCGCGGTCGACATGGCCATCGGCGTGTCCGGCCGCGAGCGCGCGGACGGCTCGATCGACGCGGATGCGGTCGCCGCAGGCACCGGCCGTGGCCTCCTTCGAGGTGGCGGTCGCGGCGGCTTCGACGGTCCGGCCGTCAAGCCCGGCAGCGTCGACTTCCCCGGCCTGGACGAG
>CAZXBB010000086.1:0-7802 GCA_964638815.1 uncultured Isosphaeraceae bacterium
CCGGGCGTGTCGCGTCAGCGCTGAGCGCTCGCGACCGCCTCGCAGGCGCGCTTGTCGTCGTGCCGGCGCACCTCGAGCGCGCGGCCGTGGACGCCGTCGGCGGCCGCGACGAGCGCATCGCACAGGAACTGGATGGCGGGAACGTCCTTGTAGTCGTGACGAAGCTCCGCGATCTTCTCCGCCATCGGCGCCCCGTTGTCGCGGTAGAGCCGCTTGTAGGCGTCCTTGACGGCGTCGATGTGCGCCTGCGAATAGCCGCGTCGCGTCATGGCGAGCGAGTTGATCGCGCGGACCTCGGCCGGATTGCCCTCCACGATCATGTAGGGGGGAACGTCCTTCGCGATGCGAGCGAGCCCCCCCACGAACGAGCAGCGTCCGATCGTCGTGAAGTGGTGCACGCCGACGCCGCCGCCGATGTTCGCGCCATCCTCGACCAGGACGTGACCGGCGATCATGACCTGGTTGGCGATGACGATCTCGCTGCCGATGGTGCTGTCGTGCGCGACATGGGCGGCGACCATGATGAGATTGTCGCTGCCGATGCGCGTGACGCCGCCCCCGTTGGCGGTGCCCCGGTGAATCGTCACGTGCTCGCGGATGCGATTACCGTTTCCGATCTCGCACGTCGTGCGCTCGCCCCGGAACTTGCGATCCTGAGGATCGGCGCCGATCACTGAGAAGGGAAAGATCTCGTTGTCCGCTCCGAGCGTGGTCAGAGACTCGATGACGGCATGGTGATGGAGCACCGTCCGCGCACCGATCACCACCTCCGGACCGACGACGCAATACGCGCCGATCACGGCGCTCTCGGCGAGCTCGGCGCGCGGATCGATGATTGCGGTCTCGTGTATCTGTGCCATCAGCAGTACTCACCTCGGAGCGGCGGAGTGCCCCCTCAATCCGGCTCCGCATCCACCATCATGAACCTGATCTGCGCCTCGGCGGCGACCTTCGAACCGACGAACGCCCTGCACTTCATGGAGCCCGTCCGGGCGCGAGCCCGAACGGCCTCGGCTTCGAGGACAAGCTGGTCGCCCGGCGTGACCGGGCATCTCAGCTTGACCTTGTCCAGACTCAGGAGCACGGCGATCTTCCCCGTGTGCTCGAGCTTCTGGCTCATCAGCAGACCGCCCAGTTGAGCCATCGCCTCGACGATGAGGACCCCCGGCATAATCGGCGTCCCGGGGTAATGACCCTGAAAGAACGGTTCGTTGATCGTCACGTTCTTGATGCCGATGGCCCGCCGGTCGCCGTCGATCTCGACCACCCGATCGACGAGCAGCATCGGATACCGGTGCGGCATGATTCGCTGGACGGCGCGCACGTCGATGCTGTTGCCGTGCGCAACGACATCCTTGCGACGCTCGGCGTCCATCTGCCGCAGGATCTTGAGGGCCATGCAACGGTTGAGATCGTGCCCCGATCGGCACGCCACGAACCGACCGTGGACCTCGCAGCCGACGAGATACAGATCGCCGAGCAGGTCGAGGACCTTGTGCCGCACCGGCTCGTTGTCGAAGCGGTACTCGTTGTCGATCGGACCGTTGTCGCCTATGACGAGCACGTCCTTCGGCGTGAGGTGCCGGCACATGCCGCGATCCCAGAGCGCCTGCGCCTCTTCCTTGAGGCTGTACGTCCGCGCCCTGGCGACCTCGCTCAGGTAGTCGCCGTTCGCGCTCGTGAACGCCTGCGTCTGACGCCGGATGCGATGACTCTTGGCGCCGTAGTCGAGATCGAAGATGAGCTGGAACTCGTCGGCGTGGCTGGGAAACCCGGCGAGCATCGCGTTGCCGTCCTCGACGAGAAGCGGCTCGGTGATGCGGAAGATCCGCCGCGGCGCCTGCTGCTCGATGAGCCCCGCCGCCAGCATCGGCTCGACGAAGATGATCGCCGATCCGTCCCCGCACGGAAGCTCCGGACCGTCGATCCGGATCAGCGCGTTGTCGACCTTGAGTCCGGCCAGCGCGGACATGCAGTGCTCGACGGTCTCGACGGAGACGCTGCCGGTCTTGAGCGTCGTCCGGCGGGCCCGTTTCGCGACATGGGTCGCGATCGCGGGGATACGCACCGGCGGATTGACGTCGATCCGTTCGAAGACGATCCCGTGGCCGGCGGGCGCCGGCTCGATCGTGATGGTGACCTCCTCGCCGAGGAGAAGCCCGCGTCCGGAAATGGTCACCGGCGCGGCCAGCGTGTGTTGCCGTGCCGTCGTTGACGTGCTCTCGGTCTCGTCCAGTGCAGTGACCATCGCGATCTGAGGCGGGCCGGCCCGGGCTCGGGGCGGGGTCCGCGGATCGAGCCCGCCGTCTGCCGGATCGGCTCAATCAGACCGGGTAGCTTACGAATCGGCGACCTCCGACGCAATCCGGCGTCGACCCCCGGGCCCCGGGGGCCGGCAGGCGGCGGTCGGCGGGGTCGGCGGGTCGGGTCGGCGGGTCGGGTCGGGTCGGCGCGGCGCGGGGCGAGGCGAGGAGGGCCGGCGAATCGGATCCTCAGGTCCGGTTGCCGGTCTTCACGAGCCCGGACCGCTTGCTCCGAACGGGCGGGAGTCCGAACGAGGATGTCCACACGCGGCGCCGCTGCGGCCGGAGTGCATCAATTCCCGCCGCGCGCGTAGCGCGAGTTCATCCGCGCGATGAGGTCCTCCGTGATGTCGATGGCCGAGTTGGTGTACAGCAGCCGGCGCGCGGAGATCTGCCGCATGATCTCGGCCTCGGAGATCTCGGTCGGCAGCGCGACGATCGAGTCGTCCACCATCACGAGGTCGTACCCCTGCTCCTCGGCCATCTGCCTGACGACTTCCTTGATGCGGTCCTCGTAGAGGTCGTAGAGCGTGCGCGACTTCTCCGCATCGAGCTTGCGCACCGCGAAGTCGAGGAATGCCTTCAGCCGGAACCCCTTCCCGGCGAGCTCCGCCGCGACTTCCTGGAACTTCTCGCTGCCCGGCGGGAAGAGCTCGAGATCGGCGTTGAGCACCTCGATCTCCTCGCGCTTCTTATGGCCCTCGGCGTCGAGCTTGTCCGCGAGGTTCTTCAGCCTCGCGTCGGCCGCGCCGCGCTCGTCGAGGCCCTGGAACACCTTCTCGAGGTTCACCGTCGCAACGACGGCGGCGGGGAGCATCGTGGCGCGGTTCGCCTGCGAGGAGTAGCCGACGTAGCCGGCAAACATCGCGAGCAGGATCATCGCGGGC
This sequence comes from uncultured Isosphaeraceae bacterium, assembly GCA_964638815.1. Lineage (GTDB taxonomy): Bacteria > Planctomycetota > Phycisphaerae > Phycisphaerales > SM1A02 > CAZXBB01. The sequence goes on from CAZXBB010000086.1 coordinate 3,191, forward strand.
CAGTTCAGGTTCTTCGTCTTTGCGATCATGTCTGTCCTCGTCTGCCCCGGGGAATGGCGGAAAGTCTTCGGCGCCGTCAACCGCCGGCGTTGTAGGCATTGTTCATGCGCTGGACGAGCTCCTGCGTGATGTCGGCGGCCGGACTCACGTAAAGCGCTCGCCGGCCCGTCATCTGCTGACGCACCTGCATCTCGCGCGGCATGTTCGCCTCCGGGTTGACTCCGAGCTTCTGGGCGGAGTCGTTCATGAGGACGATGTCGTAGCCGTTGGCCGCCGAGAGCTCCTGGAGCGCCCTGGCGACGCTGCGGTCGAGCTCCCGGAACATCAGGGACTTCTCGATGTCGAGCTGCTCGTTGCTGAACGCGCGCCACGCGTTGTACTCGAGGGCGGCGAGCGTGAGGTCCTCCTGCATCTCCTGGCGACGCTTCTTCTCGGTCGGGGGGATCGCTTCGAGCTGCTCCTGGAGCGCCTTGAGGTCGTCCTGCTTTCGCGTGTCCTCGGCGATGCGCTCGTCGCGCATGGCCTTCAGCTTGAGCTCGGCCTGCGCCCGCTCGTTGAGCCCGTCGAGGACCGCGGGCAGATCCACCGAGACGACGCAAGTGCAGCTCGCGGCGCCGGGCTGCCGCTGCGCCCCCACCTGGAAGGCGATGACCGAGACGAGAACCAGCAGCAGCAGCGCGGACGGAACGTTGAGCGTGCGCGTGATCGAGTGCATGAATGCCCTCCTTGAACGACCGGGAACGGGACACACGATACCCGAAGGGTATTCGGCCGGGAAGCCGCGGAGCAACTCAACGAAACGGGAGCTCGGCACTGAAGCTCAGCACACGCTCCTCGTCCCGCTCCTCGCTCCGCAGCGGAATGCCGAAATCGAAAGCGATCGGCACCGGGCCGAGGGCCGCGATGTAGAGCCGCACGCCGAAACCGACCGACACGCGGTAGTCGGCGAGGCCGAAGTCCTCCGTCACGCTCCCCGTGTCCATGAACAGCACGCCCGAGATCGTCTCCTCGAACAGCGGGAACTCGTACTGCGCGCCGACGAACATCAGGAAATCGCCGCCGATGGGTTCGTCGTTGGGCGACCCGTCCCGGTTCGTCCCCTTCGGGCTGATCTCGCGGAAGTCGAACCCGCGGAAGCTCCGGCCGCCGAGGTAGAATCGCTCGTAGGTCGGCGACTCCCCGCCGAAGATGTAACCGAGACGCGACGACAGCCGCAGCGTCGTGCGTCGTCCGAGGAAGTCCTCGTCGAGGGTGAAGAACAGGGTGTAGTCCACCTCCGACCGGAAGAACTCGAAATCGCCGGTCACCGAGTCCAACGAGAGCCGCAGGCGGCTGCCGCGCCCCGGGCGGGTGATCGTGCCGACGGTCGTCCGCGTCAGCGAGACTCCGAACGTGGCGAGCGTGTTCGGACCGGCGTCCGCAACGATCTCGACCGGCGTCTGGGGGGAGAAATCGGACAGCTCGACCTCCTCGGCCTGCGCGGTGAACCCGATCTGCCAGATGTCGCCGAGCGATCGCGTCAGCCCGAGGCTGCCGGTCAGCCGCTCCTCCTCGTAGTCCGTGAACTCGCGCCGGCGAAACGACCCCGACACGCTGAACGCGTAATCGGTCTCCAGAAAATGAGGCTCGGTCAGGCTCATCGCGTACTGGAAGATCTCGTCGCCGGGGCGGAACACCATGTTGAACCGCTGACCGGCGCCGCGAAACGCGCGGCCGGCGACCAGCTCGCTGAACGACTCCGGGAAGTCGGCCACGTCGAAGTTGCGCTGGGTCACGGAGAACTCGCCGAACACGCCGGAGTCGGACCCGACAGCCACGCCGAAGTTCACCGAGCCCGTGTTGGTCTCCTTCACCTCGACCAGGAGGTCGCGGTACTCGGGGGCCGCCGGGTCCGGATCCTGCTCCGTCAGCCGCACGTCGCTGAAGAGACGCGTGTTCCCGACGAGGCGGCGCGAGAGATCGAGACGGCTCTTGTCATAGGGTCGCCCGGGACGCAGACGCAGCAGGCGGCGAATCACCTTGTCCTTCGTGAGGAAGTTGCCGTTGATGCTGATGAGCCCGACCTTGCTCTGCCTCCCCTCGGCGACGCCCAGCAGGAGATCGACCTCGGCCTCCGGCCCGCTGCGCAGCTCCGACGCCGTGATCTCGACGTCAAGATAGCCCATCATCCCGTACGCCTCGTCGAGCGCCGCGACCGACTTGCGGATCTTGTCGCGGCTGTAGATGTCCCCGGTCCTGATCTCGAGGAGCGCGGCGATCTGGTCGGCGCTGAACACGCCGATCGGCTGGCCGGGCGCCTCGATGTTCTCGGTGCGCACCGAGCGGAGCGTGTACTGCCGGCCCTCCGAGAAGAGGTACGTGACCTTCGCCTCGGTGTTGTCCGGGCTGAGGGCGACCGTGTGCCCGACGCGCACGTCGAGGTAGCCGCGGTCCTTGTAGAAGCGGTCGAGCGCGGCCTTGTCCTCGGCGATGATCTCCTCGTCCAGCACGCCGGGACGCAGGAAGGGGATGTGCGTCCGAGTCTTGATCTCGTTCTCGAGCAGCTTCTGCGGGAACGAGTCGGCGCCGTCGAACTCGATCGCCTTGACCCGCACACGCGGGCCCTCGATGACGTTGAAGATGAGGAGTCCGCGCTCGGCGATCTCCGTCTCGTCCACCGAGACGTCGGTGAGGTAGTAGCCCTTCTTCCGGTAGAGCGCCTTGATGTCGCGCTTGGCTTTCTCGATCTGGTACTGGTCGCGCGGACCGCCGGGGACCTGGCGAATCACGGCGCGAAGCTCCTGGTCTGGAATGGCCTTGTTCCCGATCGTCTGAACGGCGTTGATCGTCGGCTGGACCGTCACGGTGTAGATCACCTCGACCGAGCCGTCCGCGGCGAGCACGGCCTCGGCGGTGACGAACATGAACCGCCCGAGGTTGTAGATGCGGCTCACGTCGTCACGGACGGTCTGCCCGTCGTACGGATCGCCGATCGCGATTCGCAGGTTGTTGTGGATGAGCTGCTCGCCGGCCGCGTCGGCGCCGACGATGCGCACGCTCGAGATCGGCCGATCCGCGAGGTCCGGATCCCGCTCGAGGACGTCCTGGGCATGCAGGCTACCCCCCGCCACCAGCAGGCCGAGCAACGCGAGCCGGCATACGGCGAAGAAGGAGCCACCCATGGTCCCGGGGAGCATACCGAGCGGGCACCTGTCGAACAAGCAAGCCCGATTGCGCGTTGACCCGTTGCCTTCAACGAGATACGTTCGTGCACCCTCATCATGGCGATCACTCTCGCTCAACTCGCAAGTCGCCTGGGCGCCACGCTGGACGGCGACGGCGACACGAGCGTGGTCGGGTGCGCATCGATCGACCGGGCGCGCGCGGACGAGATCACGTTCCTCGCGAACCCGAAGTACACGAAGCACCTCGAGACCACGCACGCGGCGGCGGTCCTCGTCCGCGCCGACGTCGCATGCCCGCCCCGCATCAATCGCCTCGTGTGCGACGATCCCTATTTCGCGTTCCGCAACGCCCTCATCGAGTTCCACGGATTCCGGCCGCACCCGCCCGCGATGGACGCCGCGGCCGGCTCGACCATCAGCGCCCGCGCCGCGATCCACCCCGACGCGACGATCGGAACCGACGCGATCATCCACCCGTTCGCGACCGTGGAGCGCGGGGCGAAGGTGGGCGCGCGGACCGTGCTCTACCCGGGCGCCTACGTCGGTCCGGACGCCGTGGTCGGCGACGACTGCATCCTCTATCCGAACGTCACCGTCTACGACGGCTGCGTGCTCGGCAACCGCGTGACCCTGCACGCGAGCACGGTGGTCGGCCAGGACGGCTTCGGCTACGCGACCCACGCGGGGCGTCACGAGAAGATCCCGCAGACGGGCACGGTGGTCATCGAGGACGACGTCGAGCTCGGGGCCGCGTGCGCGATCGAGCGCGCAGCCATGGGCGAGACGCGGATCGGCGAAGGCACCAAGTTCGCCGACCTCATCTCCATCGGGCACGGCACGACGATCGGCAAGCACTGCCTGTTCGTGTCGCTGGTCGGCATCTCCGGTTCGGTCGAGATCGGCAACTACGTCGTCCTCGGCGGCCAGGTCGTCGTGGCCGGACATCTCAAGATCGGCGACGGCGTGCAGGCGATGGGCACGTGCGCGATCGCGCACGACGTCCCCGCCGGCAAGCGCGTCGGCGGGATTCCCGCGGTGGACGCGGCGCAGGCCAAGCGGAACGCGCTCGTCGGGCAGGATCTGTACGGAATGATGAAGCGGCTGCGGAAGCTTGAGAGCGAGTTGGCGCGGTTGAAGGCGGAGGCGCGGTCTTAGGGTGGGTTGGCGTGCGTCGTGGTCGCGCGATGGGGCCGGAACCTGTGTTGGCGGGCGCCGCGGGAAGTCCGGGGGGCCGCGTCGTGCGGCCCCTTTTCGCGTGACGTGTTTGTATACACCCTTTGCCGTCACGCGCGATGGCGTCGCGTCCTGCGACGCGATCTTCGACGTGCGGAGCTTGCTCTGGGACGGCGGCATCCTGCCGCCTGCGCGTGGGACGTCCGGACATGGGTCGTTTCTGGTTTTCGCAGACCCTCCGGGTCTGCAAAGACCGCGCGACGACCGGCGGCGTC
>CAZXBB010000087.1:0-2101 GCA_964638815.1 uncultured Isosphaeraceae bacterium
CGAGGCTCACCTGCCGGTCTGCGTTCAGCGGGTCGACCGCGGGCGTCGCGAAGTCGTAGGGGATGTCGGCGTGCGTGTCGATCGTCAGCACCGCGTCGTGAATGGCACGGGCGCGGGCCTCGATGTCGTCCGTCCGTGGCGCGGGCTCGCCCCCACCGCAGGAGGGGAGCAGGGTGAGTCCGCCGAGCGCCGCGCGACGCAGGATCCATCTGTGCATGTTCACGTTGTCACTCCGTTTCGCTGCGTGCTTGCGCCGAAGTGGGGCAGGAGATCTTGTACTCGCATGATCCGCGTACGAGCCACCGCGGGCGTCGTCTTTTCGACGACGGCCATCCGGCGAGTGGGACGTCTTCGTGCCCGACGGCCGCCGGGCCGGCACGAACCACATCAAGAAGGTGGAGCGGGGCTGCCTGCTCGTCGAGCGGTGGACGGGCGCAGTCGGTGGCACCGGCATGAGCATGAACTACTACGATCCGGCCAAGGCCCGCTGGCTGCAGCTCTGGGTGAGCTCGAACGGGGTGGTCATCGAGATCGAGGGCGGGCTCCGCGGCGGCTCCATGGTCCTCGACGGTGAGCTGATCAACGCCGAGGGGACGAGCCAGCCGTTCCGGGGTACGTGGACGCCGAACACCGACGGCAGGGTACGCCAGCACTTCGAGATCTCGGGGGACGAGGGGCGCACCTGGTCGACCTGGTTCGACGGGCGGTACGTGCGGCGCTAGGGGCGCGAGCCGTGCGCCACCACGCGGAACACACTGGAGCGCTGGGCGCCGCCGCCCGGAATCAGGAAGATCACTGAGTCGTCCCCCACGAAGTCCGGGAAGGCGAGGCGGCTCGCACCCTCGCTGCCCGGGAGGCGCGTCAGGTCGCGAGTGTCCCTGTCGAGCACGAAGATCCCCTGCTCGCTTTCGTCGCCGCCGCGTCGCTGACGCGGGATCGAGAACGCGACCTTCCTCCCCGTCGAGTGCCACGCGACCTTGCTCGTCGGCACGCCGAAGTCGGCGACGGCGTCGCAGCGTCCGCCTTGGAGAATGCCGAAGATCTTCGTCGTGCCGGTCGCCTCGTCCCGGCCCGCGACCTCGAGGCCGTCCTGCGAGATGATCGGCGTGGAGAGGCCCACGCCCGCGCACGGCCGCACGGGCTCGCCGACGGGCCGGACGCTCGCAGCCCCTGACGGTGCGTCCACGCGCACGTCGTAGTCGCGGTAGACGACGCCCTCGAACCAGCTCGTCATCACGCGGTACAGCGTGCGCGCCGAGTCCTGCGCCAGGATGCCGACGGACGGATACTGGTCGCGCATCGTGAGATCCGTGAAGATCGGCTCGGCATCGGCCGGACGTCCGCGACGCACGGCCTCGAACACCTCGTCGGCATCGTAGAAGGCGAGCCCGCCCTCGACCTCGCCCGGGGTGACGAAGTAGCGGCCGTCGGGGGTCGGCACGAAGTCGATGAAGCCCGGGGCCACCCGGCTCTGCCCGTCGGCAAGGTCGAGGAGATAGACGCGCTGGCTCGCCTCGTAGGCGACGGCGTCGCGGCCCGGCACCCAGCGGAAGTACGCGCCCGGGACGCCGACGACCTGGTAGTCGGCGAGCCGCGGTGCGGGCATTGGCGCCTCGGCCGTGACGCCGGCTGGCGCCACCGCAGCTTCCCTCTCGGAGTCGGTGCGAGCGAGCCGGCGCGCAATCGCGGACTCGTAGGCCGCCGCCGTCTTGTATCCTAGAATCGCCGCGCCCAGCGGCTCGGCGCCCCGAACAACCACGAGCGCCGGGGCGTGCGCCAGCACACCGGCTGCGAGCATCGCGTCGGCGAGTGGGATCGTGACGCCACCGTCGGGGGACGGAGGGCCGGATGCGTACTCGGCGAGATCCTCGTGCGCGACGAGCGTGAGATCCACGCCCAGCCCCGCCGCCGCGCGAGCCACGTGCGCGATGCCGGCGCGGGAGAGCGGCATGAGCGGCGTCCACGCATAGACGACCGTCGCGCAATCTGCTCCGCACGCTTCCGTTTGGGCCGCAACCTCCGACAGCGTAGTCGCGGAATCGAGCTCGGGGGGCAACGGCGACTCCTCATAGGCCGGCGGAAGCTCCGCCTCGGCCGGCGT
>CAZXBB010000088.1:0-1594 GCA_964638815.1 uncultured Isosphaeraceae bacterium
ACGGGAACGTCGGCCGCGCGCGCGAAAGCCATGACCCGGTGCGTCGCGACCTCTTCCGCCTCGGTCGAGCGTGTCGCGGCGTGGAACCGGGGCGCCGTATCGCCCCGCGCCAGCGCGTCGGAGACGGCCGCGTCGATGAGCACCGGGTCCTCGCAGTGCACCTGGAGCATCCCGCCGCGCTTGCCGAGGACGCGCATGGCCTCGAACAGGCGAGCGTCGTCGAGGCGGAAGTCGAAGACCATGAATGCCTTCGCCGTCGAGACGCCCTCGTCGACCATGGCCGGCAAATCCGCGACGGGATCGTCCATCCGGCCGCTGATCGCCAGGCTCACCGCGTAGTCGATCGCCGAATCTCGCTCCGTGGCTGCGCGCCACTCCCGCAGGCCGGCGAGCAGCGAGCGCTCGGCCTCCGCCGACGAGCCGGTGCCGGGGTTGTTAAAGGCGAGGAACGTCGTCGTGCCGCCGAACGCCGCGGCGACAGAATCCTGGAAGAAGCGGTCGGGTTCGGCGTCCGTGGCGACGCGCGTGTGCGTGTGCACGTCGATGGCTCCCGGGAGCACGAGCAAGCCGGTTGCATCGATGACCTCGACCGATCCGCCCGCCGCGAGCCCCGAGAGGTTGTCCTCGACCGCGGCGATCGACCCGCCTCGAACCGCGACGTCCGCCCGCCGCGATCCCGACGCGGTCACCACGGTCCCGCCGCGAACGAGGAGGTCGGTCACCGGCCTCAGGGCTTCGAGCTGCTCGCGTACACCCAGAACAGCACGGCCGCGACGATGACGACCAGCACCGCGCCGCCGATCCAGAACAGGAGTGGGACGTCCATCACTCGACTTCCTCGATGCGGATCGGTTGCGCGCCTTCCCAGAGCGCCCGCCGACCGACCTCGCGCAGCCGGTCCTGCCAGCCGTCGTCCGGCTCGATCGTGGCGAAGTGGTTCGCGGCGAGCTGGCCGACCTTCGAGGCGGTCATGCACGCCCCATACGGGAAGAAGATCTCGCACTCGCTGATGCCGCCTGGATACAGCGCGAGCATGCCGGGCGCCGGATGCGAGGTGTGGTTCTCGTAGTCGATGCCCGGGCGGAAGTCGCCGTACGGGATCCACGTCGACTCGCCCGACCAGCGGCAATGGATGAGCTTCGACTCGATCGGCAGCATCCGCCGGATCGCCTCGATCGTCTGCGGCGCCTCCGGCTCCCAGCGGGCGCTAAAGTGGAGGTCGTCCCCGACGGTGATCCTGAGTTCGCCCATGGACGGGAGGATACGTGCCCGAAGACGCTCCGGGAACACCTGCCGACGGGTCGGCGGCGAGCGAAGCTCGCCCGACGATCTCGACGCACGTGCTCGACACGGAGGCCGGTCGGCCGGCCGCCGGCGTCCACGTGTCGCTGTTCAAGCTCGGCGAGGACGATCGGCCGATCCGGCTCACCCAGGCGCTCACGAACGAGGACGGGCGCGTGCGCGACCTCCTTGAACGCCCGATGTCGCCGGGTACCTACCGGCTCGAGTTCGTGCTTTCCGGCCGAACAACCCCGGAGGCGGACGAGGGGCGGTTCTTCCGGCGCTTCTCGATCGACATCCGGATCGATGACGT
>CAZXBB010000089.1:0-5573 GCA_964638815.1 uncultured Isosphaeraceae bacterium
CGTCTGCTCCGGCCCGGTCGGGGAGGAGCGGACATACCGGATATCCTGTACGACACCGCGGAAGACGAGCTCGGACTCGCCGACCATCTCGCGCAGGGTGTGATTGGCGTTGTCGCACGCCAGGGCGTGTCCGGCGACGGCCAGGGCGAACGCGGCGGCCGGAAGGGCTGTGTGGGTGGTGACTCTCATTTTGGACTCCTTTGGTTTGGGGGCGACCGAGCCCCGTTCGGACGCACCGCGACGATCGCGCCGGGGGTCCGCCAGGAAGTCCACGAATATTCGTCTGCCGGCGCGGGGCCGATGTGCGGGCGTCAGCGCCGGCGAGGGCGCAGGTCGCCATGCGGTACAGCCGCGTCAGGGCCGGTGAGGGCGCGTGCCGCCCTCATCCAGCGCCGGGCCCTCTCGCCATTCGGCGGCGCGGCGGGTCTCCTGCCGGGCCTCGTCGAGGCGGCCCGCGGCGCGCAGCGCCGCCGCGATCCGATCATGGCTGTCGGCGACGGCGGCGCGAGCGCCCGCCCGTTCGCGCAGCTCGAGGGCGGCCCGGTAGCTCCTCATCGCTCCGTCGCGGTCGCCCAGTGACCGCTCGCCGCCGCCCTGAATGTCGCCGACGCGGTCGTAGAGATCCGCAAGCTCGAGGGCGAATGCCTCGCGGCCTTCCACGTTCGGGGCGAGCCGGTCCAGGTATTGCAGCGCCGTCGAGACGATGAGACGACGCGCCTCGTCGGATCCTCTGACGTCCCGCAGGAGGCCGTCTCCTTCGATGACCAGCGAGCGGGCGAGCGATCGGACCTCGTCGAGACGCCGCTCGGCGCTTCTCATGGCGTCCGCGGCGCGATCCTCGCTCTGCGCTGCCGATTTCGACGCCTCCACCGCCTCGCGGCGCCTGGCATCGGCCTCGAGCCAGCCCGACGTCGTCGTCGCCGCCCCGGCGGCAAGCGCAATCGTCGCACCGACGGCGGCGCCGAACCCGACGCGGTGACGCCGGACGAATTTCGAAACGCGATACCCCACCGCGGGCGGGCGCGCGAGGATCGCCATTCCGTCGAGGTGACGCTGGATGTCGTCCGCGAGCATGGCGGCGGAGGCATACCTGGCGCCGGGGTCGTCGCGCATCGCCCTCATGACGATGTTGTCGACGTCGCCCGCGAGCGCCCGCGCGAGCCGCTCCGGACGGCTCGCCCGCGCGTGTGCCACCGCCTCGGCGCTCGCGCGCACCGGGCCCGACGGAGCGTCCCCCGACGACGCCTGCGCGGTCTGCGACCGACGCACCGCGACGCTCGGCCGCACGACCCCGGAGTCCGCGTCGGTATCGTCGAGCGCCCCCGGTCCCCGCGGCTCGGCGCCCTCCCTCGAGCCGGGGAGCTGCCCGGTCATGATCTCGTACAGCAGCACGCCCAGCGTGTAGACGTCGCTCGGCGTTCCGACCGGTTCGCCGCGCCGCTGCTCGGGGCTCGCGTACCGCGGCGTCATGAGGCGTCCGCCGCGCGATGCGGCGTTGTCACCCGGCTCGTCCCCTGGCTCGTCACCCGGCTCATCCCCCGGCTCGTCCCCCGGCCCGTCCCCTGGCTCGTTGCCCGGCTCGAGCAGTGTCGCGATCCCGAAGTCAAGAAGCTTCGGCTCGCCGTCTTCCCGAATGATGATGTTGCCCGGCTTGAGATCGCAGTGCACGACGAGGCTGCGGTGGGCGTGATCGACCGCCGCGCAGATCCGGCAGAAGAGCCGCAGCCTCTCCTCGATCGACAGCCGATTCGTGTCGCAATAGCTGACGATGTCGAGCCCCTCGGCGTACTCCATGACGAGATAGGGCCGTCCATCCGCGGTCTCGCCGGCCGAGAAGAGGCGTGCGATTCCCGGGTGATCGAGCAGCGCCAGCACCTTCCGCTCGAGATAGAACCGCCGCACGATGTCCGCCGTCGTCATGCCTCGCTTGAGCACCTTGACCGCGACCCGGCGACGAAACGGGTCACCCTCGCGCCGGGCGAGCGAGACCACGCCCATCCCGCCGCGCCCGATCTCGTGCAGCACGCGGTAGGGGCCGATGTGTGAAACGGCTGACGGCTCGGGGCCCAGCTCCGGCACCGCCGTGTAGTCGGTGAGCGGCCGGTCCACATTCGCGAGGAGCTCATCGACTTCCGCCCTCAGCTCCGCGTCACCGGCGCAGCATCGCTCCAGAAGCGATGCGCGGTCCCCCGGCGGAAGGTCGCATGCCTCGAAGAACAGGGCCTTCACGCGCTCGTACCGCTCGCCGCCGATTCGTGGTGCATCGCTCATCGATCATCGTCTTCGGCGGGATGCCCGTAGGTGCGCAGGTCCTCGCCGAGCCGGCGGCGGAGCGTCTTGCCGGCGCTCGACGTCTCGTCGAGCTCGCGCAGCGCCCGCAGCGCCTCCTCCCGGGCGCCGGCGTCGTCGCCCGTGAGATGCAGGGCGTATGCGAGGTCGCGCCGCATCTGGGGCGTCGGGAACGGCGCGGTCTCCACGGCCTCGCGGGCGAGCGCGAGCGAGCGGGCTCCGTCGTTGCGATCGGCGGCGTCGCGAGCCTGCTCGATGAGCGTCTCCGCCCGTCCGCGCAGGATGATCGGATCGAGCGGCGCGTGCGCGTGAAGCTCGTCGAAGTACCCGCGAGCGCGGCTCAGCGCGTTCCGCGCCTTCGTGCCGTCACCGGCGCGACGCAGCCAGGCTCCCTGACGCGTGAGCATGCGCGAAAGATCGGGATCCGGCCGGGCGTCCGGCGGGTCGCCCGCGACGAGCGTGGACATGATCCCGACCGCGCGTTCGAGCTGCCCCGCGGCGCCGCCCAAGTCGCCTTCCGCGCCCGTCGCCTCGCCGAGCAGCTCGTGGCTCGCGGCCAGGAGGCGCTGGTCGTACGTGCTCGTCGCATCCACCGCGCAGAGCTTCGTCATGATCTCGTGAAGCGCATCGATGTGCGGCTGCGCCTCGGTCCACGCGCCGACCTCGCCGTGCCACTGGGCGAGCGACAGGTGGGCGATGGCGAGGTCGCGCTGGGCGCGGACGCTCTCGGGGTTCGCCGCGGCCCGCTCGGTGAAGCTCTCGAGACAGAGGCGAAAGGGCGTCTCGGCGGCGGCATGATCGCGATGCTCGACGAGCGCGCCGCCCAGGAGCAGTCGGGTCATGGCAACGTCACGCCGGTACCGGCCGCTCGCCGGACTCGCCTCGAGCACGCGCTCCCGGATGTCGAGTGCGTGTCGATAGAGCTCGACGGTCTGCGCCCAGTTGCCCAGGTGCGCATGACGCGCGCCGACGCGCAGGAGCATCGTGGCGAGCTCGCGCTGGCGCAGGAGGCTCTCGGGGTTGCCCGCGGCGAGCGGGTTCTCCGCCGCAAGCTCCGCGCGGATGCCGAGCGAGCGCTCGTAGACGGGCATCGCGTCCTCGGCGCGGCCGTTGGCGAGCAGCGCCTCGCCGACGTGGCTCAGCGCCACGGCAAGGTTGCGACGGGCGGCGGTGCCCATGGGATCGTCCGCGGCGACGGCCTCCTGGATCGCGAGCGCGGCCTCGGCGTGCTCGAGCGCGCCGGCCACGTCGCCCGATTCCTCGAGACGCTCGGCGATCTTGAGATGCGAGGCGGCAACCTCGTGACGCAGGTCCTCGTCGCCGGGCGTTGCCGCGGCAACTTCGCGGCGAAGCGCCAGCGCGCGGCGGTAGCTTTCGAGCGCGCTGGCGGAGTCGCCGAAGCTCTCCGAGCGCACGCCGCCGCGGATGTCACCGATGCGCATGTAGCCGCGCGCGAGCTCGCGTTTGAGGTCCAGGTCGCCCGCGGCCTCCGTGGTGAGTGCGTCGAGATAGCTCAGGCCGCGCTCGACGAGCATCCGCCGGGCCGGCAGCGCGCCGTCCAGCTCAACGATCGCGTCGTGGAACGGCCCGATGAACGCGTTCGCGAGATCGCGCACCTGCGAGAAGCGCTCCCGCGCGCGATCCGCGGCCTGCTCGGTCTGGTGCGCGGCAGCAAGGGCGGCGACGCGGGCTTGCTCGCTGGCGCCGCGCGAGCGATCGGCCTCCGCCCAGCTCCACGCCGCGGCCGCGGTCGCGGCGAGGGTCGCGGCGAGAACGAACGAAGACGCGAGGACGCCGCCGCGGTGACGCTTGACGAACTTCCTCGCGCGATACGTCAGCGTGTCCGGACGCGCGCTCACCGGGTGCCCGTCCAGGTGCCGGCGGATGTCCTCGGCGAGGTGCGCCGCCGAGCGGTAGCGTCGCTGCGGCTCCTTCCGCATCGCCTTGACGACGATGTTGTCGAGGTCGCCGGAGAGACGGCGGCGGATGCGAGAGGGCCGTCCGCCCCGGGCCCGGCTTACCGCCTCCGCGGTCGAGGTCGTGGGCCCGAAATCCGTCGAGGCTTCCTGATCGAGACGGGTCAGCGCGGTGCTCGGCCGTTCGGGATCCTCGGTGCAGATCGCCCGCTCCATGTCGGCCAGACGCCGGCTGTCGAAGCGGTACGGCCGGTGACCCGAGAGGAGCTCGTAGAGGATGACGCCCAGCGAGTAGACGTCGCTTGCCGTCGTGAGCGTCAGACCGCGGATCTGCTCGGGGCTCGCGTAATCGGGCGTCATGACGCGACAGCCGGGGACGGTCGGATCCTCATCAATCGGCGAGAAGGCGGGGTTGATGATCTTCGCGATGCCGAAGTCGAGCAGCTTCGGCTGCCCGTCGCGGGTCACGAGGATGTTGCCGGGCTTCAGGTCGCGGTGGACGATGAGGTTCTGATGCGCGCGCTGCACCGCGGCGCATACCTTCTCGAAAAGACGCAGCCGGTCGTCGATAGAGAGACGGTGCTCGTCGCAATGGCGATCGATGGGGACGCCGTCGATGTACTCCATGACGTAGAACGGCAGACCATCGCCCGTCTCGCCGGCGTCATGGATGCGCGCGATTCCGGGATGATCGAGCGCGGCGAGGAGCTGTCGCTCGAGCTCGAAGCGACGCACGACCTCGTCGGTGTCCACGCCGGGCCGCAGCACCTTGAGCGCAACGCGATGGTCGCCGTCGCCCTCGCGGGCCGCGAGATAGACCACGCCCATCCCGCCTTGCCCCAGCTCGCCGCAGATGCGGTAGCCGCCGATGCGCTCCGGGGTCGCGCTCGCGCGCGGGCCGCCGGCCTCCCGCGCCGAAACGTGCGGCAGCGCGGAGGTCTGGTCCGCCACGACCGCGGCGGTGTGCGCCTCCCGCATCGATGCCCGATCTGACCGTTCGTCGCTCACGTCACCTCGCTGACTCGAACCGGTTGGCCGAACCGCTTCGCCGAACCGCTCCGCCGAACCGATCCGTCGAACCGATCCGTCGAACCGGTCATTCCAGTCCCCCAACGCGACGGCGGGCTAGCCGGTCCGCCGGAAAAATCGCCGGAAATCCGATTCGTGTTCGCCGCGATCGGCCCCGGGGCCGTGCCCGAAGCATGCCTGCCGTCGATTCACCGGACTCCGATGTCGGGATAGCAGGTTGTTTATGGGATCCCCCTTGACCCATGGACGAGTCACGGGACACTACTGGCCTCCCGGGGCGCTGCTCCGGGGATGTTAGCCGGATGGGGAGGAAAGACGAATGCCCGATTACCCGAGTGC
>CAZXBB010000090.1:0-27543 GCA_964638815.1 uncultured Isosphaeraceae bacterium
CACGCGCAGGCGGCAGGATGCCGCCGTCGCACTGGCATGTCGGAACTTCCCTAGATCCGCCCTTCCTCCCGCATCTTCGCGACGTACTTGCGCACCCACGTCTCGAACGACTTCCCCGCCGCGGTGTCCCGCCCGGTGACCTCGATCGCGGCTATGTCCGCCATCGGCACTGTCACGGCCTTGCCGCCGTCGCTCGGGAGCAGACGCACCTGCGCCGCCGCCGCCTCGTCGCGGGCCACGCAGTCGAACACGTAGCCCTCGACCGTTTCGCCACCGCGGCGCGTGATCGTCACGTCGCCCCGGTAGTCCACGACGGCCCCGATCGACGCGTGCACGGCCTCCCCTGCATCGAACCGCATGCCCCGCTCGACGCCGCTCACGGGTTCAGCTCCCGCCCGGTCGCCGGGTCCAGCAGCTTCCACTGCATCTCCTTCGCCAGACGCATGATGACCTGCCACGCGATCTCCTCCTCGACGATCGTCATCAGCATCTGCGTGATCGAGTCGGTAGGCGGCAGCTCGATGCGAATGCCCGGCCCGTACAGGATCTCGCCGCCGTTCTGCTCCGGCGCGGTGTTGAGATGCGAGAGGCGTTCCACGATGTCCGCGCGGGAACCGAGCGAGCCGAGTCCCCCGTCGGCGCCCTGGTCTCTGGAAAGGATGACGAGCTGCTGGGTGCTCACACGGTGCTCGCGATGCGTGACGGGGCGATCGTCCCGGATCGTCCTCGCCGGATCGTCCACGCCGGTTCGTCAACACGACGGTACCGCACCGTCCTGACCGGGAACGCGGGCCGGGATCTTAGCACGGTCCTAACGCAGGCACTACCGCCCGTTCGAGCCGTCCGGGTCGCCGTACTCGGCCTGCTCGGCGGCCCGCGTGTCCAGCAGCTCGACGAGGGTGTCCACGAGACGCTGAAGCGAGACGGGCTTGATCATGTAGGCGTGCACGCCGAGCGCCCGGGCGTACGCCATGTGCCGTTTGCCCTGGTTCGCGGTGATCATGATGACGACGGGCGGGTCCTCGACCTCGTTGATCTTCTCGAGGACCAGGAATCCCGATCGCTTCGGCAGCATCATGTCCAGCACGACCGCGTCGGGCCGCGTGCTGTTGACCATGCTCACGGCAGCGCTGCCGTCGGTCACCGTCGTCGTCGTCGCTCCCTCGGCCCGGATGACGAGATCGATGCTGCTCAGGATGTCCTCGTCGTCGTCCACGATGAGGATGCGGCGCTCCCGAAGCCGTTGGTTCTTCATGCGCTTACCCCATCTCGAGATGCCGGGGATCGTTCGAGAGCGACACGATCCGCTCGAGCTCCCCGGTCGTCATCCATGGTAGCGCTTCGAGACGCTCGACGAGGCTCCGGGGGACGGGACGCCCCTTCCGCTCGTGACGCGGGCGGCTCTTCCAGCGCCGGTGGAGCCACAGGTACTGCTCGGGGGCGGACCGGATCATCTGCTCCATCGCGCGGTTGAAACGCGCCGTGATGTAGAACAGAGGGTCCGGCCGGTCCACCCAGTCCTCGGGTCGGATGGTGTCCACGCAGCTCATTTCGTATCGCATGCGGCCGTCGAGACGCCGCGCGTGCGCCGCGATGATCGGCACCTCGTAGCGCATGGCGAGCAGGCCGATCGACTTGTAGCTCGACGCGAGCCGGCCGAAGAACGGGACGAAGAGCCCCTGGTCCCCGGCATTCTGGTCGGCGATGAAACCAAGCGGACGGCCGCTCTCCAGAATCCTCGGCAGCACGTCGACCGCGCCCCACTTCGTAACGATCTGCATGCCGCGCTGCTCGCGGATCCCCAGCAGCCACCGGTTGATGAGCGGGTTGTCGAGCGGCCGTGCCAGCGCCGCAACGGGGTAACCCATCACGGACAGCGTGAAACCGAGCACCTCCCAGTTCCCGCAATGCCCCGTCACGAAGATCACCGGCTCGCGCGCCATGAGCCGCTCGAGCGCGGTCTCGATCGCGCCGACCCGGATGTACTGCGGCCAACCCGTCGGGGTGATCAGCCGCGGCATCACGAGCGAGTCCACGAGGAACATCTGGAACATGTGCTCCATCGACCGCCGCGCGGTCGTGCGCACGCGGTCCGCGCCCCACTCCGGAAAGCTCACGGCGATGTTGTGCTCCGCCCGCTCCCGCCGCCTGCGGTTCACCGCGCAGAACGCCGCCCCGATGGCCGCCGCCGTCCGGAGGTTCTGCTCGACGTCGAAGCACTGCACGAAGGACGCGATGCCGCGCAGCGCCAGGTACTCGGAGAGGTTGCGCGGGTAGGAGCGATGACGCGGCATGCTGAAGAGACGGAGCGACGAAGCGACGGAGCGACGAAGGCGTCGTCGGTCAGGCAGCCCCTCGTCGCTCTGCTAGCGGCTCGTATGCCCGATCAGCACCATGAACCGGTTGTCGTTCAGCACGGGGATCTGGGCGTCACTCGCGCGCTGGAAGAGCGCCTCGTATGTCAGCCGCGCGACGCGCTGGTCGAGATAGAGCTGCTCCTGCACCGCGTTCGCGTCCGGACGGAGCGGCGCGGGCATCGGGGGCATCTCGCCGAGAACGAGGAAATCGAGATCGCCCGGGAGCTCCGTCCCGATCACGACCTCGCCGCCCCAGTCGATCACGCGGCTGCGCAGGTACTCCGCCTCCGCCTCGCTCGGACGACCGTCGCCGTCAACGTCGAACTTGCCGTGAATGAGGAACTTGAAGACGTAGCTCGGATCGTAGATCGCGTTGGCGAGTACGTTCCCGCGCACGACCGGACGGCCGGGCACGGTGCGGGTGAGCTTGCAGGTGGAGGTCGTCTCGTCGACCTTGACGACCTGGAGGCTGGCTTTGCCGCGCGGGAGCACGCCGGTGCGCGGGTTCACGCGGATGGCGGAGAAGTCGTCGTAGATCTCGAACGTCATGCCGAGCACGATGCGGTCGCGCCTGCCGCGGTCGATGTACACCTGCTCGTTCGCGGACTCGACGTCGATGACCGTCCCGTCAACGAGGAGCGCCGGATCCTTGGCCTTGATCCGCATGTTGTTGAAGAGCGCCTCGTACTCGTCAACGCGGGAGAGCAGGAGCACCAGCTCCTGGCTCGTGCTGTCCAGCTCCGCCTGCACCTCGGCGATGCGGTCGCGGTGCTGATCCTCGGCCCGCTCGACCCGCGCGTTCATCTTGTCGATCGTCTCCCGGAGCTCGTCGCGGTACTGCTCGGCCGCGTCCCGGTAGGCGTGGATCTCGGCGCTGACCTCCGCGAGCTCGTTCGCGTGGTCCTTCTTCATCTGGTCGAGCTGGGCCTGCTTCTCGGCAAGCTCGGCGTCGCGCGTGGCGACCGTGTCGCGAAGGCCTTCGAGCTGCGTCTCCGCGTTGCGGATCTCGCGGCGGTTCTCCTCGAGGGTGTGGCGGACGACCCCGTCCTCCACGACGCCGTAACGGGCGAGGTCGGCCTTGAGCTGCTCGATCGCGACGGTGGCGTCACCGTTGAGGTACCCCAGCAGGTCCCGGTGCTTCTTGTTCAGGAAGAACGCCACGGACTGGCCGCTCGCCGCCGCGCTCTGCTCGATCGTCTTGAAGACGTCGTTGTTCCGCTCCTGGGGCTTGACGAACTTGGCGAGGTCGTCCTGGGCCCGCCCGAGATTCTCCTCGGCCTCGGCCCGGCCGGCGTAGAAGACGATCGAGAGGATCAGCAGGAACACCGTCGTAAGCACGAACACGACGAGCGAGACGATCACGCCGGTTCCGGCGCCACTGCGAACGGCCATGGAGGATGCCTCCGATAGAACTTCGGGCGGGGCCTCGACAGGCCAGAACCGCCAGTGTCGCCGCGTCACCCGGGTCAGTCAAGACGGGTCAGCCAAGACGGGTCAGTCGAGACGGCGAGAGGAACGGTTGAACTTACGTAGGGGCGGGCCGGGCGGTTCCGGGTGGCCGCGACCGGCCGGGCGCGCCGCCGTGACTTCCGGGGCCCGCGCCTGGCGTCGGATCCGGGGCCCGCGCCTGGGACCGCGCGGTCCTGCGCGGCGCACAACTACAGCTTCGTCGCCCGCAGGACCTCGGCGAAGGTCGTCACTCCGCGCGCGACTTTCCCGAATCCGGCTTCGCGCAGGAGGACCAGGCCCGCCTCGCGGCAGGCGACGTCCGTGATCGCCTTCGCGTTCGCGCGGTTCATCACGAGGTCGCGGATCGGCTCGGTCATCGTGAGCAACTCGTAGATGCCCACTCGTCCCTTGAAGCCGGTGTTGCGGCACTCGGCGCAGCCCGCTCCGACGGCGAACCGCGCGTCGGGCTGCGGTCTGAAGTCCGGCGGGATCTCCGACGGCTCCGGCACGCGGCTCGTCCGGCAGTGGGGACAGACCGTGCGCACGAGCCGCTGGGCGACGACGCCGTCGACGGAGCTCGTGACGAGGAACGGCTCGACGCCCATGTCGAGCAGACGCGTCATCGCGCCGGCGGCGTCGTTGGTGTGAAGCGTCGAGAAGACGAGGTGACCCGTCAGCGACGCGCGCACCGCCGCCTCGGCGGTCTCGAGGTCGCGGATCTCGCCGATCATCAGGACATCGGGATCGTGCCGCAGGATCGCCCGCAGGCCGGCGGCGAAGTCCAGGTCCACCTGCCGGTTCACCTGGATCTGGTTGACGCCGTCGACGTTGTACTCGACGGGATCCTCGACGGTGATGACCTTGATGTCGTCGCTGACGATCCGCGAGAGCGACGCGTAGAGCGTGGTCGACTTGCCCGAGCCCGTCGGTCCGGTCGCGAGCAGGATCCCGTGCGGGCGCGCGATGAGATCGTCCCACCGGGCCAGCATCTCTTCCTCCATCCCCAGGTCGTGGAGGGCGAACATCTCGGCGCTCTTGCGCAGGATGCGGAGGACCACGCCTTCGCCGAACAGCATCGGGATGACCGAGACGCGCAGGTCGAACTCCTGCCCGTGGTGACGCATCGCGATGCGGCCGTCCTGCGGCTTCCGCTTCTCCGCGATGTTCAGGTTCGCCATGATCTTCAGGCGGCTGATGATCGCGTTGCGGAAGCGATTGACCGTCGGCGGCACGCCGGCCTGGCTCAGGACGCCGTCAACGCGGTAGCGGATGATCAGCCGGTCCTCGTACGGCTCGATATGGATGTCGGTCGCGCGCTCGCGGATGGCTTCGATGAGCAGGTCGTTGACGAGCCGGATGACGCTCGCCTCCTGGGCCTGCTCGATCTCGTCGATGTCCCCCCCCTCGTCGCTTGCGCGGACCCGGCCCGCGGCGAGATCCGTCGCGGTCTCGGAGCCGGCGAGCTCGTCGAGGGTGTCGCCGGCCACGCCGTAGTGGATGCGGATGAACTTGCGTATGTCCTGCTCGTCGGCGAGGACGAGCTCGATCCCCATACCCGTCAGCAGCCGCAGCTCGTCGAAGGCCGTCAGCTCGAACGGGTCGCACGTGGCGACGCGGAGCGTGCCGTTGCGCTTCTCGAGCGGAACGCACCGCTGCTTGAAGACGAGACGCGCGGGCAGGACCGCGAGCACCTCGGGCTTGATCTCGATCGTTGTGAGGTCGACGATCGGCATCGCGAACTGGTGCCCGATGGCTTCGAGCACCTGTCCGTTCGTGGCCATCCCCAGCCGGACGAGCACGCGGTCGAGCCGCTCGCCGGTGCGGTTCTGCTCGGCGATCGCCCTGACGAGATCGTCGTCAGAGATCAGGCCGCGTTCGACGAGGATGCTTCCGATGCCCACGGCTGCATTGTACGTCGCGCAACGGTCGCCATCGTCGCGAACCGCTAGAATCGGCGGACCAATAATCCAGACAGGAACGCGACCATGATCACGCCGAACGAGGTTCACGAGACACTCCAGCGTCACCAGCTTGCCGACGGGATGGACATCGTGCTGGACCTCGAGAAGTCGCACGGAGCATGGCTCCACGACGCGCGGACGGGGGCGGAGTATCTCGACGCGTTCACCTGCTTCGCGTCGTGGCCCGTCGGCTACAACCACCCGATGCTGCTCGACCCGGACTTCCTGGCCGAGCTCACGCGATCGGCGATCATGAAGCCGTCCAACTCGGATCTCTACACGCTCGAGATGGCCGCCTTCGTGCACGCCTTCGCGACGCGGGTCACGCCGCCCGCGTTCCCCCATCACTTCTGGGTCTCAGGCGGCGGGTTGGCCGTCGAGAACGGCATGAAGACGGCGTTCGACTGGAAGGCGCGCAAGCTCGGTCGCACGGACTTCGACGAGGACGTCAACGACCTCGTGATCCTGCACTTCAAGGACGCCTTCCACGGGCGCACCGGCTACACGATGAGCGTGACGAACACGCTGCCGGACAAGATCGGCCTCTTCCCGAAGTTCCACTGGCCGAGAGTCCACAACCCCGCCATCGCGTTCGACAACGACGGCAACATCGCCAACGACATCGAGGCCGAGGAGCGCCGCGCCTGCGACGAGATCGAGGCCGCCTTCCGCGACCACCCCCGTCGCGTCGCCGCCATCCTCATCGAGCCGATGCAGGGCGAGGGCGGCGACAATCACTTTCGCCCCGAGTTCCTGAAGAGGCTCCGGGACTACGCCGACGAGCACGAGGCGCTGCTGATCTTCGACGAGGTCCAGACCGGCTTCTTCGGCTCCGACAGGCCCTGGCTCTGGCAGCACAAGGGCGTCGCCCCGGACGTCGTCGCGTTCGGCAAGAAATCGCAGATCTGCGGCATCTACGCCGGCCGCCGCGTGGACGAGGTCGAGAATAACGTCTTCCGCATGTCGAGCCGCATCAACTCGACCTGGGGCGGGAGCCTCGTCGACATGGTGCGCTGCCGGCGGTTCATCGAGATCATCGAGGCGGAGACGCTCGACGAGAACATCACCGTCGTCGGGCAGCACATCATCGACGGTCTTCGATCCGTGGCCCGCGAGACCGGGGCGTTCGGGAACGTCCGCGGCACCGGCTCGCTCGTGGCCTTCACGTTCGGGAGCAAGGATGCGCGCAATCGGATGCTGCGAGCGCTCTACGAGCGCAAGATGCTCGCGCTGCCGAGCGGGCGGACGGCGATCCGCTTCCGCCTGCCCCTGACCCTCACCGCGGCCGAGGCCGACCAGATGGTCGAGCGGGTGGCGGCCTGCCTCCCCACCCTGACCCGAAGCTGAGACCGCCCCGGGCCCGGGACCCCGGCGCGGGCCCTGGAGATGCTTCAGGGGCCCTTGCGGGCTGATAACACGGACTCGCACCTTGCAACGCACGGTCCGATCTGCGACCGTAGATCGCGTCGGACACGTCACACCCCCCGCCAGGCCGCCCCGGGGTGGGCTGCCAGGCCGACACATTTCTCCCCCTGCGGCCGCGCCCGAGGTACGTCAAATGAAGACAAGGTTCCGTGCTGCGTTCACGATCATCGAATTGCTCGTGGTGGTCTCGATCATCGCACTCCTCGTCGGCATACTCCTGCCCGCCGTCGGCAAGGCCCGCGACCAGGCCAAGCTGACGATGTCGCAGGCCAACCTGCGCAACATCGGCGTCGCGCACCAGAGCTATGCGTCGGAGTGGGGCGATCGACAGTTCACGCTGATCAACGATTCGCTGTCGAGCTACGGCAACAACATCAACGCCTTCGACGCGTACTACCAGTCGAACGGCGGCGTGGAGGACTATCACTGTCACCCCGGACCGATCCTCGGCTGGGGATATCTCGAAGGCAACCCGGCCAATGCGTTCGTGCGGTTCGGCTACTTCACGCACGAGGGCGGGGGGAGCGAAGGGCACAGCGGCACCCTGCAGGCCGCCAACTCGTCCCTGAACCTGCCGATCAACTTCGGCAGCCTGAACGAGTTCTTCGGCGCCTTCCGCCTGATCAACGTCGCGCAGTTCCACCAGTACGTGAGCGGCAAGTTCTACGACAAGGTCTTCTACGCCCCAAAGGACGACGTTGTGATCGGTACGATCACCGGCGGCGGTTTCAACGGCCAGAACTGCTTCGATGATCCCGGGCAGTACTGCGATCGTCCCGACATCTCCGGGCAGGGCGAGATCCCCGTCTGGTCGAGCTACTGCCTGAGCGCCGCCGCCATGTACAACCCGCAGGTGATGGCGCACCCCGATCCGGAGGGAGAAGGCGGCGGCTGGAAGGACCCCTGGGAGCTGCCGGGCGCGTTCCGCTCGCCGTCGCTGAGCCAGACGCTCTTTCCGAGCCTGAAGACGCAGACCCTCGAGCACCACTGGCTCCAGAGCCGGGCGGTCGAGTGCAGCCCGTCGTACAACATCGGAACGTACATGGGCGGGACCTGCGAGCCCTTCTACTTCAACCAGGCATGGGTCTCGAGCCCGGTGACCCTCTTCTACGACGGCCACGTCGCCCCGGTCGGCACACGCGAGGCGATGCGGGCGGACGGTCGCGTTCGCGAGCAGACTCGCAACGATGACTGGGGTCTCTGGAGCAACGACACGCCTTGGGGAAGCAACGGCTACCTGAGCGATTACGGGTACGACCAGGCGAACACGAGCTACCACGTGCTGACCACGGACGGCATTCGCGGGCGCGACGTTACGGACTGAGCCCGCCCTCCTCCCCGAACGATGCAGGCTCCCCGCCCCGGCGGGGAGCTTTTTTTCTTCCTCCCTCAGGCCCGGCAGGGCCTGACTCAGAGATGTGCCCGGTGTCCGATTGTCCCGACGCTCCGACGTTCGGCGAGCGATCGCGAACGCGAGCGCAATGCGAACGCATGCAGTCAACCGATGCGCTGACGACGAAGCCTCAGACGCCCCGGAACAGGGCGATGGCGGCGCTGTGCCCGTGCAGGAACGACCCCGCGCCGACGGGGCCGATCTCGCCCGCAGCGAAGAAGCCGGCGAGCGGGAGCGGGCCGAGGCGATCGTTGATGATGCCGATGTCGTGATCCCTGGTGCCGAAGAGACGCCGGCCGCGGCCGTTGCACGTGAACAGCAGCGCGGCGAACGGCCTCTCGCGCATCACCTGTGCGTCGAGCAGGAGCTGAAGATCCTCGGTGGCGGTGACGGCATCGCGGGCATGGAACTGCACCGTCTGTCCCACCCGGGGCACGTCGCCGACGACGATCGCGCCCTTCTGCTTGTCGAGCCCGATCAGGTTACGGACAAGGAAGTCGCCGCGGCCGAACGGCCGCTTGTTCTCGTCGATCACGCTGCCCATGAGCAGACCGTTGGAGAGCAGGTCGCGCTCGGCCTCGCCGAGCCCGGTCGCCATCTCCTGCATCGCGGCCAGCGCGGGCCTGCCGCCCAGCTCGAGGACGGTGTTGCTCTGCGCGCGGGTGATGACGAGCGGCCGCCCGATCGGGCGACATCCCTGGCTGACGATGCACTGGATGTCGACGTCGCCCGCGATGCTGACGCCGATCGCGCCCGCACGGAACACACGATCGTCGAGCACGAGCACGTTGTGCCCCGACTGGCTCGCTCCCGAAGCCATGCCCCCGATCACCGGAACGGGATGCCCCGGCCCGCCGCACGTCGCCAGCGCCGGGAGCAGACGCGTGATCGGCGTCGAGAACGGCTCGCCGATCATGATCGTCGCTCGCAGATCATGGGTGAGGTTGATGCGCTGCGCGAGCGCCGCGGCGTCGCGGAGCGGCAGCGGATCCGAGGGAGTGCTCATCCACGGCGTGAGCCGCGTCCCGGGGAGCCGCATGGCCAGCGCGCTCAACCCCGCCCGGCCCTCGAGCTCGGACTCGTTGCCGACGACGCCCTCGGTCGTCACGGCGAGCGTGGTCTTCGGATCGAGGGTCTGCCGGATCGTCTCGACCGCCTCGGGCACGGCGGCACGGTGGTGGAAGCTGGCAAAGATGAAGACGACGTCGCACTTCCCCGCCAGCCCGTCGTGCAGTTCATGGGCCACCTCGGTCGCGGCGGTTCGCGTGTCGAGATGACCGCTGAGTGCGCTGGCGGCGGCGGGGAGGGCGGGCATACGGATCGATTTTAGACCTACAATCGCGGCCATGCCCGACGCCGCCACGATCGAAGGCCTCCTCGAATCGCTGCGCGCCGGTGTGGACGCGCTCGTCGGACGGCAGCGGGCCGACGGTCACTGGTGCGGCGAGCTTCAGGGCGACTCGATCCTCGAGAGCGAGTACCTCCTGATGAAGTTCATCCTCCGGCAGGAGGACCAGCCCATGGCGGACGGCTCCCCGGGCCCCGCGACCCTCTCACGAATCGCGCGCTACCTCCGGGATCGACGGGATCCCGGAAGCGGGTGGTCGCAGTTTCCGGGCGCGGATCTCGACGTCAGCGCGACCGTGAAGGCCTACTTCGCCCTGAAGCTGCTCGGCGACGACCCCGACGCGCCGCACATGGCGGATGCCCGCCGCGCGGTGCTCGCGGCCGGCGGCGCCGAGCGGTGCAACAGCTTCACGAACTTCTACCTCGCCTGCCTCGGGCAGATCTCGTGGAACGCGGTCCCCGCCATACCCCCCGAGATCGTGTTCCTGCCGCACTGGTTCTTCTTCAGCCTGACGAAGGTGAGCGCGTGGACCCGCACGATGATTCTCCCGCTCTCGCTCGTCGTGACGCTGCGACCCACGCGGCGGCTGCCGAGGAAGCTCGGCATCGACGAGCTGTTCCGCGACGAGCGGGAGCGTCACCGGCTCACGGCGACGGTGGACGCGCCGCCGTTCTGGAGCGCGTTCTTCCGCACGGTCGACCGCGCCCTGAAGCTCGCGCAATGGTCCGGCATGACGCCGCTGCGCCGGCTCGCGATCCGGCGCGCCGAGGCGTGGATCCTCGAGCGCGCCGGCCAGGACGGCATCGCCACCGCCGGGCTCGGCGCGATCTTCCCCCCGATGGTCTACATCCAGGTCGCGCTCGAAGCGCTCGGGTATCCGCGCGACCACGCGCACCGCGTGCGCGCCGAGCGCGATCTTGACGACTTCTTCATCGAGGAGGACGACGCGATCCGGATCCAGCCGTGCTTCAGCCCCGTCTGGGACACCGGCATCGCGCTGTACGCGCTGGCCGACTGCGGACTCGACGGCGCCGACGAGCCGGCGCGCCGCGCGGCGGACTGGCTCCGCGGCAAGGAGTGCCGGCACGTCGGCGACTGGGCCGCGAATATCCCCGGCCGCGCCCGCGCGGGCGGCTGGTTCTTCGAGTACGACAACGCGTGGTATCCGGACGTGGACGACACCGCGATGGTGTCGATGGCGCTGCGGCGCACCGGGGGCGCGGAGAACGAGGCCGCCGCCGCCCGGGGCGTGGCGTGGCTCCTCGCGTTCCAGAACGACGACGGCGGCTGGGCCGCCTTCGACCGCACGCGCGATCGCCCCATCCTCGAGTACATCCCCTTCGCCGACCACAACGCGATGCAGGATCCGTCCTGTCCGGACATCACCGGCCGCGTGCTCGAGTGCCTCGCGTGGCACGGCTGCACGACCGCGTCGCCCGAGGTGCGGCGCGCGATCGCGTACATCCGCGGACGCCAGGAGCCCGAGGGGTGCTTCTTCGGACGCTGGGGCGTGAACTACATCTACGGCACGTGGCAGTCGGTCGTCGGCCCGGTGCGGTGCGGCGTCGACCCGCGCGAGCCGTGGCTGCGGCGGGCCGGGGAGTGGATCAGGTCGGTGCAGCACGACGACGGTTCGTTCGGGGAGTCCGCGCGAAGCTACCTCGACGAGTCGCTGAAGGGGAAGGGCCCGCCGACCGCCTCCCAGACCGCGTGGGCCGCGATGGTGCTCCAGGAGATCTTCGGCCCGGACGATCCCGACCTTCTGCGAGCGATCGAGTGGCTCGCGCGCACGCAGCTCACCGCCGACCGCGCTGCCGAGCCCCGCGCGAACCCCGACCGTGACCCCGCCGGGTCGTGGGTCGAGACGGAGTTCACCGGAACCGGGTTCCCGCGCGTCTTCTACCTGCGCTACCACCTGTACCGGCACTACTTCCCGGTGATGGCGATGGGCCGCTACCTCGCGGCGCACGGCGCGAGTCTGCGGCCGCCGGCGATGGTCAAGGTGTCGCCGAAACTCGAGCGCGTCTGACTCTTCCCCCCCTCCCCTCTCAGGGGAGGGGCCGGGGGAGGGGCGCTCGGCACGTAGCAGTGGTCCCGCGCATGCGCACTCACAAGGGCCCCCCCTCCCCCGGCCCCTCCCTGGAAGGGAGGTCAGGTAGCCACCGGATTCTCGAACTCGACGCCCATCAGCCGCGTCAGCACGCCGAAGACGTCGGTGTGGTGCCGGATCCCGACGAAGTGCTCGCGGGCGCGACCCGTCGCCAGCGTGATCGCGAGCTCGGACGTGTGGGAGGTGCCGGTCCACCCGATGCCGACGTGGTTGGCGAGCGCCTGCCCGACCGCGCCCACGAGGCCCCGGTGCTGCGCGTTGAGCTCCGCGATCGGCTTCCCGGATCGCGCCGTCGCGATCGCCTCCGCCTCGGTCGCGGACACGGTGACGCCCGTGTGCCCGCGCATGACGTCGATGACCTCGTCGGCGGACGGCGTTGCACCGTTCGCCGCGAGCGCATGGTGGATGGCCTCGTGCGACGACCGGATGCCCGCGATGCGCTCGAAGCACTCGGTGCTGCGCGTGTAACGCGCGCCGATGCCGTTGAGACCCGGGTTCGCGTTGCCGTGATCCGTCGTGACGACGAGCAGCGTGTCGGGGTGCCGCGCGACGAAATCCAGGGCGACGCCGATCGCGTCGTCGAAAGCGAGCTGGTCCCACAGCAGGCCGGCCGGATCGTTGCCGTGCGCGGCGTGATCGACGCGTCCGCCCTCGACCTGGAGCAGGAAGCCGTTCGGGGCGTGAACGAGCCGGTCGAGCGCGAACCGGGTCATCTCCTCGAGGGTCGGCACGTCCCGGTGCAGCTCCGGGCGGTTGACCTGGTCGACCGTGAAGGGCAGGTGTCCCACGCCGAAGAGTCCGAGGACCGGCAACAGCGGCGCCTGCCGCGGCAGGCCGCCGAGATCGTCACGCGTGAAGCAGAGCGAATAGCCCTTCGCGCGATACTCCCCGATGACGTCGCGACCATCGGCGCGATGCGCGGGTTCGAAGTGCTCGACCCCCCCGCCGAGGAGGACGTCAACCACGCCGCGGTACTGCGAGGCGATGCCCGCCTGGTCGTCCCGGCTCGCCTCCACCGCCGCGAACCCGGCCGGCGTCGCGTGCGTGATCGTCGTCGTCGTGACGAGACCGACCGCCCGGCCGGCGCCCTTCGCGAGCTGCGCGATCGGCGTCAGACGCGTGCCGTCGGGCAGCATGTTGACGGATCCGTTGTTCACGCGCGAGCCCGTGCCCCACGCCGACGACGCGGCGGCGGAGTCGGTGACCATCGAGTCCAGCGAGGCGGTCTCGAGAAACCCGCGCACCGTCCCGGGATCGTCCGCGAGCCCGTGCCACCGCGTGCCGGCGCCGCGCACGAGGTGCGAGAACGGCTCCGCGAGCGAGGGAACACCGGCGCTCATGCCGTCGGAGACCATGAAGATGATGTTGCGTACGCCGTCCGCGGGGCGCGGGGCGGCAACGACCGGGACGGACACCAGCGGCAACGCGGCGCCGGTCTTAAGGAGGTCGCGGCGGGTGAGATGCGTCATGGGTCGCATGATAGGAGTGTCGTGAGCCGGCGTGACCGCCTGGCGCCTCAGAACGGACAGCGCGCCTCGAACTCCATCAACGCCGCCGTTCCCGGATGCACCACCCGCAGCCACAGCGCGTGCAGCATCAGGCGATCCGCCCGCGCTCTCGCGTCCGGCGGCGCGTAGAGATCGTCGCCGAGGATCGGGTGCCCGATCTCCCTGAGGTGAAGACGGAGCTGGTGGGAGCGCCCGGTCAGCGGGCGCAGCTCCAGACGCGTCCGGTCGGCCCCCCGCTCGAGCACACGCCATCTCGTCTGCGACGGTCGCCCAAGCACGTGGTCGACGATCTGCCGCGGCGTGTCCTCGAGATCCTTGCGAATCGGCAGGTCGATCTCGCCTTCGTCCTCCGCGACGATCCCGGCGACGACGGCGACGTACGCCTTGGCGACCAGCCGGTCCTGGAACTGGATGCTCAGCGCGCGGTGGGCCTCGGCGTCGAGGGCCATGATGATCACGCCGGAGGTGTCCCGGTCGAGCCGATGCACGATCCTCGCACCGGGATGGACGGCGGCCACGCGGGCGGCGAGACAGTCGGTCTTCCCGGGGCCGATGCCGGGCACGGACAGCAGACCGGTGGGCTTGTCGAGGACGATGATCCGGTCGTCCCTGTGAAGGATGGGAGGCGGCGAGGGCACGCGGTCGGAGCTCCGGGTTCGGTCGATCGTACTCGCGTCCGCCCGTCGCGCGGTGGTGGGAGGCTCCGGGCGCGAACCATCTTCGGCCGCCGGGCTATCATGTCGGTCTTCCCCGAGCCGACGAGGATCCCATGTCCAGAATCGCCCTGACGTGCGTGTGCGCCGCCACCCTCCTCCTGCCCATCGCGGCCGCCGGCTGTGCCGTCATCCGTGTCGAGAGCATCGGCCGCGAGCGGCCCGCGGCGCGCCCGGCCGAGTCGCGCCCGGCAGAGTCGCGCCCGGCAGAGTCGATGCCGGCCAAGTCGATGCCGGCCGCGTCGATGCCGGCCGCGTCGACCCAGAAAGGGACCGACTGGCGCGCCGCCGAATCGCAGACGCTGGCGAACCACGTTCAGCTCACCTTCGCGGACCGGTTCCACAAGGCGGGTGAGGCGTATTTCTCGCCGAACGGCGACCGCATCATCTTCCAGGCCGTCGAGACCCCCGCCGCCGGCGAGGATCCCCTGGAGTTCTACGGCATGTACCTCGGTGACGTCGGGCGGTCGAGCGCCGGCGCGATCACCGGGCTCGTGAACATTCGCCGGCTCAGCCCCGAGGGATCGGCGAACACCTGCGGCTGGTTCGACCCGCACGATCCGAACATCGTCTACTTCGGGTCGACGGTCACCTCGCCGTCCGAAGGCGCGCCCCCCGGCTACGACCGGAAGACCGGGCGCTACCGGTGGATGTTCCCGCCCCAGATGTCGGTGTACCGCTGCGATCTGCGGAAGACGCTCGGCTCCCCGTCGTCACTCGATCTCGTCGCGGGCACGGGGAACGCGTACTGCGCCGAGGACGGGCTCAGCCCGGACGGCCGTCACATGGTGTACTCCTCGCTCGAGTCCGGCGAAGGCGATCTCTTCGTGAAGGACTTGCGCACGGGCCGTACGACCCGGGTGGTCGCCAGGCCCGGTTACGACGGCGGCCCGTTCTTCTCTCCGGACGGCAGGCGGATCTGCTACCGCTCCGATCGTCACGGCAATCACCTGCTCCAGCTCTTCGTCGCCGACCTCGCCTTCGCTTCCGACGGATCGGTCACCGGCATCGAGCGGGAGTACCAGCTCACCGCCAACGAGCACGTGAACTGGGCGCCCTTCTGGCACCCGGACGGACGCCACCTCGTCTACGCGACGAGCGAGATCGGCCATACGAACTACGAGGTGTTCATGATCGACGCCGACCCGGGCGACCTCGCCGGTTCGAGCGGCTCGATCCGCTACGGCACGCGCCGGCGTCGTGTCACGCATGCGGACCACGCGGACGTGCTCCCGGTGTTCAACCGTGACGGCACGGTGCTGCTGTGGACCAGCCAGCGCGGAGAGGGCGGCCGGAGCCAGCTCTGGGCGGCGGATTTTGTGATGGAAGTCGATTGAACTCGTTCGAACGTCGCTATCTCATCCCCTTCCGGTCGCAGCTCCTGCCGCACGTCTTCACCGACACGCTGGTGATCGGCGGCGGCGTCGCCGGCATGCGCGCAGCGCTCGAGGCCGCGCGGGACGGCGGGGACGTCACGCTGCTGATCAAGGGCGACGTCGACCAGTCTTCAACGGCGTGGGCGCAGGGCGGGATCGCGGTCGCGAGCGGCGAGGGCGACTCCGCCGACGTGCACCACGCCGACACCGTGGAGGCCGGCGCGGGCCTGTGTGATTTCGCTGCCGTGAGCGTTCTCGTGAACGGCGCCGCCCAGGCGGTGGAAGAGCTCCTGGAGTGGGGCATGCGGTTCGACCGCGACGCCCGGGGCGAACTCGACTACGGGCGCGAAGGCGCGCACAGTCGTGATCGCGTCGTGCACTCGGACGGGGCGCGGACCGGCCGCGAGCTTGTTCGCTGCCTCGCAGATCGCATCCGCGCCGTGGAGACGGTCCGCATCTTCGACAACTGCTTCGCGCTCGACCTGCTGACGACGGACCGGGGCGAACCGCGCGTCCTGGGCGCCGTGACGCACCACCGGCGCTTTGGCCTCCAGGTCATCTGGGCGAAGGCGACCATCCTGGCCACGGGCGGAGCCGGGCAGGTCTACCGCGAGACCACCAACCCGAAAGTCACCACGGGCGACGGGCTCGCCATGGCCTGGCGGGCCGGCGCCGCGGTGGGCGACGTCGAGTTCGTCCAGTTCCACCCGACGACGCTGTACGTGGCCGGGTCGGCGCGGCACCTCATCAGCGAAGCGGTGCGCGGCGAGGGCGCGCATCTCGTCGACCGCGACGGAGTGCGATTCATGATCGACCGGCACCCGCAGGCGGAGCTCGCGCCGCGCGACGTGGTGAGCCGCGCGATCATGGAGCACGGCGGGCCCGCATTCCTCGACATGCGTGCGATCGGCGGCGACCGGCTGCGCAGCCGGTTCCCGGGCATGGTCCAGACGCTGGCCGCCTTCGATCTCGATCCCGGCGCCGATCTGATTCCCGTGCACCCCTCCGCCCACTACACGATCGGCGGCGTGTGGACCGATCTCGACGGTCGCGCGACGCTGCCGGGCCTCCTGGCGTGCGGGGAGGCTGCGTGCCTCGGCCTGCACGGGGCGAATCGCCTCGCGAGCAACAGCCTCCTCGAGGGCCTCGTGTTCGGCCGCCGCGCCGGCCGCGCCGCCGCGAAGATGAACGGCCAGGCGTCGGCACCGATCCGCATCGTCAGCGAGTGTGCGAGCCCCGAGCACGCCGAGCTCGACATCGTGGACGTGGCCGCGAGCCTGCGGAGCGCCATGTGGCGCAACGTCGGCATCGTGCGCACCGGCCGCGTCCTCGACGACGTCCTCGACATGTTCAACTTCTGGGGCCACTACACCATGGACATGATCTTCGAGGAGCCCGACGGCTGGGAGCTGCAGAACATGCTCACGGTCGGTGCGCTCATCACCCGGGCGGCGCGGCACCGGTGCGAATCACGCGGCACGCACTACCGCGGCGACCACCCCGACCCGCGATCGGAGTTCGCGCACCGCGCCCTCTGGCGGGCCGGCCGCGCGGAGCCGGAGCTCCTGCCGGTCCCCGACCCGCGCGAGGCCGCGGTCGGAGCATGAGGTCGTCGATCGCCATCGCGGGCGCCGTCGTCGGCGCGACCCAGATGGCCGCGTGCGAGACCTATCGCATCGAGTACCGCACCCGACCCGCGTACTACCAGCGTCTCGTCGACGAGCCGCTTCCGGAGCGAGAGGTGCTCGACGACGGCACGGTGGTCATCTACCAGACGGTGGATCTGCCGGGTCAGCCCGGCGCGAAGGGAACCGGCGGCGACGACGATGACGGGAGTCCGCACTTCCGCGTGTGGGACGAGCAGGACGACGGCTCGGTCGTGGTGCGCGCCCTCTTGCCGGAGCACGTGCTGGTCGTCACGCTGAACTGCCTGCGGCTCGACGACTACGAGCCGCTGTGGGAGCAGATGGTCGCGGAGCGCACGAAGCAGGCCTACGCGGCGCAGGGACAGGGCGTCGCGGAGTTCTCGGCCTTCTTCCGCGAGAACCGCGTCGACCTCGCGAAGATGCTCAACCGCATGCGGATGGGCATCGCCACGAACGAGACGGTCGTCGAGCCGATCGGGGACGGCCGGCTCCAGTGTCGCTTCTGGCCGCAGACGGCGAAGCTCTTCAAGTTCAAAAGTGTCTTCATCGCGCGGGATGGGGCGTGGCTGAAGCTGGAGATGATCCGCTAGGAGCGTTTCTACCCGATCTTCACGCCGGCAGACAGACGCGTCAGGCCCGACGCGAGCACGCGGTGACCGCTGCTGTCCGCCCAGTTGATCGCCGGCTCCACGAACGTCACGACCTGGATCAGCTTCCCCAGCTCACGGGCGACGGGGTTGTCCGTGTTGATCAGCGTGCCGCTGCCGAACACGAGGACCACGTACAGGAGCACGACCGACAGGCAGGTTCGGAAGATCCCACCGCCACGGCGGTCCGGGCAGTTGCAACAGGTCTGATTCGACATCGGGGGCTCCTCGATGAGGGCAAGGGCACGACGGGCTCGACCCGGCAGCCCGCTGGTGTGCCCGGGGTTCTCCCGTTGTTCGGAGCCCGGCCGCGACCCTTTCACGCGGGAGGAGTCCCGGAAGAGCCCCGGAAGCACAAGGGGCTTCGGAACTGCCGTCGGTGGCGGCTCCGAAGCCCTTCGTGCGTTCGTGACTGTTCTTTTCGTGGCCCTTCGTGGCCCTTCGCGACCCTTCGTGCCTTCGCGCCGGCCGGTCATCAGGCCGGCGCCGTCTCCCCGGTGGTCTTCGACTTCGCCGCGGCCGACCCGGGCAGCTCACCCGGCGGTAGCGGCTCGGACTCGAAGTACAGGTTCTCGGCCGCTTCCTTGCGGGTCACGAGGATCCGGATCCCGCTCTTGAACTCGCCGCTCAGCAACGCCTCGGCCAGCGGATCCTCGATGAAGGTGCCGATCGCCCGACGCAGCGGCCGCGCACCGAAGTCCGGGTTGTAGCCCTTGTCGATGAGGAAGTCCTTCGCGGGCTGGTCGAGATCGAGCTGCATGCCCTTGGCCTTGAGACGCAGCCGGACCTTGGCGAGCTCGATCTCGATGATGCCGTAGAGGTCGTCGCGCACCAGCGGCCGGAAGACGATGATCTCGTCGAGACGGTTGATGAACTCGGGCCGGAAGAACTTCTCGCTCTCCGACATCAGCGATCGCTTGATCTTCTCGTAGTCTTGGACCTCGTCGCGTGTGCCGAAGCCGAACTTCTGCCCGCCCTTGATGAGGTCGGCGCCGATGTTGCTCGTCATGATGAGGATCACGTTCTTGAAGTCGACGTGCCGGCCGAACGAGTCGGTCAGGCGGCCTTCCTCCATGATCTGGAGCAGCATGTTGAAGACGTCCGGGTGCGCCTTCTCGACCTCGTCGAGAAGCACGACCGCGTACGGACGACGCCGGATGCGCTCGGTGAGCTGGCCGCCCTCCTCGTAGCCGACGTAGCCCGGAGGCGCGCCGATGAGGCGGGAGACGTTGTGCTTCTCCATGTACTCGCTCATGTCGAGGTACACGAGCGCGTCGGGGTCGCCGAACATGAACTCGGCGAGCGCCTTCGCGAGCAGCGTCTTGCCGACGCCGGACGGGCCGATGAAGATGAACGAGCCCATCGGGCGATTCGGGTCCTTCAGACCCGAACGCGCCTTGCGGATCGCGCGGGCGACGGCCTTGACCGCCTCCTGCTGGCTGACGACCGTCTTGTGAAGCTCGTCCTCGAGGTGGAGCAGCCGCTCGGACTCCTCCTTCTCGAGACGGGTGAGCGGCACCCCGGTCATCTTGCTGACGACCTCGGCGATGACCTCCTCGTCGACGACGCCGCCGACTTCGTTCATCCGTTCGCGCCACTCCTGCTGGAGCTTCTCCTTGTCCTTGCGGAGACGCTCGGCCTTGTCGCGGAGCTCGGCAGCCTTCTCGTAGTCGGCGCCCTTGACCGCTTCGTCCTTCTTGATCGAGAGGAGCTCGATCTGCTCCTCGAGGTCCGCGAGATCCGGCGGCTTGGTCATCGACTTGAGACGCACGCGCGCCCCGGCCTCGTCGATCACGTCGATCGACTTGTCCGGCTGCACGCGGCCCGGGATGTACCGGCCCGAGAGATCCACGGCGGAGCGCAGCGCCTCGTCGGTGATGGTGACGCGGTGGTGGTCCGCGTACCGCTGACGCAGACCCTGGAGGATCTCGACGGTCTGGCTCGCCGACGGCGGCTCGACCGGGATGGACTGGAAGCGTCGCTCGAGCGCGGCGTCCTTCTCGATGTACTTGCGGTACTCGTCGAAGGTGGTCGCGCCGATGCACTGGATCTCGCCGCGCGAGAGCGCCGGCTTCAGCACGTTGGACGCGTCGATCGCGCCCTCGGCGCCGCCCGCTCCAACCAGCGTGTGCAGCTCGTCGATGAAGAGGATGACGTTCTTGGCGCGCCGCACCTCGTTCATGACGGCCTTGATGCGCTCCTCGAACTGGCCGCGGTACTTCGTGCCCGCGACCATCATCGCGAGGTCGAGGACGACGAGCCGGCGATCGTGGAGGATGTCCGGCACGTCCTGGCTGACGATCTTCTGGGCGAGGCCCTCGACGATCGCGGTCTTGCCGACGCCGGCCTCGCCGAGGAGCACGGGGTTGTTCTTCGTCCGGCGGCACAGCACCTGGATCAGCCGCTCGATCTCGTCGGCGCGACCGATGACGGGATCCAGCTCGCCGCTCTTCGCGAGCTCCGTCAGATCCCGCCCGAAGCTGTCGAGCGCCGGGGTCTTGCTCTTGCCACGTCGCGGCGTCTCGGTCGGGTCGGCGCCGGCGGCACCCGGCTCGATCGCCTCGGGCCCTTCTTCGGTCTCGACGCCGGCGCCGAGCAGGTTGAGAACCTCCTCGCGCACCTCCTCGAGCTTGAGGCCGAGATTCATGAGCACCTGCGCCGCGACGCCGTCCTGTTCGCGGAGGAGGCCGAGCAGCAGATGCTCCGTTCCGACGTAGTTGTGGTTGAGGCTGCGCGCCTCTTCGATCGCGTACTCGATGACCTTCTTGGCGCGGGGCGTCTGCGGCAGCTTGCCCATCGTCACCATGTCGGGGCCGCTCTTCACGAGCTTCTCGACCTCGAGGCGGACCTTGCGCAGGTCGATGTCCAGGTTCTTCAGCACATTCGCGCCGACACCGGACCCTTCCTTCACGAGGCCGAGCAGGATGTGCTCGGTGCCGATGTACTCATGGTTGAAGCGCTGCGCTTCCTGGTTGGCAAGCGCCATCACTTTGCGGGCGCGATCGGTCAGACGTTCGAACATCGTTCACCTCCACGGACCGCGAGAATGCGCGGGACCCGGGTTCCCTGACATGCGCCGAACTCTAGCGACACATCGTTTATTCTTCCACACTGATGGAGAAGCGCCGGGAAACCTGATCGCAGATCTCGTACCATTAAATCGACCCCCATCGGGGGCCGGATGATAAATTCCGCCATTGAGGACCGGATTCGCGGCTGCCTGATTCCCCGTGGGTATGACTCGATATGCCATTCTGGCGGTCGGCGTGCTCCTCCCGATCGTGATCCACTCCGCCGTGGCGCAATCTCCGCCTCCCGCCGAGACCGGCACGGCCGCGGAGTCGTCGTCCGAAAAATCCGCGCCGATTCGGGTCAGCTTCCGGCTGGCGACGGGCCTGCGCGTCACCGGCGACCTG
Organism: uncultured Isosphaeraceae bacterium; assembly: GCA_964638815.1. Taxonomy (GTDB): domain Bacteria; phylum Planctomycetota; class Phycisphaerae; order Phycisphaerales; family SM1A02; genus CAZXBB01. Next base: position 21,350 of record CAZXBB010000090.1, read on the forward strand.
ACGCACTGGGACGACGACGGGATCGACGGCTCGTTCGCGCGTCGCCTGTGGACCGAGATCGACTACGAGGACGTGTGGCGTCTGCGTCGCCGCCTCATCGACGAGGACGCCCCGCACGACTGGGTCGACACCGGACGGACGCTGCTGCATGTCGCCGAGGCGCAGCCGAAGGCCGCCAAGTGGGCGGAGCGCGCGTTCCGCTTCGCGGCGCGCAAGGCGGGCAAAGACACGGAGGCCGTCAGGCGCGCCGTGGACGACGCCCGGGCCGAGGTCGACAACGAGCGGCGGCTGCGCGCGGAGCTCGCGGCAGCGGTCGAGGCGCAGCGGCTGCTCGCCGGATCGCCGGAAGCGCGCGACTGGGGCGCGTACGAGTGGCCGACGCTCTCGATCGACGAGCAGCGCGCCGCCACGGAGACGATGCGCCGGGACGCGGCGCGGATCCTCGCCCGCGCGGGACTCGATCTCGAACCGGTCGAGACCGACTATTTCCTCTTCTACTCCGACATGCCCCGGCGCGAGACCGCGAAGTGGGCGGGCGAGCTCGACCTCATGTACGCGAAGCTCGCCGAGCAGTTCCGGCTCCCGCGCGGCGAGAACATCTTCTGGGGCAAGGCGGCGATCTTCGTCTTCCGCCAGCGCGACCGATTCCGCCTGGTCGAGGCCGAGGCGTTCGGCCAGGTCACTGCCGGGTGGGAGGACGGCTTCTGCCACCCCCAGGGCCCGAGGGTCTTCGTGAACTTCTACCGCCAGAAGGTCGACGAGCGCTTCGCCGCGATCCTCGTGCACGAGACCGTCCACGGCTTCATGCACCGGTACAGGACACCGCTGCGTCTGCCGACCTGGGCCAACGAGGGCTTTGCCGACTACCTCGCCGACACGCTGTTCCGGAACTCCCCGATCGGCGCGATCCGTCGCAGCTTCGGCCTGGACTACGTGCGTCGCGGCCGCGTGGTCGATCCCTATCTCGACATGGACTACGGCGACCCCGAGTGGCCGGGTCCGGACAGCATCGGCTACAGCCTCGGCTACATGCTCGTGGACCTGATGATCCGCGACCGCCCCGAGGCTTTCCGCGCGTGGGTGGACGCGATCAAGGACGGCAAGCCCTGGGAGCAGGCCCTCGAGGAGGACTTCGGCGTCACGCGGGAGAAGCTCGTCGAGTCGTTCGTTCGCTTCTACAAGGTCAATGACTGAGGACACCGGCGCCCGACGGCTTCCCTCACGCCACGCGTCCCTGGTGCAGCTCCACCACGCGATCCGCGCGGTCCGCGATCGCCTTGTCATGCGTGACCATCACGATCGTGAGGCCCGCCCGGTGCTGGGCCGCGAGCAGGTCGAGAATTCCGGCGCCCGTGTGCTCGTCGAGGTTGCCGGTGGGCTCGTCGGCGAGGAGCACGTCGGGCTCGTTCATCAGGGCCCGTGCGATGGCCACGCGCTGACGCTCGCCGCCCGAGAGCTCGCGCGGGCGGTGACGCAGCCGGTGACCGAGGCCGAAGGAGTCGAGCAGCTCCTTCGCCCGCGAACGCAGCGCGCTGCGCCGCGAGTAGTACGACCACCGGTGGAGACCGACGAGCCCCGGCAGGAAGGTGTTCTCAAGGACGTTCAGCTCGGGCAACAGGTGGTAGAACTGGAAGACGAAACCGATCGCGCGGTTGCGATACCGGTCGCGCTCGCGCCGCGAGCGCTCGGGGAGCGGCCGGTCGCGGTACACGATGCGGCCGCCGTCGAGGTCGGGCCGGTCGAGGTCGCCGAGGAGGTGGAGCAGCGTGCTCTTGCCCGATCCCGAGGAGCCCAGGACCGCGACCCATTCACCGTCGCCCACGCTGAGCGACGCCCCGCGCAGGACCGGCACCTCGACCCGTCCCATGCGGTAGGTCTTCGCCACGTTCTCCGCGCGGAGGATCGACCCGTCACTCATAGCGCAGCGCCTTCACAGGATCGGTGTCCGCGGCTTTCGTCGCGGGGATGAACGCACCCAGGACGCTGAACAGCACCGCCCCGATGATCGTCGTCCACGCCGTGCGGTAGTCCACGTGGTTCGGGATCTCCGAGAAGTAGTACACCGACGGATCCCAGATGAGGGTTCCCTTGTGCTGCATCAGCCCGAAAGCGACGCCGACGAGGACGATGCAGAGCAGCGACCACAGGACCACCGGGAGCATCGTATCGCGGAAGCTGCGCACGACGACCATCACGCCCGCAACCGCGGCGAGCGAGAACGCGCCGATCCACGCCCATGCCGGCGCCTGCTCGCCCATCGCCGTGTGGATCGCGTTGATGTTCCGCACCACGAGGTAAGCGAGCCCGAGGCCGAGGATCGATCCGATGACGCCGATGATCGCACCGTAGCGAAGGAAGATGAGCGTGATGCCCAGACGCGACGCGCCGACGGAACGGAGGATGCCGATGTCGCGCGTCTTCTCGTAGACGATCGCCCAGAAGATCGAGAGCACGAGCCCCGCGCACACCAGGTAGATGATCGAGAACAGCACGCGCATGAGCTCGCGCTCCTTCTCGATCGGGTTGATGAACTGCGCCTGCTGCTGAAGCCAGGTCTCGACCACGACGCCCGCGCCGGCCGGCGGCGGCACGCTCGACGGAGGAACGGTGTCGTCGTTCTGGAGCTCGTCACGGTACGCGGCGTACGCCTCGGCGACGCGGTCGCGCAGCTCGAGCGGGGTGACGCCCTCGGCCGCGCGCACGAGCACCATCGTTGCCCGCGCGGGATCGATCCGCCCGGTCTCCTCGCCCTCGCGGTCAACCTCCGCCGCCGCGTCGAGACGCAGCATCTCCTGCGCGACGCCGAGGGGGACCATCACGCGGCGCTTGTCGATGAGGAAGACCCCGGACAGGAACTCGTTGACGACCTGGAAGCCCCTCGTCTCCGGTTCGAACGGGCTCCCGCCCGTGCCGATCGGCACGAGCGTGAGCCCGACCTCCTTCCCGGGCATCCACCAGAACCCGGCCGTGCCGGCGGGCATGTAGCTGCCGTCGCGCTGGCGGTCGTTCGCGATCGACACGTGGATGCCGAGCACAATCGCGAGGCGATCGTCGGCCGCGCGCATCGCCGCGGCGTCGGCCATCGTCGCCTCGAGGATCTCCGGCCCGGCGGAGTCGATGAGCTGGCGCCGAAAATCGTACGCGGACATTTCCTTGAGCTCGGGCCCGGTCGGCGGTCTCCAGTACAGCGTCTCGATGTACCCGGTGACGCGGGCGAAGCTCTCGGCCTCGATCCCCCAGACCTGCACCTCCTCCGACTTCTTGTGCTCCCCGAGCGGGTACGGCATCCGCAGCAGGCCGAACGCGTCCACGACCGGCGAAGCCGCGGCCGCCTCGGGCAGCGCCTCGATGCGCGCGATCAGCCGTTCGTACGCGGGGATTCCGCTGATCGAGTACGACACGACGACGTCGCCCATGAGCGTTCGCCCCGAGTTCTTGACCATCTCGAGGAAGCCGGTCATGACCGATACCACGATGATCACCAGCGCAACGCACAGCGCGACGGCGGCCACGGCGATGAGCGGGATGACGCGGGTGGTCAGATAGCGGTTGGTGAGGAGGACGTGATACATGGAAGCTGTCGGCTCTTCGCCCGCATTCTGCATGGACCGGATCGTCCGGCGGGCGATCCGCTCGCGGCCCGCCGCGCCGGTTGCATGGCCCGGTCCTGGTGTGAAGGCCGTGATTCAGTCTCCGGGGCCGGCCATGGTTCGGGCGATGACTCCGACGACGATTCGGGCGATGACTCCGACGATGACTCAGGCGATGGTTTCGGCGATGGTCCGACGATGATCCGACGATGATCCGGCGATGATCCCGGCGACCCGGCGACCCGGCGACCCGCTTCATGCATCATGCAGGCTGGCCGTTCGCCATCAGCTTACCGGATTCACAGCCGCTCCCGCCCGAAACGCTCGGCCAGCTCGCGCGGGGCCCCGATGTCGCCGATGACGACGGTGCCGATGTACGGGCGCGCGTGCTCGCGATCGAAGCCGGGCTTGGGGCCGACGAAGGAGACCGTGCGCGTGGCGCGGACGGCGACGCCGTACGTCTTTCCCGTGTCGCAGTCGAGGCCCGACGGGATGTCGACGGCCAGCACGGGAACGCCCGCGGCGTTGATCCACTCGATCACCCCGGCCGCCGGGCCGGTGACGTCGCGGTCCAGCCCCGTGCCGAAGATCGCATCCACGATGAGGTCCGCCGCCGGACAGCCGCGGAGATCATCCGGACCGACCTCCTCGATCCGCATGCGATGACACGTTCGCCGGTTCGTCCCCGCGTCGCTCGTCGGCCGCGGCTCGCCGAGGACGACCATGATCGGCCGAACGCCGGCGTTGTGCAGATGCCGGCCGAGCGCCCACCCGTCTCCGCCGTTGTTGCCGGAGCCGCACGCGATCAGGACGATCGGCTCCGGCTCCTCGCAGTGCTCCAGCATCGACAGCGCATTGCGCGCGAGCGCAAGGGCGGCATTCTCCATCAGCACGATGCCGGGGATGCCGTACTCCTCCGTCGCAGCGCGGTCGAGCTTGCGCGACGAGGTCCGGTCGAGCACGAACACGGGTCGGGCCGGGACGGCGGGACGCGTGGATGGCTCGGGCGCGGTCATCGGGCCCATTCTAACCGCGCAGGCCGGGAGCTCGGGGAGAGTTCGCCGCAGAGGCCGCGAAGCCCCGCCGCGAGCCTGCATCCCGCGTGAGCTGATTGATATCGCCCCCGGCACCCGCCCCCGGCACGCGGCCCGGCACCCGGCCCGGCACCCGCCCCCGGCGCCCGGCACTACACTCCATGCCGCCGATGCCATTCCTGCCGTACATCGCCTGGCCCCTTCTCGCCCTGGCGGGCGTCGGCCTGGTTCTCTGGCTCGTCGTCCTGGTGCGCGTGGCGCGCATGCGTCTGACGCAAAGCAGCATGCGCGCCGGTCTCGACGGCCCCGGGGAATCCGCGGGCGCGTCGCCGTCGGTCTCCATCGTCATCCCCGCCCACAACGAGGAGGCGGTCGTCGACGCCTGCGTCCGGTCCCTTCGCGCTCAGGATTACGAGCCGATCGAGATCATCTTCGTCCTCGACCGCTGCACGGACGCCACGCTCGCCACGCTGCAACGCCACGCCGACGCCGACCGCCGCGTGGTGCTGATCGAGAACGAGACCTGCCCCGACGACTGGGCCGGCAAGTGCCACGCCGCGCGTCTCGGAGCGGAGCGCGCGACCGGCGACTACCTGCTGTTCGCCGACGCGGACACGCGGTTCGCGCCGGACCTCGTTCGCGCCGCGGTGACGCTGGCGCGGCGACGGGACCTCGCGTTGCTCAGCATCCTGAGCACCCTCACCTACGGTCACCGCTTCGAGCGTGTCGCGCAGCCCGTGGCGTCGATGAGCCTGATCGGCATGTTTCCCGTCGAGCGCGTGAATCGACGCGAGGGCGCCCGACCGTTCGCCAACGGGCAGTTCATGCTCTTCGCGCGAAGCTGGTACGAACGCATCGGCGGGCACGCGAGCGTCAAGGGAGACCTCCTGGAGGACATCGCCTTCGCGCGGCGGATCGACGACGCCGGCGGCGCGGGCGGCATCTTCTTCGCGGACGGGATGCTCACGTGCGCGATGTACGACTCGCTCGCCGAGCTGAAGACGGGCTGGAAGCGGATCTTCATCGAGGCGTGCAAGCGCAAGCCCTCGCGTCTGCGGAAGAACGGCCTGCGCACGTTCGCCGGCGGCGTCGTGCTGCCGGCGGCGCAGCTCGGGGCGCTCGTCGCCGGCGTCGTCGCGCTCCTGACCGGCGACGTCGCGATCGGGGCGGCCCTCGTCGCCACGGTCGGCGCGGGCTGGCTCGCGCAGTTCGCGGCGCTCGCGCAGATCTACCGCCTCAGCGGCGCGCCGGCGAGCGCGGCCGTCTTCTACCCCATCGGCGCGTGGATCGTCGCCGGAATCATGATGGACGGAGCGAGCGATCTCGTGAACCGCCGGGCGATTCCGTGGGCTGGACGGAGCTACGTGCTGGAGCCGCGTTAGCCGGTGCCCGGCCGCGGCCGACCCGTGGACTGGCGCAAGGCGGGCGACCGGATCATGCATGAAGCCGGTCAGTCTGGCGGCGGTAATCGAGATCAGGCCGGCTCGCCGGGTGTTCGGCCACGTACTCCGTCGTCCAGCATCCGACCCAGTGCCCAGGCTCGACCTCGAACAGCGTATAGTCGCCGCCT
>CAZXBB010000091.1:0-44914 GCA_964638815.1 uncultured Isosphaeraceae bacterium
AGACTTTCGATCCCACCCGGCCCTTGCCGAGCCAAGGACCGGGGCACACAGACTCGACGGTGGTGGAGACTTTCGACCCATCCTGAGTTCGTCGATCCGGACGGCATCGAATCCGGCGGAATGGGGAACCGGGAACGGGGACTCGGGACCCTCGGAACGGTCAATTGAACAACGGGAAACGGGAAACGGGAAACGCCAGGACACTTTGCGGCTCGAGTGAACGGCATTCGCCCCCACCCGGCCCTTGCCGAGCCAAGGACCGGGGCACACAAGCCTTGCGGAAACGGACCGCTACGCCGACGACTTGCGATTGCCGCCCTTGCGCGTGATCCCCGTCTTCGAGCGCGCTTCGCCCGGGCGCGGCGCCGGCAGCTCGATCTCCGAACGACGCACCATGGGCGTGCCGCCGTAGTCGGGCATCGCCTTCAGCTCCGCGACCTGGTCCCGCAACCGGGCGGCCTTCTCGAACTCGAGCCGCGCGGCCGCGTCCAGCATCTCCGCCTCGAGCTGCGCGACGAGCTCGTCGCGGTCGAGCTCCTCCTCGCTGCGTCTCGGGCCGAGGGCCTTCCTGGCGGTCTTGCGAGCCTTCAGCTCCTGCTCGATGCCCCGGCGGATGGCCTTGCGGATGGTCGTGGCAGTGACGCCGTTCGCCTCGTTGTAGGCCGCCTGCTTCGTGCGGCGCCGCGTGGTCTCGTCGATCGCCTCCTGCATCTGGGGCGTGACCCGGTCGGCGTACATGACGACGTGGGAGTTCACGTTGCGCGCCGCGCGACCCATCGTCTGGATCAGGCTCGTCGTGCTGCGCAGGAAACCGGCCTTGTCCGCGTCCACGATCGCCACCAGCGCGACCTCGGGGAGGTCGAGGCCCTCGCGCAGCAGGTTGACGCCGACGAGCACGTCGAACGTGCCCTCGCGCAGCTCGCGCAGGATCTGGAGCCGCTCGAGCGTGTCGATCTCGCTGTGGAGGAAACGGACGCGCAGCCCCTGGTCGTGCATGTAGCTCGTGAGGTCCTCGGCGAGACGCTTCGTGAGCACGGTGATCAGCACGCGCTCACCCGCTTCGGCCCGCTCCCGGCATGTCGCGACGAGGTCCGCCACCTGGCCGCGCGCCGGTCGCACCTCGATCGTGGGGTCGAGGAGACCGGTCGGCCGGATCACCTGCTCGACGAGGAGCCCCTCGGAACGCCCGAGCTCGTACGGCGACGGGGTCGCGGAGACGTACACGCACTGCGGCACCAGCTCCTCGAACTCCTCGAACATGAGGGGCCGGTTGTCCATCGCGCTCGGCAGCCGGAAGCCGTGGTCCACGAGCACCTGCTTGCGGGCCCGGTCGCCCGTGTACATCGCCCGCACCTGCGGGATCGTGACGTGAGATTCGTCGATGAAGAGGAGCCAGTCCGACGGCTCGCGTCCGGGAACCATGCGGAAGTAGTCGAGCAGGCAGTACGGACGCGATCCCGGCGCGCGGCCGTCGAGCGGAGCGGAGTAGTTCTCGATGCCCGAGCAATAGCCGACCTCCTCGATCATCTCGAGGTCGTAGCGGGTGCGCGCCAGCAGACGCTGCGCCTCGAGGAGCTTGCCTTCGTGTCGCAGCTCCATCACCCGCCGGTCCAGCTCGGCGCGGATGTTCGCGAGCGCGCCCTGGAGCTGGTTCTCCGGCAGCATGTAGTGCACGGCGGGGAAGATGAACACCCGGTGCTCCTCCGCCAGTAACTCGCCGCTCGCGGGATGAATGAGCTCGAGCCGCTCGATCTCGTCGCCGAAGAGCTCGATGCGGATCGCGTACTGCTCGTAGGCCGGGTAGACCTCGACGACGTCGCCCTTCGCGCGGTACTGTCCGCGCTCGAACGCCACGTCGTTCCGCTTATACTGCATGTCCGAGAGCGCGAGCAGCAGCTCGCGCCGGTTCACGCGCTCGCCGCGCACGAGCGGGAGCACCCGGGCCCTGTAGGCCTCGGGCGAGCCGAGGCCGTAGAGACAGCTCACGGACGACACGACGATCACGTCGTCGCGCGAGAGCAGGTTGCTCGTCGCCGCCAGACGCAGCCGGTCGAGGTCGTCGTTGCGAGACGCGTCCTTCTCGATGTAGATGTCCCGCTGCGGGATGTACGCCTCGGGCTGGAAGTAGTCGTAGTAGCTGACGAAGTAGCTGACGGCGTTGTTCGGGAAGAGCTCGCACATCTCCTCGTAGAGCTGGGCGGCGAGCGTCTTGTTGTGGCTCAGGATGAGCGTCGGCTTGCGCACGCGCTCGATGACGCACGCCATCGTGAACGTCTTCCCCGTGCCCGTCGCACCCATCAGCGTCTGGAAGCGCCGCCCGGAGCCGAGGCTCGCGACGAGCTGCCCGATCGCCTCCGGCTGGTCGCCGGTCGGGTGGAAATCGCTGACGACCTTGAAGGCTCGCTCATCGGGCATCGGGTGATGGTATTGGCGTCTCGTCCGGCGGGGAGCGGCCTCCGGCGCCATCTACGGCCCCTCCGTCGCTCTTTTTTGCGTCCAACCCTGAACCTCACCCGAACTCACCCGTACGTCAAGTCCGGATCGACCGGCGGCCCTGGGCCGCGCGGTCGATGTCTGTTGCGGCCCCGTGACGAGCGGAGGCCGGTCACGGAGGATCAAACGAATGTTCCAGTCCAGGCTCCTGTCCGCGATCGTCATCGCCATGCTCCTCGCGCCGGCCGGGGCGACGCCCGCGGCCGACGATGTGCCGGCGGTGACGGGGTCGCAGGCCGAGACGGCGATCGCGCACGCCGAGATGCTCTCGGACGCCTTCCGCGCCGTGAGCCGCGAGATCGCCCCGGCCGTGGTCCAGGTCACCGGTTTCGCGCGGATCGACGCCATGCCCGAGGACGAGGTTCACCGGTTGTTCGGCGGTCGCGTGCCGCGACGGAGCCGGATGGGCGATGGAAGCGGCGTCCTCGTCAGCGCCGACGGCTACCTCGTCACCAACCACCACGTCACCGCCGGCGCCGACGAGATCGAGGTGCGCACGCGGGACGGTCGGGAATACACGGCGGCGCTGATCGGCACGGACGCGGAGTCCGACCTCGCGGTCCTCAGGATCACCGGCGTCGGCTTTCCGTACGCGAGGTTTGGCGACTCGGCCGTCGTCGAGCCCGGCCAGTGGGTGCTCGCGATCGGGAACCCGTACGGCTTCGACCACACGATCACGGCCGGCATCGTGAGCGCCGTGCGTCGGTCCAACGTCGGCGTCGCCGACTACGAGAACTTCATCCAGACCGACGCGGCGATCAACCCCGGCAACAGCGGCGGTCCGCTGCTGAACCCGCGCGGCGAGATCGTCGGCATCAACACCGCGATCTCCACCCGGACCGGAGGCTACTCGGGGCTGGGCTTCGCGATTCCGAGCAACATGGTGCGGTCGGTCTTCGAGAGCATCAGGGACAAGGGCCGGGTGATCCGTGGCTGGCTGGGCGTCCAGATCCAGCCCCTGACGCCGGGGCTCGCCGACTCCTTCGGCTTCCAAGGGGCGGGCGTCCTCATCGCCGACGTGCTCGCCGACGGTCCGGCCATCCGCGCGGGTATGCAGCCCGGTGACATCGTGACGCGGGTCGGCAACCGGCCGGTCGAGGCCACCGCCGATCTGCTCAACGCCGTGGCCGAGACCCCACCGGGGTCGCGGACGCCCATCCGGATCTTCCGCGACGGCGCGTTCGACGAAATCGCGGTGGAACTCGGCGAGCGACAGGTCCGCTCCCTGCCGGCGTCCCCCGCGGGGCGGCCCGAGCCGCCCGCGGTCATCGAGCCGCAGTCCCTCGGGCTCGGCGTTCGGACGCTCACGCCGGAGATCGCCGCTGAAGCGGGCCTGGGCGACATCCGGGGCGTCGTCGTGGTGGACGTCGCGGACGGCTCGATCGCGGCCCGGTCCGGGCTGTTCCCCGGCGACGTGATCGTCCGGGTCGGGGAACGCGAGGTGGTTGACGCCGACGCGTTCGCGCACATCATGGACGACCTGGATCTCGAAAGCTCCGTGCGTCTGCTCGTGTGGACGCCGCGGGGCAACGGGCGGCACCGCTTCGTCCTGCTCCAGGGGGGAGCGTGACCGCGACGTACGTGAAGCGGAATACCAGAGACTGACGGGAGCGAAACTGCGCATGACCAACGTGATGATCAGGGCCGCCGGCCTGCACAAGCACTTCGGCGCCTTCGTTGCGGTCGCCGACGCCTCGTTCGAGATCGCACGCGGCGAGATCGTGGCGTTCCTCGGCCCGAACGGCGCCGGAAAATCGACGACGATGCGGATGCTGACCGGTTTCATGGCTCCGACCCATGGGCGCGCGGAGATCGCCGGCATCGACGTGGCGACGCGTCGCATCGAGGCCGTGTCTCACATCGGCTACCTGCCGGAGAACGGCCCGCTCTATCCCGACATGACGCCGCGGAGCCTGCTTCGGTTCTTCGGCTTCGCGCGCGGGCTCGCCCCCGACCGTCTCGACGCGCGCGTGGACGCGGTCGTCCGCCAGTGCGACCTTTCGAGCGTGATCGAGAAGCCGATCTCGAAGCTCTCGCGCGGCTATCGGCAGCGCGTCGGCATGGCGCAGGCCCTGCTCCACGAGCCCGACGTCTTGATCCTCGACGAGCCGACGTCCGGGCTCGATCCGAACCAGATTCACGAGGTGCGGGACCTGATCCGGACGCTCGGGCAGTCGAACACCATCATGCTTTCGACCCACATCCTCCAGGAGGTGGAAGCGGTGGCCGACCGCGTGATCTTCATCCACGAGGGCCGCATCGTCTTCGACGGCTCGATCGCCGAGTTCCGCGACGGAACGCCGTCGCTCGACGCGCGCTTCCGTGAACTGACCGCAGCCTGACGCAGGCTGAAGAATAGTTTCGAGAACAGAGGAACGAGACATGCCGACTCATGCCCGCATGGTCTGGGCGGTGTTCAAGAGAAACTTCTCCGCCTACTTCATCAACCCGACGGGGTACGTGTTCATCACCGTGTTCATCCTGCTCGGCGCGATCGCCGCGTTCTGGCAGGCCGACTTCTTCCTCGCCAACCTGGCGAACCTCGACCAGCTGAACGAGTTCTACCCGATCCTGCTGCTCTTCTTCGTCCCGGCGCTCACGATGGGCGTGTGGGCGGAGGAGCGGAAGCAGGGCACCGACGAGCTTCTCTTCACGCTGCCCGGTCACGACCTCGACATCGTGCTCGGCAAGTACCTCGCGGTGCTGGGGATCTACACGGTGGCGGTGCTGTTCTCGATCAGCCACGTCGTGATCCTCGCCTGGCTCGGCGCGCCGGATATCGGGCTGATGTTCTCGACGTACGTCGGCTACTGGCTGACCGGCGCGGCGCTCCTTACGGTGGGGATGGTGGCGTCGCTCCTCACGCCGAACGCGACCGTGGCGTTCATCCTCGGCGCCATGCTGTGCGCGATCTTCGTCTTCGTGGACCGGGCCGAGGTGATCTTCAGCGGGCGGATCGCCGACCTCGTGCGCAACCTCGGTGTCGTCACCCACTTCCGCCCGTTCGGCGACGGGCTAATCCCGCTCACGGGCGTTTTCTACTTCCTCGCCCTCGCCGCGGTGATGCTCTACGTCAACGTGCTGCTCGTCGGCCGCCGCCATTTCGGCGGCGGCGAGGACGACACCGCGCACACGGCGCACCTCTCCGTGCGGACGGTCGCCATCGCGGCCATGGCCGTCGCCGCCGGCGTGCTGCTGAGCCGCGGGCGTCTCTACGTCGACAGCTCCGCCGAACGGCTGCACACGCTCCAGCCGCAGACGGAGACGCTGCTCGCCGAAATTCCGGAGGACCGGCCGGTCTTCATCCAGGCGTTCTTCAGCAAGGACGCTCCCGAGTCGCTCGTGCAGGTGCGCAAGAACCTCGTGAACCTGCTCCATCGTTTCGACACCGTCGGCGGCGACCGTGTGCGCGTGGCGATCCACGAGGTCGAGCCGTTCACCGAGCTCGCGGCGGACGCCGCCTCGAACTACAACATCGTGCCCCAGAAAGTCCTCGCGGTCGAGGCGAGCCAGCGCTCGGCGGAGGACGTCTTCCTCGGTCTCGTCTTCACGTCCGGCCCGGAGGAGTTCGTGATCCCGTTCTTCGACCGGGGCCTTCCCGTTGAGTACGAGCTGGCCCGGTCGGTGCGCGTGGTCAGCGCCGTGACGCAGCGCAAGCTCGGCGTCGTGGCGACCGACGCCAAACTGTTCGGCGGGTTCGACTTCCAGTCCATGGCGCAGTCCTCGGACTGGTCGATGGTCCGCGAGCTGCGCAAGCAGTACGAAGTGACGCAGGTCGCCCCGGGCGGCCCGTACCCGGACGATCTCGACGCGCTGCTCGTGATCCTGCCGTCCTCCCTCGCTCAGCCGGAGATGGACGCGCTGAAGGACGCGATCCTGGCGGGGACGCCGACGCTGCTGATCGACGATCCGCTGCCGCTCTTCAACCCGCAGCTCTCGCCGCGTCTGCCGAAGGACGCCGGCCGCAACCCGTTCATGAACCAGGGGCGCCCGCCGGCGCCGCCGAAGGGCGACCTCCAGGGCCTGCTCGACGCGATCGGGCTGACGCTCGAAACGAACTCGGTCGTGTGGTCGAGCGCGAACCCGCACCCGGCCATCGCCGAGGTCGCCCCGGAGATCGTCTTCGTCGCGCGCAGTCCCGACAACCCCTCGCCGTTCAACGAGGAGTCCGTGATCTCCTCGGGGCTCCAGGAGGTCGTCGCCGCGTATCCCGGCTTTCTCCGCGCCGACCCGCCGGTGCCGGGCGCGTCGCTCACGTACACGCCGCTCCTCCAGACGGGCACCGTCTCCGGCGACACGCCCTGGACCGACCTCGTGGGACAGGACTTCTTCGGCATGCAGCTCCGTCAGAATCCCCGCCGGTACCGGTCGCCCTCGGCGTACACGCTCGCGATGCACGTGCAGGGGACGATACCCTCGCCTGCGGCGCCGCCGTCCCAGCTTCCCGACGAGGTCAAGCCCGCCGGGGAGACGACGAGCATCGACGTGATCGCGATCAGCGACGTCGACATCGTCTCCGAGACCTTCTTCAACCTGCGTCGCCAGGGCTTCGAGGACCTCAACTTCGACAACGTTACGTTCGTGCTCAACTGCATCGACATGCTGGCGGGCGACGAGCGCTTCGTCGCCCTCCGCAAGCACCGGCCGCGTCACCGCAGCCTGACGCGCGTCGAGCAGCTCAACGAGGTCTACGCCGAGCGGCGTCGCGAGGAGACCGAGGCGGCGGAGGCGAGGGCCGCCGACCAGCTCGCGCAGGCGCAGCAGCGGCTCGACCAGAGCGTGCAGGCGGTGCGCGAGCGCGAGGATCTCGACCAGCAGACGCGGGCGATCATGCTCCGCAACCTCGAGAGCGTCGAGAACCGCCGGCTCGAGGTGGTCAAGGCCAACATCGGGCTCGAGAAGGAAAAGAGCATCGATCGGGCGCGCACCGAGATGAAGACGGCCGTCGCCGCTATCCATCGCAACATCAAGTGGTGGGCGACGATCCCGCCGCCGGTCCCGACGCTCGTGCTCGCCATCGGCCTGTTTGCGTATCGTCACCGGCGTGAGAAGATCGGCGCGTCGGAGCGCCGCCTCGTGAGGAGCCACGCATGAGCCGTCTCGCCACGACCTCCATGTACGTCGCCGGCGCCGTCGTCCTGGGCGCCCTCGCGTTCTTCACCAGCCCGAAGCCGCCCACGTTCGAGGAATTCAGCGACCAGGGCGAGGCGTTCTATCCGGACTTCACCGATCCGCTGCGGGCGGCTTCGCTCGAGGTGATCGATTACGACGAGGCCTCGGGAGCGGCGCGGCCGTTCAAGGTCGAGGTGCGCGACGGCACGTGGTCGATCCCCTCGCACTACGATTACCCCGCCGACGGCGAGGAACGCCTGGCCGAGACCGCAGCGTCGGTGATCGATCTGAAACGGGACATCGTGCAGTCCGACCGCGTGGAGGATCACGAGCGTCTCGGCGTGATCGATCCGCTCGACGACACGACGCCATCGCTCGTCGGGCGCGGTTCGCGCGTGACGCTCCGCGACGCGTCGGGGGCGGCGCTCGCCGATTTCATCATCGGTCGCGAGATCGAGGGCAAGGAGGGCTTCCGCTACGTGCGGCTCCCCGGCAAGAAGCGGGTCTACGGGGTAAAGCTCGACGTGGATCTCTCGACGCGCTTCGCCGACTGGATCGACACGAAGCTGCTCGAAGTGACCGTCGCGGACCTCGCCCAGATCCGGGTCAGCGACTACTCGATCGACGAGACGTCGGGCAGCGTCAACCGCGTCGGCGAGGTGCTGCTGACGAAGGGGCCCGACGGCCAGTGGGCGCTCCCCGACGTTCCGGAAGGCAAGGAGCTCGATCGCACGAAGGTCTCCGCGCTGACGAACGCGCTGCGCGATCTCAAGATCACCGGCGTGCGTCCCAAGCCTCCGGCGCTCACCGCGGACCTGGGCACGTCGGGCGGCATCAGCCTGGACCCGGGGACGCAGCTCTCGCTCCAGTCCAAGGGCTTCTTCGTATCGCGCGACGGACGTCTGCTCTCGAACGAGGGCGAGGTGAGCGCCGGCACGAGCAAGGGCGTCCTCTACGTGCTGCGTTTCGGCGAGGTCTTCTACGGCGACGGGCTCGAGGTGAGCGCGGGCGCGGCGGGTGAAGGCGGCGCGGGCGGCGCCGGGGAAGGTGAGGCGTCCGGGAGCCCCAACCGGTACCTCTTCGTGACGGCGCAGTTCGACGAGACGCTGCTGCCGCCGGAGCCGACACCGCCGCCGGGGTACACGAAGGAGGACGCGGCGGCCTTGCGCGGGCACGACGACCGCCTCGCGCTCGGCGAACTGGCGATGCGCGGCGTCAACTTCAGCGTGCTCTCGCAGGCGGACGAGGGCGGCGACGCGACCGATGACGCCGCGACCGATGACGCCGCGACCGATGAGGCCGCAACGGATGACGCCGCAACGGATGACGCCGCGACCGATGACGCCGCGACGGATGACCAGACGACCGGCGACGAGGCCGCACCCGCCGACGACGAGGCCGCGGAAGCCGCGAAGCGCGCCGCCGAGGCCTACGAGACCGCGCTCGCCGGGTGGCAGCAGAAGGTGACGGAGGGCCGGGAGCTCGCGCGAACCCTCAACGAGCGTTTCGCCGCCTGGTACTACGTCATCGCCGGCGAGGACTTCGACGACCTGCGGCCAAGCCTCGATTCGCTGCTGAAGGAGAAGGCCACGCCGTGAGCGTCGCATGAACCGCATGAGCCGCCTGAACCGCTGAACCGGCGCGCGCTCATCGACGCCCGCTTCCCGATCTTCCGGTCAAAGGCCCAGGCCGCGGCGCTGTTCGCGCGGTACGCAGCAGGTCCGGGTCGAGGCGGAGAGCCCTGTCACGCCGGCCGATGAGCGGCGCGCCGGACTAGGCAGTCCCCACGCGCCCCGCGGAGCGCGTCTTCTCGTTCCGCCCGAGCCGCTTCCGCTCGCCCTCGCTCAGCACCCGCTTGCGAAGGCGAATCGACGACGGCGTGATCTCGACGAGCTCGTCCGCTTCGATGTACTCGAGCGCCGCCTCGAGCGAGAGGATGCGCGGGGCCTTCAGGATGACCGTGGCTTCCTTGTTGGACTCGCGCACGTTGGAGAACGCCTTGTTCTTCACGATGTTGACGCCGAGGTCGTTGTCCCGCGAGTTCTCGCCGACGATCTGCCCGGCGTAGACCGCGTCCTGCGCGGTCACGAAGAGCACGCCGCGCTCGGAGAGGTTGAGCATCGCGTAGGTCTTCGCGGCGCCGGTTTCGGTCGCCACCATCACGCCGTTCGTCCGGGCGTGATCCATCGCGCGCCGCGGCGCGTACCGCTGGAAGGTGTGGTACATCACGGCCTCGCCTGCGGTAGCGGTGAGCATGCGGCTCCGCAGGCCGATCAGCCCGCGGGCGGGAATCTCCGCCTCGATGTGCATGCGGTCGCCGCGCTGGTCGATCGTCTGGATCTCGGCGCCGCGCGAGCCGAGGAGCTCGAGCGCGGCGCCCATGCGGTCCTGTTCCACGTCCACCGTCAGCAGCTCGATCGGCTCGCATGTGATGCCGTCGATCTCCTTCTCGATCACCTCCGGCCGCCCGACGGAGAGCTCGTAGCCCTCGCGTCGCATGTTCTCGAGCAGGATGCCGAGGTGGAGCAGACCGCGACCGGATACGCGGAATTCCTCCGCCGACGCCCCGGGCTCGACGCGCAGCGCGAGGTTCGACATCAGCTCGCGCTCGAGACGCTCGGCAAGCTGACGCGACGTGACGTACTTTCCTTCCTTGCCGGCGAACGGCGAGTCGTTGATGCGGAAGAGCATGTGCAGCGTGGGCTCGTCCACCGCCACCCGGGCGATCGGGTGCGGCTCCTCGGGGCACGCGATCGTGTCGCCGATGTCGAAGTCGCCGATCCCCTCGACGGCGCAGAGATCGCCGACGGAGATCATGTCGGCGGGCACGCGGCCGAGATCCTCGAAGCGGTACACCTTGAGCGCGCGGGCGCGGCGGTGCGAGCCGTCCGCCCGGCAGATCGTCACGGCCTGGCCGGAGGCGAGCGCGCCCGCGAACACGCGTCCGATCGCGATGCGCCCGACGTACGGCGAGTAGTCCTGCGTCGTGATCAGCATCTGGAGCGGGACGTCGGCATAGCCGACCGGGGCCGGAAGGCGAGTGATGATCGCGTCGAGCAGCGGCGTCACGTCGGCGCCCGGCGCATCGGACGCGAGCGAGGCCCAGCCGTCGCGTCCCGACGCGTAGACGACCGGGAAGTCGAGCCGCTCGTCGCTCGCGTCGAGCGCGACGAGCAGGTCGAAGACCTCGTTCACGACGGCGTCCGGCCGCGCGTTGAGTCGGTCGCACTTGTTCACGACGACGATGAGCGGCAGGTCGAGCTGGAGCGCCTTGCCCAGGACGAATCGCGTCTGCGGCATCGGCCCCTCGAAGGCATCGACGAGCAGCAGCACGCCGTCGGCCATCTTGAGGACGCGCTCGACCTCGCCCCCGAAGTCGGCGTGGCCGGGCGTGTCGATCAGGTTGATCCGAAACGTCTGCCCCGCGTGCCCGCCGGCCGCCGGCCGGTAGGAGATCGCGCAGTTCTTCGAGAAGATGGTGATGCCGCGCTCGCGCTCGAGCGGATCGGAGTCGAGTACGCATTCCGTCGCGTCGCCGCCGAAGCCGAGCGATCCGCAGGCGGCGAGGAGGGCGTCGACGAGCGTCGTCTTGCCGTGGTCGACGTGGGCGATGATGGCGACGTTTCGGAGGTTGGGATCGGCGGGGTGCAGCATGAAGCGGAGATGATAGGCATGTCCCGATCGCCCGTAGCGCTCCGCCCGGCGCGCACCCGGGCGGTCCGCTCTTTCCTGCGGAATGGGCATGGGGCACCTATAGGTCAGACGGAACCCGGCTTTGCCGGATCCCTCGGTTTCGCCGGCGCGGTTTCGCCGGCGCCCGGTTTCGTCCGGCACCCGGTCTGACCCGGCACCCGGTCTGACCCGGGGCCCGCGAGGTACCCGACATGGCGAACGACTCCGAGCACCCCGAAGGCGACGACACGGCGGCCGGGCCGGCCGACCCGCAGCGGCTCGACACGCCGGCGGGCATCACGGCCGCCGAATGGGCGTCGTGACGGCGGTGCTGACGCTGATCGGGCTCGGGGCGATCACGGAGGGCACGCACGCGGTCGCGCACGCGTACACGGCCGCGCACGCGCACACGGACATCCCCGGCTCCCCCGCCTCACGCACACGTCCCCCAATTCGACAGCAGCAGGAGAACGTCACCGAATCCCACATCCCCGTTGCCGTCCAGGTCCTCCGGGCACAGGCCGCACGACCCCCAGTTCGAGAGGATCAACAGCAGGTCCGCGAACCCGGCCATCCCGTCGCCATCGATGTCGCCGACGCAGGTCGCCCCGCAGCCGGGCGCGAGGTAGCGGATGCGCACGACGCGATCGCGCTCGTCGTCGAACGCCGCGATGAACAGGTCGCCCGTGAGCGGATCGCTCGCGACATCGACGGGGCCGAGGAGGTTCTCGACGAACGGGTGGGTCGCGATCACGTTGTGCTGCGCGTCGATCTCCGCGTAGCGGATCCAGTCGTAACGCTGGTCCATGTAGAAGTAGCCGCCCTGGTACGGCTCGGGGTAGCACGTGCCCTCGTAGAACAGACCGCCGATGACGCACCGCGACGCCACGTCCGGCGGATCCGACAGCGCGGGATCGCTGTGATGCATGTCCATGATCGGGTCGGTCAGCGGTCCCGGGTTCGACTTGGTCTCGATGGTGTCGCACCCCGAGTGCGGTGGCGTCTGCTTCTGGTAGTCGGGCGATGCATGAAAGCCCTCGCGGCACGGCCAGCCGAAGTTCTCGCCGCCGAAGGCGACGTTCACCTCCTCGTACATGGCGCGGCCGACGTCACCGATGTAGAGCGTTCCGGGGCCGGCGCCGGGGCCGCCCGGCTCCGGGCGGAGCGAGAAGCGATACGGCACGCGCAGACCGCTGACCCATACGCGGGAGCGGTTGTCCGCCCCGTCGCCTGTCCAGTACGGGTTCGTCGGCAGCCCCAGGCCGGTTGCGGGGTCGACCCGCACGATCTTGCCCGCCAGGGAGTCGAGATACTGCGAGCGGAAAGCGCCGATGTCCTCGTCCTTGCCGAAGCGACCCTCGCCGAAGCAATCCGGATCGAGGCCGCCCGAGTCGGGCGGGCCGGGGCGCGAGCCGTCGCCGGCCCCGGCGAACAGCGACCCGTCGCGACCGAACAGCACCGTGCCGATCGTGTGTCCGAGGTCGCACACCGGGAAGCCCTCGGACCACGTCGCGCCGATGAGCACGCAACGCGAGTCGGGGTCCGCGATGTTGCCGTTGCTCTCCTCGGTGCCGGTGTAGCACGTCAGCCGGCCGAACGCTCCTTCGGACGGGCTCTCGTCGGGCTGGCCGTAGATCGGATCGACCGTATAGAGCAGGTACACCCTGCGATTGCTCAGGAAGTCGGGATCGAGCGCGATGCCGAGCAGTCCGCGCTCGCCCCGCCCGTTGACCTCGTCGAGGAGATCGATGAACGGCTCCGGGCGCAGGACGCCGTCCTCGACGATGCGCACCCGGCCGGCCATCTCCGTGATGAAGAGGCGGCCGTCGGCGGCGAACGCGATGTCGATCGGCCGCTGGAGATTCCCGGTGACCTGGATCATCTGGAAGCCGGGGGGCAGCACCGCGTCGCCGGCCAGCGCGGCCGGGGACGCGAGCAGAACGCCGGCGAGAGCGCACGCCGGCGTCGCGATACTTCGGTTGTGCATCATGCCCCAGAGGATACCGGGCACGCCGCCGGTGGGCCGTGCTTTCGGTCGTTCTTCGCACATTCGCCGCCCCTGCGCCGGCGAGAGCGTCAGGCCGACGCCACGAGGTCGCGGGGCGATCGCCGAACGAGCCGCACGGCAGGCAGCAGCGCCGCGAGCGACGCGAGGAGAATGACGACGACCCACCCGATCGCGATGGGGCCGACCGGGACCGCCACGCCGATGGGGAGGCCGGCGAGGCTGCGCAGGTTGCTCGCGTCCATGAAGGCGAGGTGAAACCCGAGCAGCGTCCCCGTCAGGGCGCCGGTGACCGCGAGCAGGGCCGTCTCGCCCAGCACGAGCCGCAGCAGCGTCCCGCGGCTCGCGCCCACGGCGCGCAGCACCCCGTACTCGAAACGCCGCGTCCCGATGCTTGCCGCGATCACCGCGCCGACGGCCACGGACGCGAGCACGAGCGCGGCGAACGCCACGACGGTGTGGATGGCGATGACGGCGTTCGCGATCGAGCGAACCGTGTCGAGGATCCAGCGCCCGCTGCGGAAGAGGACGCCCGGCACCGCTTCCTCGATCCGCCTGGTCGCCTCCTCGTCGGTGACGTCGTCGGTGAGGTTGATCTGGAGCATCTTCGCGTCGTTCGTCCCGAAGACGCGCGAGACGGTGTCGAAATCGACGAAGACGCAGCTCATCGCGTAGTCGGTGTACTGGCTCTGGATGCCGAAGAGCTGCGTGGTGAGGTCGAGCCCGGCGGAGCTCACCACGCCGATGATGCGAAACTCCTTCGTCTTCCGCCCGACTCCGAGCGTCAGCGTGTCGCCGACCCCGACGCCCTTCGCGACGAGGAAACGCTGTGCCACGATCGCCGCGTCGCCGTGCGCGAGCTGCGGGATCGCGGTGGCGGGGTCGCCCTCGATCCAGTCGACGGCGTTCATCGCGAAGAACTCGGGCGCGTTGAAGCCCACGCAGATCACGTTCGGCGGGGCGGCCGAAAGGCCGAAGACCTGCCGGTCGACGAGCCGTGCCGACAGGTAGCCGATCGGGCACGTCGACTCGACGAACGGCAGCGCCGCGATCGCGGCGCGGTGCTCCGGCGTGATGCCGGTGATGCGCACGGCGAAACCGTCCGCGAACCGGATGCGGCCGATCCAGTCCTGCTGCACGGCGACGCCGCTCGCCCAGCCGGCGACGAGGATGGCGATGCCGACCATCAGCGCGCCGGCCGTGAAGCCGTGCCGGAATGGCGTGGCGGTCACGCCGCCGGCGACCAGGCCGGCGGGAAGGCCGAGCGCGCGGCCGAGCAGGGGGCCGAGCGCGCGCGTCACCGCGAGCAGCAGGGGAACCGCGAGCAGGAACCACCCGAGGAACAGCGCCGGAAGCCCGGCGTAGACGTACACGAGAAAACGCGTCTCGTCGTCGCTCAGCAGCCGTAGCGCGAGCTGGATCGCGATGAGCACGAGCCCGGTGACGGCGCACGCGGCGACGCGGCCGGCCCGCACCGGCCGCGCCCGCACGGTCATCGCCTCGAGCGGGCTGACGCGGCTCGCGAAGAACGCCGGGTAGAGCGCGCCGCACGAACCCGCGACGAGCGCGCCCACGAGCGCGAACGCGAGCCCGCGGGCATCGATCGTCATGCCGGTCGGCACGTATTCGGCGAAGTACGTTACGAGCGCCTTCGTGATCGCCAGCCCGAGCGGAATCCCGATCGCGCCGCCGACCGCCCCGAGGAGCAGGCCGACGGCGAGCTGCGCGGCCACGAGCTGGCTCCGTGTCGCGCCCACGGCCCGCAGGATCGCCAGCTCGCGCTCCCGCTCGGCGAGCCGCGTCGTGAGCCCGATTGCGATGATCAGCCCGGCGCCGAGAAGTGTGAGCACCGAGGCGGCGGTGAGCCCGATGCGGTTCGCGTCGACGTGCTGATCGAATCCCGCACGCACACGCTCCGCCGCTTCGAGGGAGAGCGTCTGCGGTATCCGATCCGCGTACTTCGCGCAGAACGCGTCGATATCGGTGCCGGGGACGAGCGTCAGGTAGATGGACGAGACCTGGCCCGCATGGTCCGTGATCGCGCCGAGCACGTCGCGATCGACGTAGATCCGCGGACGCTGGAGGACGCCCAGCGTCTGGCGATCGTACACGCCGACGACCCGCAGCGGCGGATGCGGTTCGAAGCGCACGACCGACAGCTCGTCACCGATCTTCGCGTCGAGCAGCTCGGCCGTGAGAGGGTCGATCAGGATCTCGTCGGGCGCGGCGGGCAGCCGGCCGTCGAGGAGATCGAACGGGCGCATCCGCTGCTCCTCCGCGAACGTGACGCCCACCGCGCGCGGCGAGAGACGCCGGATGCGCCCGGTGGCGGGATCGAGACGCTGGTCGGCGTGCGCGAGCGTCAGCGCTCCGCCCAGGCGGGCGGCGGCGAGGTCCACCTCGGGCCAGACGCGGGCGGCGTCGAGCAGGCCGGCGTCGAAGTTCGCGGCCGCGGGATGCACGATGCGGGCGTCGGCCGCGCCGATGAACTGCACGAGCCGGAACTCGAGGCTCGACGTCGACGAGTGGATCGCGCACGACACCGCGACGATGAGGCTCGACGCGATTGCCACTGCGCCCGCGAGCAGGGCCGTGCGCACGCGGCTTCCCGCCAGTTCACTGAGCGCGAGTCGCAAGCTCGGCGGCATTGAGACCTTCCACCTCGAAGGAGCCGTCGATGCGGCCGTCGTGCAGTCGGAAGACGCGACGGCAGTGCACGGCCGCCGACGGCTCGTGCGTCACCATGATCACCGACATGCCCTTGTCGCGCACGAGGGATCCCAGGCGCTCGAGCAGCTCGCGCCCGGTGTTCGAATCGAGGTTGCCGGTCGGCTCGTCGGCGAAGAGCAGCGCCGGCTCGAACATGAGCGCGCGGGCGACCGCGACCCGCTGCTGCTCGCCGCCGGACATCGCCTCCGGCCGGTGGTGCGCCCGGTCGCCGAGTCCGAGCGACTCGAGAAGCTCCCACCCGCGTCGCTCGCGATCCCGGCGGTCCATGCCGTCGAGCAGCGCGGGCAGCGTCACGTTCCCCAGCGCGTCGAGGGTCGGGATCAGGTTGAACTGCTGAAAGACGAGACCGATCCGGCGCCGGCGAAACCGCGTCAGCGACCTTTCGTCGAGCACGTCGATACGCTCCCCCAGGATCTCGATCGTGCCCGCGTCGGGCCGATCGCGCGCCGCCATCAGGTGCAGGAGCGTGCTCTTGCCGCTGCCCGAAGGCCCCATGATCCCGTAGAAGCCGCTCCCGTCGATCTCCAGGTCCACCCCGCGCAGCGCCTCCACCGTGCGCCCCCCGAGGCGGTACCGCTTCACGACACTTGTGATCCGGGCGACGTGCATGTTGCGCCGATCATAGTGCGTGTGAGCCGGGCGACATGCGTGTCGCGCCGATGAAATGCCGCGCCGATCCATGCCGCGCCGAACCGTGTCGCGCCGACCCGTGTCGCGCCGATCCAGGCCGAACTCAATCCACCGGATGCCGGGCGTCGTACGCCGACTGGTCCAAGAGCTGCTCGAGCGGTGTCGTGTCGTCGGTGCGGATCTTCAGCAGCCAGCCGGCGCCGTAGGGATCGCTGTTGAGCAGCGACGGGTCGCTCGCGACGGCGTCGTTCACCTCGACGATCTCGCCGCCGAGCGCCGCGTAGACGTCGCTCGTCGTCTTCACGGACTCGACCTCCCCGAGCGTCTCGCCGGCGGCCACGGTCGTGCCGGGCGGCTTCATTTCCACGTACGTGATGTCCGTCAGCTCGTTGGCGGCGAACTGGGTGATGCCGATCGTGACGAGATCGCCCTCGGCGGCGAACCACTCATGCGACTCGGTGTAGCGACGATCGGGGGGGCTGGGCATAGTGGGCGGCTATGATAGTGCCCGGTCCCCCGGGGGCAAACGGGGGGCAAGGGGGTCCGACCCCGATTGGCGGCTGGATTGGTCTAAGTGGATTTCTGGCAGATGGTTATGCCGTTTCGAGGCCTGCACGGCCCTGTGAAGCTAGGCAAAATGTTGGACAAATGCGTTGCCTTCTGCCGTTGAATGAATAGGATGTTGGACCGCCGAGGTTCCGCCCTTGGCGTTTGAATCGTTCATGAGATCTTTCTCCCCTCCGGAAAACGTCGGCCCCCAATGGTCGGCGTTTTCTCTTTGCCGGACCCCGTTGACGTCAGCCGGTCCGCCGCGGCGGTGCCGCGACTTCGCCGGCACCTTGCTGGCGGCGTCCGCGGTCCGGTAGACTCGACGGACTCGCTCCCCCGCCCGGTCTTCCCCCCATGCTCCTGACGCTCGCCACTCGCTCGTTCGCCAGCAAGATCACGACCGCGGCCGTCCCGGCGAGCGGTGCGGGCGAGGCCGACGACGGCTTCTCGCTCCTCGAGATGCCCGACTACGCGATCCGGCATCTTCACCTGCGCGGGATGAACGTGCCCGCGTCGATGCTCTCGGGCTGGTCGCTGCCGGACTTCGACCGGCTTCGCGATCGCGCGGACAAGGCCGGGTGCCCCTGCCTGGTGCTGATCGAGGACCAGCCGCTTCCCTTCGCGGACCCCGACCCGAAGGTAAGGGAGGAGGCCGCCGAGCGCGTGCGGCGTCTCGCGGCCGCGGCGCATCGTCTGGGCTGCAACGCCCTCGCGATCTCGTTCGACGCGAAGGACAACGACGAGGCGTTCGAGCTGGTCGCGACCGAGGTGAAGGAGGTCATGCCGCATGTCGAGCGGTTGGAGCTCAACGTGCTCCTCGCGCCCTGCCAGGGACTGACGCACGCCCCGGATCGCCTGACCGATCTCATCAAGCGCATCGGCGGATTCCGCATCGGATCGCTGCCGAGCTTCGGGCACGCCGCGTCGACGGGGGACACGATCGGAACGCTCCGCAAGCTCGCCCCCTACGCCGGCGCGGTGCACGCCACCATCGACGGGTTCGCCAGGTCGGGCGAGCACCGCGGATACAACCTCGCCGAGTGCGTCACGGCGATCCGCAGCGTGGGATTCGTGAACACCCTGGCGATCGACTTCTGCGGCAAGGGCGATCCGACCGCTTCGATCGAGAAGGCGCGCGATGTCCTGCAGGAGGCCATCGAGGCCGAGTAGGTTCGCGTATGCAGCATGACAAGACCACCTCGCCCGCCCGCGACGTGCCGGGACGCGTCGTCATCACCATCGATGGGCCGGCGGGCACCGGGAAATCGACCGTCGCGCACCGGCTCGCGTCGCGACTCGGTCTCGAGTTCCTGGACACCGGCGCGATGTACCGCGCCGCCGCCCTCATCGCGATCGAACACGCGATTGCACCGGACGACGGACCGGGGATCGCCGCGGCCGTGCGCGAGGCGGGGATGCACTTCGACTGGGCGGCCGACCCGCCTCGGCTGATGCTTGGCGACCGCGACGTCACGGCGCGCCTCCGCGAGCGGGACGTCGCTCTGATCGTCTCGATCGTCGCGTCCCAGTCCGCCGTGCGCGAGGTGCTCGTCGCGCGGCAGCGTCGCATCGCGGAGGCGCATCCGCGTCTGGTCACGGAGGGCCGCGACCAGGGCTCGGTGGTCTTCCCGGACGCGCCCGTGCGTTTCTTTCTCGACGCACGCGAGGCGATCCGCGCCCGCCGCCGATCCGAGCAACTGGCCGCCACCGGCCGCACGGTGGACGAGGCCGAGGTGATGAACATCATCCGCGAACGGGACCGGATCGACTCGACGCGCTCCGACGGACCGTTGATCCGCCCCGAGGGCGCGGTCGTCGTCGACACGAGCGACCGCACGGTGGACGAGGTCGTGGACACGCTCGCCGCCATCGTCCGCGAGCGGCTGCCGGGCTTCGACCCGTGAGCGTGTTCCAGATCGACCGCCGGGCGCCCGGCGCGTCGTGGTTCCGGATCGTCTTCGGGTGGCTGACGCCTGCACGGACCGTCGGCGTCGGATTCCGGCTGCTGTACGGACGCCGTCGGCGCGGACACGAGAACATCCCGCGCGAGGGCGCGCTCATCTTCGCGGCGAATCACCAGTCGCACTTCGACCCGCCGCTCGTGGCGTCGGTCGTGCGGGACCGCCCGTGCGCCTTCCTGGCGCGCGAGAGCCTCTTCGCTTTCAGGCCGTTCGGCATGCTCATCCGTTTCTTCGGGTCGATACCGCTCGAGCGGGGGCGTCCCGCGCGCGCCCTGCGCGCGGCGATGGCCGAGCTCGAGGCGGGACGGTGCGTCCTGATGTTCCCTGAGGGCACGCGGACGCGCGACGGGAGCCTCGGGCCGTTCAAGGCGGGCGTCATCCTGCTCGTGAAGAAGACCGGCGCGAAGGTCGTGCCGGTCGGGATCGCGGGCGCGCGGGAAGTGTGGCCGTCGGGGCGCTCGTGGCCGCGGCTGAAGGGGCGCGTCCGCGTGCAGATTGGTCCGCCCCTGCCGCCGGAAGAGCTTCTCGCCGGGACCGACGAGGAGGCTCTCGAGCTGTTGCGCGCCGCGATCGTCGCCGCGATCGGCGAAGCGGAACGGCAGCCCTGACGAAGCCCGCCGTGATCCAACGCGGGATCCGCGTCTCGCTACACTGCCGCCTTGCCCCTCCCGGAGATCATCACGCTCGTCGTCCTCGGACTCGCGGCCGGCCTGCTCGGCGGGCTGCTCGGCATCGGCGGGTCGATCGTCATGATCCCCGTGCTGACGCTGCTGTTCGGGCACAACCAGCACCTGTCGCAGGCGGCGGCCATGATCATCAACGTCTTCGTCGCGGTCCCGGCACTCGGCCGTCACCACGGCGTCGATGCCGTCGACTGGAAGGTCGTGCGCCGCATGCTCCCGGCCAGCCTCGTCCTCATCGTCGTCGGCGTCGAGCTGAGCAATCAGCTCGACGGCGCGGTCCTCATGCGGCTCTTCGGCGTGTTCCTCCTCTACGTGATCTTCGACAACCTGCGCAAGCTCGTCGTCGGGCGCAGCGCCGGTCCGGAGGACGGCGCCCGCCGCGGCTGGATCGCGTCGAGCGCCGTCGGCGGCATCATGGGGTTCGCGGCCGGCCTGCTCGGCATCGGCGGCGGGGTGATCGCCGTGCCGCTGCTCCAGCGCATCTGCGGGCTGCCGCTGCGGCAATCCATCGCCTGCAGTTCGGCGCTCATGTGCGTCACGGCCGTCGTCGGCGCGATCCGCAAGAACGTCGCCCTCGCGTCCATCATCGACCCGGCCGGCGCCCCGCTCGACTACCGCGAGAGCCTCATCATCGCCGCCTGCCTCGC
Source organism: uncultured Isosphaeraceae bacterium (assembly GCA_964638815.1). Lineage (GTDB taxonomy): Bacteria > Planctomycetota > Phycisphaerae > Phycisphaerales > SM1A02 > CAZXBB01. Next base: position 20,483 of record CAZXBB010000091.1, read on the forward strand.
CCCCACGGCGCTCCTCGGCGGCCACCTCGGGGCCGGGTTGACGCACACGATGTCGCTGCGGTGGCTCCGCATCGCGTTCGTCGTGCTGATCTCCGCCGCCTGCGTGAAGTTCCTCGCGGCGTGAGACGCCGTCAGCGCGGGACCGCGTCGGCCAGCGTCAGCTCGGTCCGCTGCGTCAGCGTGACGACGCCGTCGCGCGCGTGCCGCGCGAACTGCGTTTCGAGCTCCGCCTCCAGCTCGTCGCGCAGAGTGCCCTCGCGCGGGAAGTACGAGGCACTGCGGATCCGGCCGAGGAGGCTCGCGCGGTCGAGGTACTGCGGGTTGTCGAAGGAGAGGACGCGTATGTTCGCGAAGAAACCGCCGTCGTCGGGCCGGTGGCTTCGCAGCGCGTGCACCTCCATTCCCCGCGCCGCGGCGTCCCGCTGGGCGCGGCAGACAACGCGCTCGTACGCCGCGGCGAACGGGTCGGACGTCTCCCGCATGTTCCAGAGCAGGGCGAGCCGGCCGCCGGGCGCCAGCACGCGGTGGAACTCGGCGAGGGCCGCCGCCGGCCGGAACCAGTGGAACGACTGCGCGCAGACGACGAGGTCGGCACTGGCGTCCGTCGACGGCAGACGTTCGGCGGTCGCCCGCTCGTACGTGATCGCGAGACGCGCGGCGTCCGGGTGCCGCCGCGCTTCGGCGAGCATCCCCTCGTTCGGGTCGACGGCGTGCACGCGCGCGCCGGTTTCGGCGAGCAGACGCGAGGAGATCCCGGTGCCGCACCCGACGTCCACCACGCGCGGCGGATCCGGCAACCCCGCGACCGCCGCCGCGATGGCCTCCGGCGGATAGCCCGGGCGATGTCCCGCGTACACCTGCGCGAGGTCGGAGAAGTAGTCGCCGGGGTCGTCGGTCATCGGGTCCATGGTACCTTCTGCACCTTCCGGAACAGGCCGGCACACGTGGTAGGATCGCCCCCATGCCGACCGCCGTCGCCCCGCCGGAACCCGTGCCCGATACGCCCGGACGCGCCGCGCTCGCGCTGCTGCTCGTCGTCCCGGCGCCGAGCGTCGGCGTCGTGGCGGCCATGATCGCGGCGCCGGGCCCGGTCGGCACCGCCGTCTTCGTCGCGTGCAAGGCGTGGATGCTGCTGCTCCCGCTCGCCTGGCTGATCGTCGTCGAACGCGGCCGGCCGAGCGCGTCGCCGGCGCGGCACGGCGGCTTCGGCGTCGGCGCCCTGCTGGGCGTCGCGATCGGCGTCGTGATCGTCGCCGGCTACCTGCTCGTCGGCACGCGTCTGATCGACGCCGGGCACGTGCGCGTCATGGCCGCGCAGAACGGCATCGGCACCGTCGCGCGCTACCTGGTCGCGGCCGCCTACTGGATCACGATCAACTCCGTGCTCGAGGAGTACGTCTACCGGTGGTTCATCGTGCGTCGCTGCGAGACGCTGATGCCCACGGGTCTGGCGATCCTGGCGTCGGCCCTCTTCTTCACCGTTCACCACGTGATCGCGCTGAAGGTGCAGTTCGACTGGACCGTGACGACGCTCGGTTCCGCCGGCGTCTTCATCGGGGGGACCATCTGGTCGTGGCTGTACGTGCGATACCGGTCCATCTGGCCCGGCTACGTGAGCCACGCGATCGTGGACGTCGCCGTCTTCGCGGTGGGGTGGCTCATCATCTTCGGCGGTGACTGACCCCGGTGCCGGCGCCGGCCGCCGGCCGGACTGACATGACCGCGGGAAAGCCGCGTCGCGCGCGGTCGAGGTTCCGACGCCGTTCGCGCGCGGCTTTCCGGGCGGCCTGTCACTCCTCCGACGTCCGTGGGGCATCCTCGCGCGCGCCCATCTGTACGGCGTCGCCCGCCACCGGGGGCTCGTAGCCGGCAGCCAGGGCGAACTCAAGCGTCGCGCGTTCGTGGTCGCCGCGGGCCTCGCAGATGACGGCGAGGTTGTGGTGCGCGCGGGCCGGCTGGAGCAGGCCCTGGTAGATGTCGTACGCCTCGTCGTAGTCGCCGAGCAGGCCGGCGGCGAGGGCGTGGTTGGCGGCGTAGCGAGCGTTGGCGGGGTCGAGGGTCGCGGCGAGCGCGAAGCTCTCGCGGGCCTCGCCGTAGCGATCGACGAGCATGAGGCTCATGCCGCGGTTGTTGTGGACCAACGGATCGCGCGGCGCGACGACGAGGGCTTCGTCGAGGGTGGCGATGGCGTTCCCGACGGCGCCGCGCCGGATCTGGATCTGCGCGAGCTCGTTGTAGGCGGGGAGGAAATCCGGGTACCGACGGATGGTCGAGCGGTGCACGGCCTCGGCGCCCGCGTACTTCTGCTGGGCGGCGAGGATGCCGGCCATGCGGTAGAGCGTGCGGGGAGTGGGGGCCTGGCCCGCGCCGGAGGCGAACGCGTCCTCCGCGGCGATCGGCGTCGCCGACGTCAGCATCGAGCGCGTGGTCGTGGTCTCGCAGCCGGTGGCCAGGAGCGCGGCGCCCGCGAGGACACCGGCGGTCAGTATGGTCGTTGCGCGCTTCATCGTTTCTTCCTCTTCCTCTCTGTCACGAGCCGGGTGTCGTGTCGCTTCGGTTCATGGGCACGCGGTCCTTCACCTCGAGCACGCGATCGGACCGCATGCCGTCGCCGCCGGGGAGATCGTCGGCGAGTTCCGTGCCCACGCTGACCCCGGCCTCGGCGAACATCGCGCGGACCGTCTGAAGCCGCGCGCGGTAGAGCGTGTCGGACGTGTCGCCGCGCCGGACGCTGATGTGTGCCGGCGCCTCCCCGGGGGCGACGCCGCAGCGTCGCGCGAGGATCGAGACGTCGCGCTGGCCGAGCTCGTTGAGCCGCGCGCTCGCCGACTCGAAGTGGTACGGGTAGATCGTCGACTGCCGCACCACCGCCGCCTCGTCGGCGGCGAGGTGGTAATCGCGGACGAGCATGGCGTTGAGCCGTGCCTTCTCGTCGAGCGTGACGGTCTGCGGCGCACAGCCGGCGACCGTCGTCGCGATCGCTCCCACCAGCATCATCATTGACCTCTTCATCGGAAAGCTACTCCATGCACTGCGAAGGTTCGGTGATCTCGCCGCTTCATCCCGACAGCATGTCGACCAGCGTCATGATGGCCGGTCCGACCGTCACGATCAGCATCACGGGGAAGATGAACAGCACGAGGGGAAAGAGCAGCGCGACCGCCGTCTTCTCGGCGCGCTCCTCGGCGTAGAGGCTCCGCCGCTCCCGCATCGAGGAGGCGAAGGTGGACAGGGCGTCGGAAACGCTCGTCCCGAAACGGTCGGACTGGACGAGCAGCGCGGCCAGCGACGCGACCTCGTCGGCGCCCGTGCGCGCCGACATGCCGCGCATCGCGTCGGCCCGGCTCGCGCCGAGCTGCATCTCGAGATTCGTGAGCTCCATCTCGTCGGACAGGATTCGGCTCACGCCGCGGATCTCGTCGGAGACGGAGTTCCACGCCATGTCGAGGCCCATGCCCGTGGACACGCAGATCTCGAGCAGGTCGATGGCGTCGGAGAGATGCCGCCGTATCTCCTCGCACCGCCGGTTCTGACGAGCGCGGAGGACGAGGTTCGGCAGGAAGAACATCGCGGCGCCCGCGAGGAGCACGAGGTAGATGCGGGCGGCGAGCGTCAGATCGAGCGGCAGCACGAAGAACGCCGTGACCACCAGCGCGATCCCGAAAAGCAGGATCTTGACGCCGATGAACGTGGCCGCGGCGCCGGGCCCGTAGTACCCGCCGCGACGCAGCTTCGCCTGAAGGGCATTCGACGGCTTCTTCTTCGGCGAGAACGTGTCGCCGAAGCGGCGCACGAGGCCCAGCGTGCGGCTGCCGCCGCGTCGCTCGCGCCGCGCGGCGGCGTCGGGCGCGAGACGCTTGCGGATCGCGCGGTGTCGCCGCCGCAGCAGCAGCGCGATACCCGCGGCCCATGCGAGGACGGCGACGAAGACGAGGATGGCGACGATGAGCTGCGGCACGGTGAACTCAGTACTTGAGGGCGGTCATGCGGTTCATCACCCAGGAGCCGACGGCGAGGAGCACGAGGGCCACGGCGAGGAGGATGCGTCCCGTGCCCGTGGCGTAGAACGGATCCATGTACTCGCGGTTGATGAGACCGAAGATGAAGAACACGACGATCGGGAGCGCGATCAGCACCCGTTTGCTGAGCTGCGTCTGGGCGGTGAGAACCCGCAACCGGCGGCCGAGCCGGATGCGTTCGCGGATGACCACGGCGATGCGGTCCATGAGCTGCGCGACGTTCCCGCCGGTGCGGCTCTGGATGGCGATCGACGTCGAGAGCAGCCGGAGGTCCGGGCTGTCGGTGCGCCGGGCCGCCGCGCCGAGCGCTTGGTCGAGATCCGCCCCCATCGCGTGCTGCTGGCATACGGCGCCGAAGATGTCGCGGACGGGCCGGTCCATCTCCGAGGAGATCAGCTCGAATGCGCTCGAGAGCGGGTGACCGGCGCGAAGCGAGCGCGACGCGAGTTCCAGCGCGTCGACGAGCTGCTGCTCGAAGAGCGCCTGCCGTCGCCTGGCGCGGTGCCCGACGTAGAGCTGGAGCGTGAAGAAGGCGACGACGCCGACGCCTGCGGCAATGAGCGTGCTGCCCAGGAGCATGTACGCCGCGCCGAAGCCGCCGGTGGCAAGCAGGGCGCTGATGACGACCTGGCGCGGACCGGTGAGAAGCCAGTCGACGCCGGCCGCGGCGCCGCCCTCGCGCGGACGCGCAGGCGTCGGGGGGCGGGACGACGACATCCGCGCGTTCGCCGCCGCGATCGTGTCGATGCCGAGACGTGCGTCCAGACGCGTCGCCCGCGACTTCCGCCGCGCCGCCCACAGCAGCACGGCGAGCAGCCAAACGCACAGCACGAGCCCGAAGGCCGAGCCGACGAGGAGCAGATCGATGACCAGACGCGGGTCGATCATGACCTCGGCTCCGCTTCGGCGCCGATCGTGGCGAGCACGCGACGTGTGAAGAGACGCGGCGGCAGGTCGAAGCCCTCGGCCAGCAGGTGCTCCAGCGTGCGCGGCCGCACGCCGCAGGCCTCGAACTGGCCGGTGGCGTTGCCGCCCGAGTCGACGCCGGCCTGGCGGAACCGGAAGATCTCCTGGAGACAGATCTGCTCGCCCTCCATGCCGGAGATCTCGCAGATGCTGACGACGCGACGGGCGCCGCCGGTGACCCGCGCGAGGTGCACGATCACGTGGAGGGCGGAGGCCATCTGCTGCCGGATTACGTGAACCGGGTACTGGAGACCGGCCATGCTGACCATGTTCTCGACGCGTCGCAGCGCGTCGCGGGCGTTGTTGGCGTGCACCGTGGTCATCGATCCCTCGTGCCCGGTGTTCATCGCCTGGAGCATGTCGAGGGCTTCGGCCCCGCGGACCTCGCCGATGATGATCCGGTCCGGACGCATGCGGAGGCTGTTCCTGAGCAGGTCGCGCTGCGTGACCTGGCCCGCGTCCTCGATGTTCGGCGGGCGCGTCTCGAGACGAACGACGTGATCCCGCTGGAGCCGGAGCTCGGCGGCATCCTCGATGGTGATGAGACGCTCGCCGCCCGGCACCCACTTCGAGAGGACGTTGAGCAGCGTCGTCTTGCCGCTGCCGGTCCCGCCCGAGACGAGTATGTTCAGCCGGCCGCGAACGCACGCCTGGAGGAACGAGACCATGTCCTCCGTGAGTGACCGCAGCCGCAGCAGCGACTCGACCTCGATCGGGTTGTCGCCGAAGCGGCGAATCGACAGAGCCGGGCCGTCCAGGGCGAGCGGCGGGATGATCGCGTTGACGCGCGAGCCGTCCTGGAGCCGGGCGTCGAGCATCGGCGAGCTCTCGTCGATGCGGCGACCGACCCGCGATGCGATGCGCTGGATGATCTGGACGAGATGCGCCTCGTTGCGGAAGCTCGCGTCGGTCAGCTCGAGGCGTCCGTTGCGCTCGATGTACACGCGGTCGGGCCCGTTGGCGAGGATGTCAGTGACGTCCGGCTCGCGCAGGAAGCGCTCGATCGGTCCGAGGCCGAAGATCTCGTCCATCACCTCGCGGAGGAGCTGGTTCTTCTCGGGCGCCGACAGCGGGAGCCCGCGGTCGCTCAACAGGCCGTCGAGCCGGCGCGTGCACTCGCGGTGGAGCTGCTCCACCGGCATCCTGCGCGCCTCGTGCAGATCGAGCGCGCCCAGCAGCTCGCTGTGAATCTGCCCCTTCAGCTCGTGTCGTCCGTTTACCGCCTTCATACCGTCGTGCTCCGTCCTTCGTTCGATCGATCAGCGGGCCGCGACGCCGTTGGCGGGAGCGCAGATCGAGGCGGCGAGCCGCCTGATGTCGCGCCGCACCGAGGATCGCGGCGACGTCTCCGCGAGCGTCTTGCCGAGGTTGATGTTCCTGATCACCGTCGCGTAGTCGTTGCCGACGGCCGCGACGGGGACGCCGCCGAGCGCCTTCGAGGCCTCCGCGAGGCTGACCGCCGCCTTGCGCCTGCGGTAGCGCGTGGCAAGGCAGAGGACGCGATCGTGGGCTACCCCGTCGTCCTCCAGACCGGAAAGGATCGCCCTTGCGATCCGGATGTCCACGACGTTGAGCTCGAAGGCGATGACCGTGCGCTCGCTCGCGCGGGCCAGGATCTCCGCGGCGTCGCACGAGACGCGCGGGGCGTCGACGACCGTGTGACGGAAGGCCGCCTTGCACGCCTCCAGCGTCGGGGCGAGCGCCGCGAGGTCCATGTCCCGCGGATTGCGGAAGTCGACCGTCGCCGGGCTCGCGAGGAGCGAGAGATGCTCGTCGAGGCGGACGGCGCACGAGCGGACGAGCTGCGCGTCGGCGTTGTCGCCGCGGGCGAGAACGTCGGTGACGCCGTACGTCGCCTCGGCGCCGAGGCATCCCGCCGCGCCGCCGTAGTGCCCGTCGAGATCGACCAGCAGCGCGGGCGCGGACGCCAGCAGGCCCAGCTCCGCGGCGAGATTCACCGCGATCGTCGTCGCGCCGCAGCCGCCGCCGGCGGCAAGGATCGTCACGAGCGTGCCGAGGGGCGCGCGATCGGCCCGGCCGTTGAGACGCGAGAGCACGCCCATGAGGTCGGTGGGGATCGATCGCTTCTCGAGGAAGTGACGCGCCCCGACCTGCATGGCCTGGAGCAGCCACTCGTTGCGCACCTCGCTCGCGACCAGCACGAACTTGGCGCGGGTGAACCGACTGGCGATCGCGTCGAGCTCGCCGAGCAGCCGCAAGGGATCCTCGTCGATGTCGACGATGACGGTCCGGGCGGGCGAGCGTTCGAGGAAGCGAATCAGCCCGTCCGGGTTCGCGCACACCTCGACGACGCGATCGTCCGGATCCGGATCGATGACGTTCGCGACCGCGTCCGCGGTCTGCGGCTCCCCGGTCATGACGAAGACGTGCTCGTTCGCTCGCACCATTTCGCTCCCTCTGTCCTTCCTCGAATCCGCTTACTCGCCGGTCCTCGCGGCGCCGTCGTTGCTCCCGGACTCGCGCCCGGCTGGGGCCTGGTCGTACGTCGCCCACGCGCCCGGGCCCTGGAGCCGGTCAAGACCCTTCTCCCTGAGCCACGCGGCGTCGGCCGGGGTCATCCGGTCCGGCGTCATGCCGTCGAGACGCCCGTCCATATACAGCTCCCAGTCGTCAGGCGTCACGTGGAACGAGCCGGGCGCAGGGTAGTCTTCGCTGACGACGGACGGCTCGATCAGCGACGCCGTGGCGAGCACGACGAGCTCCGTCTCGCCCTGCGTGTAGCGCACCGACCGGAACAGCGAGCCGAGGATCGGCAGGTCGCCGAGCAGCGGCACCTTCGAGTTCCGGGCGTTCGTGAACTGGCTCAGCAGCCCGGCCATCGCGAATGTCTGCCCGCTGCGCAGCTCGAGCGTCGTCTGCGCCCGCCGCGTGAGCACGGACGGGATGCGGAAGCCTTCGATCTCGACGGCGCCGACGTCCGAGAGATCGCTCACCTCGGGCGCGACGTAGAGCCGGATGCGGTTCTCGCCGAGCACGTGCGGCAGGAAGTTGAGGCGGATGCCGAACTCCTTGTACTCGATGGTGATCGTGCTGCCGGCGCCCGCCGTCGAGCCCTGCACGACCGGCACGGGGAACTCGCCGCCGGCGAGGAAGTTCGCCTCTTCGCCGCTCAGCGCGATGAGCGTGGGCTCGGCGAGGATCCGCAGGTACTGGTTCTCCGCGAGCGCCTGGATGAACAGCGACAGGTCCGAACCAGGGAACGCACCGAAGAGCGTGATGCCGGTCGAGATCGCGCTGTCCGCCAGGAACGCGAACGGCAGGTTGCCCAGCGCGGACGCTCCGGCGGGCTGACCGACGCTGATGGGATTGAGCGCGCCGCCGCCGTCGGGTCCGATCAGGCTCGCGCCCACGAACTCGTCCCCGCCGTAGAACGCGTTCACGCCGAGCGAGCGGATCGCCTCGCGGCTCACCTCGGCGACGCGGATCTTGATCATCACCTGCTGGACGCCGGCGACCGACGTCTTGTCGATGTACTTGATGCCGAAGGATTCGAGCGTCCGGCGGAGCAGCTCGACCTGGTCCGCGCGCCGAAGCGAGCCGCTGACGACCAGGACGTCCTGCGACTGGAAGACCTCGAGCTCGCATCCCGGGAAGATCTTCCTGAGCTCAGCCTGCACGTAGCCGAGGTCGATGACGACCGCGAGCTGGCGGTGCCAGATGTCGCCGTCCTCGCTCCAGAGGATGAGGTCGGTCGTGCCGAGCTCCTTGCCCTGCACGAGGACCTGGTCCGGCGAGAGGACCTGGACGTCCGCCGTGTCGGTCTGCGTGATGGAGACGCGCGTGACCGGCCATGGCGTGTCGACGACCGTTGACTGGCCGACCTTGACGCGGATGGTCTCCGCGGCCGCCGCGACGGCCTGCGGCTCGGCGCTGCGCGCCGCCGTGTCGTCCGCGCGGGCGTCGGCCGCGGGGAGCGCACAGGTCACGAGGGCGGCCCCGGCCGCGAGCGCGGTGCGACCGAACCGTCGTCTGATGTTGCCCGATACCGTCTCTCTCGTCCTGGTCACCGCTGTGCACTCCATGCAGTGGTTTGGTTGCTTCACTTCTTCGCGGGGAGCGGGAAGGTCTTCGTCTCCGCCGTGCCGCCGCGCAGGATCACCGTGCTCCACACCGCCTCCGGCGAGGCCCCCGCGGGCGTCGCGACCGGCGCGGACGCCCCGAGGGGGGCGGCCACCGCGGTGTTCCGGACGCGGGTGTCGAGCTCGCTCAGCCGCGTGCCGCCGGCGGCGCCGGGGGCGCCGTCGAGCGGGTGACGTAGCGCGAGCGTCACCTGGCCGTGCGCGGTCGCGAGCTGGAGCACCTCCGCCTGCTCGGGGGTGACCATCAACGTGACCATGCGCTTCTGCTTGGGCGTGCTGCCCTCGCCTTCCTCCTGCGCGGGGGAGACGATGGTGCGCGGACCGATCGCCAGCACCTGCACGCTCTGGAGCAGCGTCGACGAGAGGATCTCGCCCGACGGCGTGCCCCGTTCCGCGGGCAGGCGGAACGACGCGATGACGTCAACCACGGCGCCGGGATAGATGATGTCCTCGATGCCCGATTCCGTCGAAAGGAACGTGCTCATCGCGCGGCGCCCCGGCGGGAGCGACGTCGCGAGCCGGAGGCCCGACTCGTGGGCGGCGAACATCGCGCCGGTGAAGGTCTGGCCTTCCACCATCGGCGCCACGAGGATCCGGCCGATCACGTTCGTCAGGTCGACGGCGGCGTCCTTCGGCACCTCGCGGTCGGGAACATCGCGCGTGGTCACGGCACCGGCATCGATCACCGTCATCGCGGGCAGCGCGCGGCTGGCGACGAGGATCTCCGACCGGCTGTCGCCGACCGTCCTGATCTCCGGCATGCGGACGTTGCCCGCGCGGAGCGTGCCCACGAGGATCGCCGCGCAGATGGCCGCCCCGAAGCCGAGCAAGATCAGGGATGTGACGATCCACTTCATTGCAGTCTCCCATCGAATGCGACGCTCGTGGCGCCGCCCTACAGCGCGAGCGACGACAGCACGCCGACGCCCGCTTCGAGCCGCCACAGCACCACGCACGGGGCGGCCACGCAGATTCCAAGACAGATCGCGACGCCGAACGGCAGGTCCGGCACCTCGGTCAGCGGTGCGGGTCGATGCGCGAGCACCCACACGACCGCGAACGCCAGGCCGGCAAGCGCGACGGCAACGAGGACGACGAGCCCGTTGACGAGACCGAGCCACGCGCCGAGCGCGGCCATCAGCTTCGCGTCGCCCGCGCCGCCCCGCCCGGAGCGGTACAACAGCACGTAGGGAAGTGCGAGGACGAAGCTCGCGGCGCCGGCGTCAGCGAGTCCGCGCGGACCGTTGAAGACCAGCGCCACGAGCAGGCCGATCAGCAGAAGCGGCAGGGTGAGCACGTTCGGGATGCGCCGACATCGGGCGTCGACGATCGCCGCGGCGAGCGATCCGCCGAGCACGACGGCCCACTGCAATGTCGCCTGTCCCTCAGACCAGAGTGTCGACGTCCACACGGAAGCCCGTCCTCTCTCCGCTCCCCTTGTTCCTCTTCGCAGGCCAGGTCGGCGTGAATCAGGTGGTCAGGTCGTTCAGCAGCGTGTTGAACTGCTGGAAGACCCAGTCGCCGATCGCGGCGATGACGCCGATCAGGCCGGCCACGATCAGGCCGATAATGATGGCGTACTCCACGGTCTCGAGACCGCGGTCGTCCGCCATGAACCGCTTGGTTACGTTCCAGAACTTATTCATTGTTACCTCCTGCGAAGGAACCCGAAGAACACCCGCCGCGACCGCCCGCGGCGCGAGATGACACGTTCGCTCACCCGTCTGGCTTTGTAGGGTCTCTCCCGAACGCGGCCGTCCTCCGCGGCATCGTAATTGCCTGTTGCCCGGTAGGTTGAGCCAAGGAAACATAATCCGTCCGGGCCGTCTCGCAACTGGAAAACACCAGAGATCCCCCTCTTTTGCGCAAGTCACGCAACGCCGCAGGCAGCCCGGACGCGCCAGGCCGCCGGGCCGGTAGTCTGGAGAATCCGGGCAGCCAATATTATGAATCCGGGATTCTGATACTTACGTCACGAAAGTGCTTGCCGGGCGGGGGGTTATCAGGCAGACTTCCCCGGCGGACCCGCGCGCGCGAGGGCGCGGCGGCGGACCTCCAGGAGGAGAGAAGCGCGATGAGGCCGAGACGGGGAAATGGAGGGGCGAGACGGGGCGGCGCGCTGGTGGAGTTCGCCATGGTGCTGCCCGTCGTCATGCTCCTGCTGTTCGCGACGATCGAGTTCGCGTCGATCTTCTACGTTCGTCACAACATGGTGAAGGCGGCGCGCGCGGGCGCCCGGGCCGCCGCGGTCCAGGACGGCACCGTCGAGCAGGCGCGGGCGATCGTCGAGCGCAATCTCGAGGACATCCCGAACGTGAACTTCACGATCTCGATCCGCGTGCCGCCGGACGGTGCGCCGGACGACCGGGACGTCACGGTCGAAGTGACGGCGCCCATCCGGGAGGCCGCGCTCGTGCGCGGCAACCCGTTTGGTCTGCTCAACGACGCCGTGATCCGCTCGTCGGTCACGATGCGGAAGGAGGGTTGACATCGGGCGCCTCAGGACAGCACGACGCGGCACCGCCCTGGTCTGGATGGCGTTGAGCCTGACCGTGATCGCGTTCTTCGGCGCGCTCGCGCTCGACGTCGGCATTCTCCTGTCGGTCGAGGCTGATCTCGAGGCCGCGGCGGACGCGGCCGCGCTGGCGGGCGCGGAGGGGCTGTCGGTGAGCCCGGCGGAAGCCCGCGCGCGGGCCGTGACGTTCGCGGGGCGGAACTCGGCCAACGGTGGCCCGGTCGTGCTCGAGGCATCGGACGTCGATCTGGGCACCTGGAATCCGGATACGCGCGTGTTCACGGTCGTGCCCGACACCGCCGGCCCGGACTCCGTACGGGTGCGGGCCCGTCTCGCCGAGGACCGCGGCACGAGCGTCAGCCTGTACCTCGCGCGCTCGTTCGGATTCCGGAACGCCGACATCGGCGTGACGTCCATCGCCCACTACCGGCCGCGTGACATCGTGCTCGCGCTCGACTACTCCGCCTCGATGAACGACGACAGCGAGCTCAAGCACATCGGTCGCCCCGGCCTGACCCGCGAGGCCATCGAAAGCAACCTCCGCCTCATCTGGACGGAGCTGGGCTCGCCGAGCTACGGCAACATGACGTTCGAGCCGCGCTACATCGAATCGGAGAACACGAGCGAGATCTTCGTCGAGCTCGCCCTCGCCGGCGTGCCGTATCCCTACCCCGGCGGAAGCTGGTCGGCGTTCATCAACTACGTCAAGGACGACCGGCTCGCCCCGGCCCAGGCGGGGTACCACAAGCAGTACGGCTCCCTCACGCTCGTCAACTACTGGCTCGACCGGCAGCCGGCGGCGCACCAGACGCCCGGTCTCTGGATGACGAGCGAGCAGCCGATCTCCGCGGTGAAGGACGCCGTCGATCTCTTCCTGCTCTACCTCGAGCAGATCAGCAGCGACGATCGCGTCGGGCTGAGCGCGTATACCTACACCGACCAGACCGCGATTCTCGAGTCGGGGCTCACGACCAACTTCAATCTGATCCGCGCGCTCTCGGACGAGCGTCAGGCGGGCCACTACGACGCGCTGACGAACATCGCGGCCGGCATGCAGGTGGCGCGACAGGAGCTCGAGAACCGGGGCCGGCCCGGCGCGTTCCGCGTGATCGTCCTGCTCACGGACGGCCAGGCAAACCTGCCCGGTGACCCTTCCGCCGGACGTCGCGCCGCGCTCGACGAGGCCGCGCTCGCGGTCGCCGCCGGGATCCCGATCATCACGATCAGCCTCGGCGCCGACGCCGACAGCGACCTGACGCAGCAGATCGCCGACATCACGGGCGGGCGGCACTTCAACGTGCCGGGGGGTCAGAGCGTCAGCGAGTACGAGGAGGATCTGAACGAGATCTTCCGGGCGATCGCCGGGCAGCGACCGTTGCGGCTCGTGCAGTAGCCGCGGAGGCCCGGCGACCGGACTCGCGCAGGGCCGTCTCGATTTCGCCCCGCCGCCGGGCCAAGACGCGTGCCGACGGACCGCCGCATCACGCCCCGCGTGAGTCGGTGACGACACGGTCCCGGACAGGCCGTGAGCGCAAGCCTTCAACGGGCTGCTGGACGTCGTTGTTCGCGGTGACGGCGGAGCACGTCGCGTGCTATTCTGGCCCGCATGCTGCACACCGAACGATCGTTGCTCGCCGGCGTTGCCCTGGCGCTGACCCCGTTCGCGGTCGCGCTGCCGCACGATCACGAGACGAGTGACACGCTCACGCGCGGCGCGAAGCATCCGGCCGTCGTGGACGTCACGCGCTTCGTGACCGATCGCGGCGGCGCGCCGCTGCCGCTGCCGGCCGAGGAGGACGCGTTCTTCTTCGCGGTGCTCGGTGACCGGACGGGCGGTCCGGCCGAGGGCGTCGAGGTGCTTGCGGAGGCGGTGCGCGAGATCAACCTGCTCGAGCCGGACCTGGTGATGACCGTCGGCGACCTCGTCGAGGGATACTGCGAGCGCGAGCAGTGGCTCGCGCAGATGCGCGAGTACAAGGAGATCATGGACGGCCTGCTGTGCCCGTGGTTCCCGGTCGCCGGCAACCACGACATCTACTGGCGCGGTCCGAACCGCCCGCCGGAGGAGCACGAGCGCGACTACGAGATGTTCTTCGGCCCGCTGTGGTACGCGTTCGAGCACAAGGACTGCTGGTTCATCGTGCTCTACTCGGACGAGGGCGATCCCGCGACGGGCGAACGCAACTTCGAGAAGCCCGCGTGCCAGGTGATGAGCGACGCGCAGATCGCGTGGCTCGACCAGGCGCTGGAGCGCGCCCGCGATGCGCGGCACGCGTTCGTGTTCCTGCACCATCCGCGCTGGCTCGGCGGCCAGTACGGCGACGACTGGGAGCGCGTCCACCGCCGGCTCGTCGCGGTCGGCAACGTGCGGGCGGTGTTCGCGGGTCACATCCACCACATGCGGTACGACGGCGTGCGCGACGGCATCGAGTACGTCACGCTCGCGACGACCGGCGGATCGCAGACCGGCAAGGTGCCCGAGGCGGGGTTCCTCCATCACTACCACACCGTGACCGTGCGGCACGACCAGATCGCCCTCGCGGCGCTGCCGGTCGGCCACGTCATGGACGTGCGCGCGATCACCGGCACCGTCAGCGAGGAGACCGCGCGTCTCGCGGACGCCCGGCCGGAGTTCGACACCGGCATCCGCCTGGCGCGCGACGGGTCGGCCGACGCGACGGTGACCGCGACCGTCTCCAATCCGGTCGGGCGGCCGGTGGACGTCACGCTCGTCCCGTCGAGTGACGACCGGCGCTGGCGCTTCGCGCCCGATCACGTGCACCACCTTCTCGAGCCGGGCGACTCGTTCGCGTTCGTGTTCACCGCCGCGCGCGGCGACGCGGGCATCGACGACACGTTCGCGCTGCCGGTGCTCGACGTGCGCATGGACTACCTCGCACCCGATGCCCGTTTCCCGATCCCCGACAGGGCGTTCGAGCTGCCGCTGACGCCCGAGCTCCCGCGGCCGGCGCCCCCTCGCGCCGAGCAGGTCGTCCATCTCGACGGCGCGTCCTGCCTGGCGGTCCGCGACGATCAGATCGCGCTGCCCGACGGCCCGTTCACCGTGGAGTGCTGGCTGCGGGGCGAGCGCTTCCCGGCGGGGACCAGCGTCGTGTCGAAGACGGAATCCTCCGAGTTCGGACTCGCCGTCGGAGACGGCGTGCCGGCGTTCTGGTGTCACCTCGACAAGGCGTACGCGGTCGCGCGGGCCCAGACGCTGGTCCTCGAGCCCGGCCGCTGGCACCACCTCGCCGGCGTGTACGACGGACGCGGGACGCGTCTCTACGTCGACGGCCGTCTCGCCGCACGCGCCGACCGTAATGGGCCGCGCACGCGGAACGGGCTGCCGCTGCTCGTCGGCGCCGAGGTGGCGGGACGCGGCCGGGACACGTCGCACTTCGTCGGCCAGATCGACGGCGTGCGGCTCTCCTCGGTCGCACGGTACGTCTCGGAGCGCTTTGACCCCGGGCGCCGTCACGAGCCTGACGGCGAAACCGTCCTGCTGCTCGAGATGGACGGGCGCACCGGGCCGTGGGTCCACGACGGATCGGCTCACGGCGCCCACGCGACCGTGCGCGGGGCGGCGACGCTCGGGCCGGCCGCGCGATAGTGCCTGGCGTCAGGCCGCGCCCGGTTTCATTCCCCTCACCTCGCTCCGCGTCTCAGGCCGGACGCCGAGCGCGTCGAGGGCTTCGATCACCTTCGGCACGTAGACGTAGCCCGGTCCGCCCTGCATGGTCACGACCACGCCGGCCGCCTCGAGAACCTGCTCCCGCGTCGCGCCGGCGTGGACGGCCTTCTCGACGTGCGAGTAGATGCACGACTCGCAGCGGACGGCCATGCCGATGGAGAGCGCGATGAGCTCCTTCTCGCGCACCGACAGGGCGCCCTCGGCCATGAGCTTCTGGAACATCGCGCCGAAGGCGCGCGTGATGTCCGGCGTCGTGTTCCGCATGTTCGCGATGCTCTCGGGCCATCGCGCGTAGTGTTCGGTGGCTGTCGTGGTCATGGTGAGAGGGTCCTTCTGTTCCAGGGCATCTGCGCGAGCAGCTTCGCCATTCCGCACCAGCCGGACGCGCCCGCGAACAGCAGCCCGCCTCCGACGAAGCCGCTGAGCACGAGCCACCACGGCGAGACGAACGCGCCGAGCAGGACGCCGACGAGGACGAGCGACCCGGCGGTGATCTGCACCTGTCGCATCACGTCGATGCGTGGGGCCGTGGCGCTGCGGGTCGTTCGCCGCCCGCTCGACTTCCAGCCCTCGAGCCCGCCGGCGAGATGAAAGGTCGGCTCGTCGCCGCGCCCGTAGCGCCCGGCGGCCTCGGCGGAGCGCCGGCCGGTACGGCAGTGGAAGACGACGCGGTGGGCGCCGTGCGACTCGCGCAGGGCCTCGGGATCCAGCCGGGACAGCGCGAAGTGGTGAGCGCCCTCGATGCGTTCCGACGCGTGCTCGAAGTCCTCGCGGACGTCGATCAGCACGGTGTCGCCGTCCGCGATCCAGCGCTCGAGAAGATCGGGCGTGACGTCAACGATCCCGGTCTGTCGGTTCAATGTGGCGTTTGACATGGGCTCTCGCTTTCCCTCGCGCTGGAGGCTTCGCTTCCTGAAGAGGCACGGCCGGGCGGGATCGCTCCCGCAGCGCGGTCTCGGCCCGCTCGGCGGCGCTCGGCGGCGGTGCGGGCGGCGGTGCGGGCGGAACCGGCGTCGTCGTCGGTCAGGGTTCGCCCCCGGTCGGACGGAGCACGAAACGGCCGCGTCATGGTGTTATCCTAGGTGCGATGCCCGACTTCGAGTGGTCATTCCCGTATCCGTCGCAGCGCATGCCCGTCCTGGCCCGGAACGTGGTGGCGACGTCCCAGCCGCTGGCGGCCCAGGCCGGGCTCGAGATGCTGCGGGCGGGCGGCAATGCGGTTGATGCCGCCGTGGCGACGGCCATCGCGCTGACCGTGACCGAGCCGACGAGCAACGGCATCGGATCCGACGCGTTCGCGCTGGTGTGGGATCCCGCCGACGGCGGCGCGCTGCACGGTCTCAACGGATCGGGGCGTTCGCCGCGCGGGCTGTCGGCCTCGCAGTTCGCCGGCATGGAGCGCATGCCGTTCAACGGCTGGGGGCCGGTGACCGTGCCGGGCGCGGTGAGCGCCTGGGTCGAGGCGTCGCGCCGCTTCGGGCGGCTGCCGTTCGAGACGCTGTTCGCGCCCGCGCTCCGCGCCGCCCGTGACGGCTACCTCGTCGCGCCGCAGACCGCCGCGAGCTGGGGACGCGCGCCGCAACGCTGGCCGGGCATGGCCGCCTTCGCAGACACCTTCCTGCCCGGCGGTCGTCCGCCGGGGCCGGGCGAGCGCGTGACGCTGCCGGATCATGCCCGCACGCTCGAGGCGATCGCCGTGACGGGCGGCGACGCCTTCTACGAGGGCGAGCTCGCGGACGCGATCGAGCGCGACGCGAAGGCGAACGGCGGCACGATGACGCGCGCCGATCTCGCCGCGCACCGCTGCGAGTGGGTCGCCCCGATCGAGATCGACTACAACGGCCTGACCGTGCACGAGATCCCGCCGAACGGCCAGGGGCTGGCGGCGCTCCTCATGCTCGGCATCATCCGGCACCATCCGCTCGCGGAGCTTCATCCGGACTGCCCCGATTCCGTCCACCTCCAGATCGAGGCGATGAAGCTCGCCTTCATCGACGCCCATCGCCACATCGCCGACCCCGCGCACATGACAACGACGGTGAGCGCCCTGCTCGATCCCGCGCACCTCGAGGCGCAGTCCCGCCGCATTGACCCGCGTCGCGCGCAGGACTTCCGGCACGGCGCGCCGAAGCAGGGCGGCACGGTGCTGCTGACGGCGGCCGACGCCGGCGGCATGATGGTGACGTTCATCCAGTCGAATTACACCGGCTTCGGCTCGGGCGTCGTGATCCCCGGCACCGGCATCGCGATGCAGAACCGCGGCGCGTGCTTTACGCTCGAGGCGGGTCATCCGAACCAGGTGGGGCCGGGCAAGCGCCCCTACCACACGATCATCCCCGCGTTCGTGACGCGGAAGGGCGAGCCGCTCATGGCGTTCGGCGTGATGGGCGGTGCGATGCAGCCGCAGGGGCACGCGCAGGTCATCATCCGTCTCGCCGACCATCGCCAGAACCCGCAGGCCGCACTCGACGCGCCGAGGTGGCAGGTGACCGAGGGGCTCGGTGTGCAGATCGAGCCGGGCTTCCCCGGGGACGTATACGACGTGCTCCGCGAGCGCGGGCACGACCTCGAGGTCGCGTCCGAGCAGACGGTCCTCTTCGGCGGAGGGCAGGCGATCCACCGGCTCGAGGACGGCTACTTCGGGGCGAGCGACCTGCGGCGGGACGGGCAGGCGGTGGGGTATTGAACTCCTGACGCGTCCTCCCGCCATCATCTGCATCGGGCGCAACTACGCCGGGCACGCCACCGAGATGAAGGGCGCCGTCCCCGAGCGCCCCGTCGTCTTCATGAAGAACCCCGCGAGCGTCATCCGGGACGGCGACGCGATCGTCATCCCGCGCATCTGCGACGAGGGCGGCGAGCAGGTCGACTACGAGGGCGAGCTTGCGGTGATCATCGGACGCGACGCGCGCGACGTGGACGCGACGCACGCGCTCGACTTCGTGGGCGGTTACGCGGTCGCGAACGACGTGAGCGCGCGCTGGTGGCAGAAGCACGGCGCCGGCGGACAGTTCGTCCGCGGCAAGAGCTTCGACACGTTCTGCCCGCTGTCGGACCCGGTGCCCGCGACGCGGGTCGCCGATCCGCAGTCGCTGCGGCTCGTCACGAAGCTCAACGGCGCGGTCGCGCAGGACGCGACGACGGCGGACATGATCTTCCCCGTGCGCGCGCTGGTCGCGGAGCTGAGCCGCGGGATGACGCTGCTGGCGGGGACCGTGCTGCTCACGGGCACCCCCGCGGGCGTCGGCGCGGGGCAGGACCCGCCGCGATTCCTGCGGGCGGGCGACGTGGTCGAGATCACGATCGACTCGGTTGGGTCGTTGCGGAATCCCGTCGAAGGGCAGGTGTGAGCGGCGGGGGCCCCGGCCTTGCGCAGCGGGCGGCCCGGCCTTGCGCAGCGCGTGCACCGGCCTCGCGCAACAGGGCCGGGTGGCCTCACGCCAATCCAGAACCGCGCGGATACCACGCGTCCGGCGCACACGTCCGGCACACACGACCCGCGCGCACGACCCGCGCCCGGCCTCGTCTTCGGCGCGACCTGGGCCCGCGGATGACGCCTACGCGTCGTCCTGGCCGGCGAGGAAGTTCGTCAGCCGCCGTCTTCGCACGGGATGCTGGAGCTTGCGGATCGCCTTCGACTCCACCTGACGGACGCGCTCGCGGGTGACCTTGAAGATGCGGCCGACCTCCTCGAGCGTGTAGGTGTACCCGTCGCCGATGCCGTAGCGGAGCTTGAGGATCTCGCGCTCGCGGTAGGTCAGGGTCTTGAGAACGTCGTTGATGCGCTGGCGGAGCATCTCGCTCGTGGCGGTTTCGGCCGGAGCCTCCTGACGCTCGTCCTCGATGAAGTCTCCGAAGTGCGAGTCCTCCGACTCGCCGACGGGACGATCGAGCGAGATCGGGTGACGCGAGATCTTCATGACGCGGCGGGTCTCCTCGACGGTCATCTTCGCGCGCTGCGCGATCTCCTCGATGGTCGGCTCGCGGCCGATCTCCTGGAGGAGGTGCTTCTGGATCGTGCGCAGCTTGCTCATCGTCTCGATCATGTGCACCGGGACGCGGATGGTCCGGGCGTGATCGGCGATCGCGCGCGTGATCGCCTGGCGGATCCACCACGTCGCGTAGGTCGAGAACTTGTAGCCGCGCTTGTACTCGTACTTGTCCACCGCCCGCATGAGGCCGGTGTTGCCCTCCTGGATGATGTCCAGGAACGGCAGGCCGCGGTTGCGGTACTTCTTCGCGATCGAGACCACGAGACGCAGGTTGCCGCCGGAGAGGTCGCGCTTGGCCTGTTCGTATTCATCGAACACGGTCGTGATGACGTGCAGCCGGCGGCGCAGGCCCTCCGGCTCTTCGAGGACAAGGCTGCGGAGGCCGTCGAGCTCCTCCTGCATCACGTAAATGTCCTCGGCGTCGTAGCGGTTCGGGAACTTCTCGGAGCGGTCGAGGTCGCGCTCGAGCTGGAGGATCTTCTTGTTGATCGACTGGAGCTTGCGCATGAGCGGCTGGATGCGGGCCGTGCGCAGGCAGCACTCTTCCAGGAGGGTCGCGATCTTGCGGCGGCGGCATTCGACCTCGGCGCGGAGCGTCGCGATGCGCGTGGCGGACTGCTCCTCCTGCGTGATCGCCTCCCACGCCTGCTGGTTCTGCTCGAGGAGGCGGCGCACGGTCGCGAGGTTCACCGGGATGCGCATCGCGACCTTGTCCTTCGCGTTGTCCTCCGCCGTCGAGATGCGCATCGTGCGATCGAATGGCAGGTTGCCGTCGGTGACCTGCTGGAGAATGTCCACGGCCTGCGCCGCGGCGTAGTCGGATTCGAGGACCCGGCGCCGGAAGATCATGCGCGTCGTCTCGATCTTCTTGGCGAGACGGATCTCTTCCTCGCGGGTGAGCAGCGGTATCGTGCCCATCTGCGTCAGGTACATGCGGATCGGATCATCGATGCGCTTCGAGCCGGTGTCGGCGATGGCCTCCTCGATGACGGCCTGCGCGTCCGCCTCGTCGAGGATCTCCTCGTCGGCGGGGCGGCGCTCCTCCTCGGGCTCCGGGGCGACGTCGTCGACGTCGTCTACGTCGTGATCGACGTGGATCTTCGCCGGCTTCTCGGGCTTCTTGCGGTCGTCCCGCTTGAACTTGAGGTTCGTCTGCAGCGGCGCGTCGAAGGTCGAGTGGCGTCCCCGGCGCACGGCCCGCTCGTCCAGGAAGTCCACGCCGAGCTCGTCGATGAGGACGAGCAGCTCGTCGAGCTTCTCCGGATCCACCATCTCGTCCGGCACGCACGTGTTGAGCTCCTCGTAGCTCATCCACTTGCGCTTCGCGCTCAGCTCGACGAGCGAACGGAGCGGCGTCTGAAGTTCGGTCAGGGTCAGGTTCAAGGGCTGGACTCCGTCAATGGCCGGGCCGGCCGCCAGGCGAAGGCGATCGTAGGCCGGTGTTTGGCGCTGTTCCTGTCGGGTCGCATCATGATCTCACCCCCCGGGAGATGGCTGCGGGGACGTCGCCCTGCCGGCTGCGTTTGCCGAGGTGATCGAGCAGCTTCGAGATGCCGGCGGCGGTGTCGCCCGTCATCTCGGCGGTGACGGCGGCGGGACCGGGCCGGTGGAATGCCTCGCGCTCGATGCACTGGCGGTACGAGGCGACGGCCTCCGCGAGCAGGTCCGCGGCCGCGTCGAGGCTCTCGCCGTCGGCGCCGAGACGCCGCGCGCCCTCGCGGAAGAGCTCCGCCGCCATCGACGACGCCGGACCGGGCGAAAGCTGCGCCAGCACCTCGGACATGCCGGGCTCGCGCTCGCCGTCGAGACCGCGGAAGACGACGCCTGCGATCTCGCGGGCAACGGGATCCGCGAAGTCGTTCGGCGACAGGATCGTCCCGACGGTCGCGGGCCCGTCCTCGGTCGGGATGCACGCGGTGCGTCCGGCCGCGGGCTCGACGAGCAGGACGGCGAGCACGTCGCGCTCCGCGATGGCGCGAGCGCGGCTCGCGGTGGTGCGTACGGGCTCGACATCGATGAGCGAATCGGGAACCGGGGCGTCCGCGCGCATCGGCGTCTCGTCGGCCCGGGCCGGCTCGCGCCGCCGCGTCGGACGCGGGATCGCGCGCTCGACCTCGGGGATGGGCAGCCCCGTCAGGTCCGCGAGACGCGTGAGGACGAAGCGCTTGCGCACGCCCTGGAGCGCGCCGAAGCCGAGCTCGCCGAGCTCCGCGAGGAATGCCTCGACCGCGCGCTGGCGGCCGGACAGCCCGGCGGCGGCGCCGAGATCGGCCTCGAATCGGTGGAGCTTGTACTCGAGGGCGTCCACGGCGTCCGCGACCGCGGCGCGGAAGCGGGCCGGGCCGTCCTCCTGGCGCACGAGGTCGTCCGGATCCTGCCCCTCGGGCAGGACGCAGATCATCATGTCAACCGGCTCGCGGAAGAACACCTCGATCGCGCGGTCGGCCGCCTTGCGTCCGGCCTCGTCGCCGTCGAACACCAGCACGACGGTGGGGCAGAGCCGCGCGAGCATGGAGGCGTGCTGCGTCGTGAGCGCCGTGCCCAGCGTGCCGACGACGTTCTCGATGCCGGCGCGGTGGCAGGCGATGACATCGGTGTAGCCCTCAGTCACGATCGCCTCACCCGCGTCGATGATCGCGCGGCGGGCGAGGTCGAGACCGTAGAGCGTGCGCGACTTGCTGAAGACGGCGCTCTCGGGGCTGTTGAGGTATTTCGGCTTGTCCTCGGGATCGATGATCCGCGCGCCGAAGGCGATGGTGCGTCCGACCTCGTCGCGGATCGGGAACATCAGCCGGTTGCGGAACGCGTCGTAGCGGCCGCCGTCGTCACGCGTGCGGAGCAGGCCGGCTGCGGCCGCGGTGCGGATGGCGGAAGCCTTGCCGCCGAGGCGATCGAGCAGCGTCGAGAACCCGGGTGGGGCGGCGCCGATGGAGAATCGCTCGACGGCTGCGGCGTCGAGGCCGCGGTCGGCGAGGGCGGCACGGGCGGCGGCCCCGACGGCAGGGTCGGCGAGGGTCCGGCGGAAGAAGTCGTTTGCGAAGTCGAGCGCCTTGAACAGATCGGCCCGCCGCACGCCGTCGCCGCCGCCCTCCGCGCGGGCGGAGACGGACCGCGGCGTCAGGGTGATGCCGGCCCGGTCCGCGAGATACCGCAGCGCCTCGCCGAAGTCCATCTTGTGGTAGTCCATCACGAAGCGGAAGGCGTCGCCCGACGCTCCGCACGCGAAGCAGTTGTAGAAGCCGCTGCCCTTGTGCGTGACGACCGCCATCGACGGGCGGTGGTCGTCGTGGAACGGGCACAGTCCCACGTGCTCGCGCCCGCGGGGCGTGAGCGAGACGTGCTCGCTGATGAGTCTGACCAGGTCGGTCGCGTCGCGCACGCGATCGATGTCGGTCTGACCTGAGTTCGTGGTCACGGCGCCTCCTGCCCGAGCCTTGTGCCGGTCGCCGTTCAACGCGTTCCCCAACGCACGGCGCCCGACGCCCTTCCCCCCGGTCCCCCGGCTCCGTCCCTGAATCGAAACGCGAACTTTCGCAGAGTGCGTCAACCGGCGTCGTCGCGTGACGCTTTTTCCGAGGTCGACTCGACCAGCGGCAAAGCGCCCGCGGCGCGGCAGTGTTCGACGAGCTCTGCGCGTGCTCTTTCCGGACGTACCATTCGTGACGTTGCCGCGACCGGATAACCGGTCCCGGTCTGTGCACCTGCTTCCACGCACGAGCGTGTGTTGGGTCTTCGTGACCGATCGGGTGTCGGAGCGTGCCCGTTTATCGGTCCGAAGCATCCCCCCTGTGGCGTACGTGAAGCTGAGGAAACGGTACGCCCGCTACCGCGCAGGTCAACCGGAGGACTTCGATTTTCAAGATAAATGAGGACGTATCAGTCCCCGCACATCGAGGATGGGACGGTGTCGCACCCCGCACATCGGCACGCGAATTGCTCGCTTCGCGCCGAGAGCGACCGGCGGTGTCGCCGGTGCAGGGGTCACGGGATCAGGCCGCGCCCGTCGGCGAGTTCTGCTTGCGGGTGTACGCGTACTTCCGCTTGAGGGGCTTCACCACGAGACCGCGGCGGATGGCCTTGGCGGACGCCTTCACGCGCTGCGGCTTGCCGTCGATGACCACGTGCACGGTCTGGAGGTTGGGCTTGAACGTCCGCTTGCTGTTGGCGGTGACGTTGAGTCCGATGCCGCCCTGGTACTTGGGCCGGCCGCGGTAGCGGATGCTGCGGCCGACGGTCGTGCGGGCACCGGTGAAATGGCAGACGCGAGGCATGGCGGTGGCTCCCAGGGCCCGGAGGCGGGCGATGAGTCGAGCCGGGCAGTATAGGGGATGGGCGGGAGGGGGCAAGCGCGGGCGGCGCGCGGCGGGCGGCGGGCTGGGGGGCGAGGGGCGAGGGGCGAGGGGATGGGAGGGTGCCCGGTGCCGGGTCGCACCGCCCGGCCCTTGCCCTTGCGTTGCCGCCCTTGCCTTGCCGGGCCATGCACCGGGGCACACAGTCCCGACCGTCGAAGCCTGGCGCAGTGGAACCTGCGGCGATCTCTTTTTTGCCCGGCCAGGCACCGCGGCACACAGTCCCGACCTGCTCCGGCGAGCCTCAGGCCGCTCCCCGGTCATCGCCCAGCTCGAGTACCTCACGATCGAGAACCAGATCCTGCGAGGCAGGCCCCGCAAGAGGATCCACATCACACCAGGCGAACGGGCCAGGCTCCTCAAGTTCGGCAAGCCGCTCGGATCGGCCATCCGGCATCTCGATCGTCTCCATCCCCGCACGTTCGACCGCTGGAAGGCGGAGGATCGGGATGGTCCACGACGGCGACGCCCTATAGAGGATCGCTCGAAAGGCGGGCGCCCCCGCAAGTGGCCTGCCCCCAGCTTCCGTACCAGGGCGAATGAGAGTCAAACAGGGCGGAGGCGCGCCGCGAACGCCGCGGGCGTCATGTAGTCTAGGGAGCTGTGCGGTCGTCGGAGAAGCTCGACGCGGAGCATTCGCCCGCGCTGCACTACTGGCGCTCCTTCTCCGAGGAGTTCCTCACCGCGCTGCGCCACGTTCTCGAGTGCGCACTTCCTGTGAAGGCGGACATGCTTGTGGTGCAGGCGACCGGCGCCTGCACCCCGATCCTCCACCGCGCCCCGGTGCAGGCGAGGGCGCC